>JADFPV010000083.1 GCA_022562155.1 Chloroflexota bacterium
TACGGTAGTGAGCATCAAGTGCCCCGGCATCAGTCCGCCCAACATCGACCGGCCCGGCATCAGTCCGCCCAGGCCGATGCGATACAGGAGCACTGGAGCTCGAAGGAGCCACCGCATGAGAAGGCCGTGCCTCCGTTGTTTGCCACCTCCAGTTATCTGCTGTTCCATCATCCGTTCTCCCTCCACCACACCTCACAGAGCCGCACCGGGCACCGTCCCGGCGGCGACGAACACCATGCCGCGGATGAACGTGGTGTGGCTATAGTCCTCGCTTTTCTCCGCCAGCGGGGCCCAGCACCGACGCCCGACCTCCCCGTGAGAGATGAGCTCCAGAAAGCGAGCGAACAGGTTCCGCCGTTCCAGCCACCAGTCCATGATGGCGTACCGTCCGCCCGGCTTGAGCAGCGCCCAAGAGTGCTCGAAGACCGCCTCCCAGTCAGGGACCACGGTGAACCCGAGGGTGCAGAGCACCTTGTCGAGCCGCCCGACACTAGCCTGCTCCTTGAGCAGTTCCGTAGACAGGGTGAGGGCGTCGGCCTGGATGAGCCGGACATTCTCCCACCTGCGGCGCTGCACCTTTCGACGAGCCTTTGCCAGCATCCCCGACGAGTAGTCCAGGCCGATGAGGAGTCCCCCGGGGCCGATGGCGGCTTCGATGTGGCGGAAGTTCAGCCCTGTCCCGCAGGCGATGTCGAGTACAACATCGCCAGGGCTGAGCCGCAGTTGCGCAACTGCCTCCCTGCGAGCCTTGCCGGATCCCGCAGACCCAACGTCATAGAGAGGTGAGATGAAATCGTACCAACTCATCGTTCCGTATTCCTAGCGCTGTTAACAGGCTTGTCTTGGTCCAGCATGGAGATGCGTTGCCAGCCGGGAAAGCCCTTGAGCCGAACCTTTCGCGAGGGTCCGAAGCGCCAGCCAGCGGGCGGGTCGAGGAGTGATCGAAACCCCTCAGACACAGCGATCTCACCGCCGCTTGCGCGCCCCATGATCCGGGCTGCCATGATCACCGTCTTGCCGAAGTAATCATCTCCGTCCACCAGAACCTCACCAGCGTGCAGGCCGATGCGAACGCGCACCTTCGCCTCCCTTCCGTCATCGGACTGCACATCGACAGCGCAGAGGAGCGCCGGGCTGGGCGCCGCAAAAGCGGCCATCATCCCGTCACCTTCACGGAGCCGTTTCACGGTATAGCCTCCGTGACGCCGAACGGCTTCCTCTTGTCCGTCAAGTTCGTTTAGTATTATCGTCTGGGCCGTTTCCTGGCCTAGCTCCTCCATCAGTTGTGTTGAGTCCTGCACATCCGTGAAGAGGATAGCGACCACACCCGTGGGGATAGGCTGGGCGGAGACGGGCTTCCCTTGACGATCGACAAGTTCCCTTGGTTGGATCTCCGCCTCACCTCCTAGGCCCAGTTCCAGGAAGGCTCGCTTGCACTCTGCTGCGCAGAAGTAGTAGGTACTACCTGCCACGGTAGCGGTCGCTGGTGGCTCCCGCTCATCCACGACCATATTGCAGACCGGATCTATCGCCATCGTTGCCTCCTGCCCTCCCCTGGCCCTCACAGGTAGAGGCCTGAGAAACGGCTAATAAGACTCAGACCTCTCGACCATTGCCTTAATCCTTCTTTTGACGATGAGGGGCGTTATCCATCTGCTGATGGGAGAAATCAGGACCAAGAAGATCCATACTAGGATGGATCTAGCCTTTACGTCTCTGATAAGCGTAACTTTGGTAGTTCCGTCCTCCTCTTGCAAAAGTAATTCAACATCATCGATGTAGGCACCCCCTAAGCCCTCCTCATATGGGTGAAAACGGCTCCCATACTCATGATCGATCACAGTGTCTTCGAACCGAAACGCCCAGAAACCATACCGGAAACGGACGACGATGGATGAACCTGTATTAGGCCAATTGGGATCTCCCGATTCCAAACCCTGATAGCCGGGCACAAAAGATAGCCATCTTTCAGCCGAAAGAACACTTTGATAGATGGCCTCAACAGGAGCTTCAACCCGGAATCGGTATGTGTACTTCACGGCGTCGCTCCTTCTACTAGCGGCCCGAATACGTTCGCTTGCAGCATCATGGGCGGGAGAAACCGCCCCGTGCGCTCCATATAGGCCCGGTACTGATCGCCAAATTCCTCGGTCATGAGCCCCTCTTCTTTGCCCACTCTGGCGACGCACAGAACGCTGATCCCTAGGCCAGCTATGCCGATGACCCAGTTGGCGGACAGAAGAAGAGAGGCGAGCTGTTGAAGAAAGATTACGCTGTACATTGGGTGTCGAATCCAGCGATAGGGTCCGCTGGAAACCAGGGAGTGCTCTTCTTTGGTCGCCAGTGCCATAGCCCAGTTCTTCCCTAGCGCCTGATGAGTCCAGGCAAACAATGGCAGACCGATAATGCCTAGCCCCACGCCGACCCAGCGCGACCATGTTGGCGTTGGCAGGGCAGCCCACCTCATACGCTGTGGCGCAAAGACGTGTACCAGCCCCGCGATTGTCCCCAGCACGCTGATAGACGATAGCAGGGGCATCGTGAACCGCTCTTCCCGGGTTTTTGAGATCGTTTGACCTGACTCGCTGCCCCTCCGCATGTAGTACAGCCGGACGAGGTAAGTCAGGATCCCCAGCGTGCCGAAGATGACCCTAAATCCTACGTGGCTCTCATCCTTCCCGGTCCCGCTCTTGAACTGCTTCACGGTGTCCCAGCCTTCTTGTGAAAAGCGTCGCTGAACGCCTACTTATTCGCTAGTTCGTACAGGTCGACGAGTTCACTGATCACCTGCTCGTCGCGGCCATCCTTCACACCCTCGACGACACAGGTGTGCAGGTGACCCTCGAGAAGGACGCCTTCCAGCTTCTCAATTGCCTTGCGTATGGCATATGTTTGTTTGAGGACGTCCACGCAGTAGGTGTCCTCCTCGATCATCCGGCGTACACCGCCGAGATGCCCTTCGATGTAGCTGAGACGCTTGAGGGCGTCTTGGCTGGTCGTGGTTTGCATATCATTGCTCCTAACCCATACCCCCTGGGTAGGGGTATATGTACAGCATACCTCGTGGCCGGAGGCGTGGCAAGCGTGCCGCCCCGTTACAAGCGCTCCCGCTTTATCCACTCTTTGTCGTGATCCGCGACTTGCGCGGAGTAGTAGACGGTCGGCGTCATGAAGAGGACGAAGATGCCTCCTTCGACAATGATGATGACGCTCAGGGCGATCGCGAGTTCCGCGACCCTGATTTCCACCACGGCCAGATTGAGGCTCGTCCGGAGTTGCATCGCCTCAAAGACAAGCTCGAGGTTTGGGTCGCCGCGATCGAGTTCGGCGTAACGCTTCCCGTCCGTGAGTCCGAGGTAGGAGGCCTCCAACCATTCCATCTCCGACCTGGCTGTTTCGGCGTCGGTAACCTGGGCGTTTGGAATGGTCGCGTCCGCTGGAGTGATGATGTGTTCGCTCGCGAGCGCGTCGAATACCTCCTGCTTGGCGCTCTGCGCTTCGGTCAACAGGTAGATGCCCGCGCCGACAACTACGAACCCGAGTACCAGCGGCACGATGGGCTCAGCCTCCCGAACGAGCCGGCCGTCCAGCACAGCCCCAATGACGATTGTGTGATCGCCGGCTGGAACAAACTCCTCAGCGCTGTACTCCAACCACCCCATGGCAGCGCTTAACACAGGACAGCCGTTCGCTGTCTTGGTATGCTCGACTCCCTCTAGCTTGTGGTGAATCTCGGTCGCGGCGGCTCCCGCTCGTCCTTTGACCTTAGCGCCGCAGTAAGGCTCGGCGAACCTAGACGCGAGTTCCATGCTGTGCTCGTCCTGGGATAGGAGGTTGACTGTGAACACCCGGCTGGTCCGGACGTTTTCCAGCGTGTGAGCATCGTTCTCGAAGGAGACTGCGCGATGCTCTGGAACATGCCGCTGAGCGGACCTTTGGTTGCGTGAACCAGGAACCCTTCGGCGCTGAACCCGCGGATCAGCTTGTCGAACCCGGCCCAGACGAAGATCCAGCCCATCGTCAGGCGAAGCCCAACTACGACCGTCGGAAGCACTCGGTGCGCCACCTCTGCCGACCATTCAGTCTCCTGAGGCGGTAGTTCCGTTCGCTGTAGCGTCGTCATCGAACCTTCCTCCTTCCAATTCGTACCCCCTGGATAGGGGTTCTAGCTTCTGTCTCAAGCCTACTGCTGGCTTGAATACGGGCCTAGGGCCATACGGCCCGCTTGAGGGAGGCCAGAAGTCGTTCTGTAAAACCCAGACCACCTGGGTCGGGGCAACCTGAGGGTATAATGCGACTGAAAGGCGAGCAGCCGTTACGTGCGGAATGGTCCGCCGGATTCAACGTTAGAAGTTAGAGATGTGGTTGAAGCGCAATGGCCATCATGAGGAGCCAACGCTGGTTCTCAGCGGCGGCGGCTCCATGGGCGCGCTCCAGACGGGAATCCTGCGCGTCCTGGTCCGCCGCGGGTTCCGGCCCTCAAGTATCGTGGGCACGAGCGTTGGCGCGCTGAACGCCGCGTTCTTGGCGTTTCACCCTGGCGAAATTGGCGTTGAGATGCTTGCCGATGTCTGGCGGAGTCTGGAGGACGAGCGCTACATCAGAGTGAATCCGGTCCGGTTCGCCCTCCGTCTCTTGGCCCGTCGACGTTACCTGTTTAACAACGACTTCATGCGCGGGCTGATCGCTGACCACACAGTGATCGACGAATTTTCCGCAACGGAGATACCGCTCTACATTACGGCGACCGATCTCGAAACAGGTCGCAAGCACGTCTTCCATGAAGGCTCTGTGTCCGAGGCGGTGCTCGCGTCGACAGCCATTCCGGGCGTCTTCAGCCCGGTCGAGATAGACGGCAGGTCGTACGTAGACGGCGGCGTCATCGCCAACCTGGACCTCGACACCGCCGTAGAGCTGGGGGCCAAGGACATCCTGGCGATCGACCTCTCGCATTGCTTCGGACGGCCGGACCCTGCGAGCGTCATGGACGTCATCACGAGAACCGTCGACATCGTTCACCGCGATCGTGTTGAGCGCGACATAAGACGCTTGGGCGCCGACAACCGCATCACGTTGGTCCAACCGCTTGTCGAGCGGGGACCAGCGGTAGGTGACCTGAGCCAGGTTTCGCAGTTGCTCGAACAGGGTGAAGCGCTCGCGGAAAGTATTGTCGACGACTTTTTCGACGAGAAGGGCCGCCTCCGCCCTGGAGTCTTCGCGGAGAAGCTGTCGATTCCGGCCGGGGAGGCCGTTCCGCCCTAAACCGCGACGGCCAAATCGATCGTGTGGCGGCGCACTTCCGCCATGATCTGCTCACCAGTTTCGTCATCGGGCTCGCAGAGGGGCAGTCGAAGGCCGCCCACGGGGAAGCCGATCTGATTCATCGCGTACTTGAGCGGAATCGGGTTTGAGACGGTGAAGAGCGCCTTGATCAATGGCTGCAAGCGCTCATGGATGGCTCCCGCTTCATCGTCCTGACCCGCCGCCGCCGCTGTTATCAAGGCGGAAACCTGTCGCCCAACGAGGTGAGAGATGACACTGACGGCGCCGAAGCCGCCCGCGCTAACGATGGCGAGGTTATCCTCGTCGGCACCGCTCCAGACGAGGAAGCCATCGGCCGACTCCTCGATGATGCGGCGGATATGACCGAGGTCGTTGCTGGCTTCCTTGGTCCCGGCGATGTTGTCGATCTGCGAGAGACGGACCGCAGTGTCGGCCGTCATGTTGACGCTAGTCCGGCCGGGCACGTTGTACATCACCACTGGGAGGCTCGTCGCGCTCGCGATCGCCTCGAAGTGGCGAAACAGGCCTTCCTGCGTGGGCTTGTTGTAGTAGGGCGTCACAGCCAGCACTCCGTCGATGCCAGTGCTGGAAGCTGCGCGCGTCAGTTCGACGCTCTCCCGCGTGCTGTAGCTGCCGGTGTTGCCGAGAACGGCGCCGCGATCCCCCACGGTCTGCTTCACCGTCTCGAAGAGGCGCAGCTTCTCGTCGTTCGTGAGTGTCGGCGCCTCTCCGGTCGTGCCGGCAACCAGGACACCGTCGCTGCCGGAGTCGAGCAATGCCAGGGCGAGCCGCTGCGCGCCGTCGTAGTCTACCGCGCCGTCCTCGGAGAACGGCGTAACCATGGCGGTGATCAAGCGTCCAAGTTCTGGCATCAAAGCACCGGGGTTGTGGTAAGCGGAGTATAGCAGAGGATGGACGATCGGTCTGCCAGGCTAAGGCCTGGCCCGCTGGTCTGGCGTCCTAAATCACGCCCTGGGCGATCAGCTCCTCCGCGATCTGAATAGCGTTGAGCGCTGCTCCTTTGCGGAGGTTGTCGCAGACCGTCCAGAAGGCGAGCCCGTTCGGATGCGAGCTGTCCTGTCTGATCCGTCCGACGAACACTTCGTCGCGGCCGGAGGCCGTGTGCGGCTGCGGGTAGAGGCTAATCGACGGGTCGTCCTGAAGGGAGACGCCCGGCGCTTCCCGGAACAGGCCCTGCGCTTCCTCGGCTTCCATTGGCCTGCTCAGTTCGACGTGCACGGCCGCGCTATGACCGACGTAGATGGGCACGCGCACGCAGGTCGCGGAGATGGCCAGCTCCGGCTCGTGCATGATCTTCCGCGTCTCGACCGCGATCTTCCACTCCTCGCTTGTGTAGCCGTCGTCCTTGAAGGAACCGATCTCTGGCAGGACGTTATGCGCGATCTGGTGCGGGTAGACGTGCGGCGCGGCGCGCTGGTTTTCGAGCACTCGTTGCGTCTGCTCGGCCAGCTCCTTGATGGCAGCCTGGCCTGTGCCGGAGACGGACTGGTAGGTCGCTACGGTGAAGCGTTTGATCGGGTTCACCTTGTGCAGCGGCCAGAGCGACATCACCAGCGGCGTCGTCGCGCAGTTCGGAATCGAGAGGATGCCTTCATGCCTGGCGACATCGTCAGGGTTCACCTCGGGGACGACTAGAGGAACGTTCTCCTCCATCCGCCAAACGCCGCTATCGTCGATGACAACGGCGCCTGCTTTCGAAGCACTCTGACCAATGGTCCGGCTGATCTCATCCGTAGCCGAGATGAACACCAGGTCGACCCCGCGGAATGAGCGCGGGCCTATCTCCTGAACCTCTATCTCGGTCTCTCCGAAGCCAAGTCTCCTGCCTGCCGATCGCTTACTGGCGAACAGCGTCAGGTTGCGGAGCGGGAACTGGCGGCCCGCGAGAATGCGCAAGAACTTCTGCCCGACGACGCCCGTGGCGCCAACGACGGCAACGTTGTACAGCTTGGGGGAGTCTGATTCTGCCATGCTTCTCCTAGAGCTGCGCGAGAGTGGTTCAATCTTAGTTGGTTTGCATAAGCAGCACAATCGGAAGCCGGCGACCAAGCCCGCTTCTACGAAAGCAGGCGAGCTGCTTCTCTGGCAATGACCCAGTGGCGTCTTAGCAGCAGTTCCTTGGTCTTTTCGATCCTGTTTAGCTGGCTGCGCGAGAGAAGGCCGTCGCGGGCCGCATCCGTGACCTCATCCTCATCTTCCAGGTGGGGCTTGCCATCTGGGCCTACCCAGAGATCGAGGAAGAGGTCTGTGTAGGTGACCGTTCGCTCTGCTAGCCGCACGTCCTCAACGGCATCGAAGCGGTTGGCGATCAGGCTTCCAGACGCGTCCAACATGCGATACATGATGTATGGCCGTCGAGGCCAGAAGAAGCCATATGACCGGGCACCCCGAGGCAGCGTAAATCCGTCCGCCTGCAGCGTCTTCTTGAATCTGTACTCTGCGATAAGGAGATGCGTTCTTCGCAGGACGAGCTTAAGCTCGAAGCACTCTTCGCGCCCGTCTAGCTGTCGTTTGACCTCGGTGATGCGCACTAGACCTGGCTCCTCATCGAATGCTATCCTAGCTCGCCGTTAGGCATTCAACAACCAGTCTCATTACCGAAGGGGGAAGTCATGGCCGGCTACGAGAGGATCCTGTTCGAGACGGACGGGCGCATCGCGCTCATCACGATTAATCGGCCCGAACGCATGAACGCCATCGACGCTCTAACGAGCTTCGAGTTGAAGAAGGCGTTCACGGACTTCAACGACAACGACGACCTCTGGGTGGCCATCCTCACTGGTTCTGGAGACCGCGCGTTTTCGGCCGGCAACGATCTGGTCGCGATGTCCGAGTTGATGGCGGGCAAGATCACGCTCGACCCTGAAGTCGCGCGCGCGCCGTTCGGCGGGATCACGCGTGGCTTCGAGTGCTGGAAGCCCATCATCGCCGCCATCAACGGCTACTGTCTTGCCGGCGGCCTCGAGATCGCCGCATCCTGCGACATCCGGGTAGCCGCCGAGCACGCGCAGTTCGGCGTGCCGGAGGTAACGCGGGCCATCATCCCTGGCGCCAGCGGCACCCAACGGCTCCCGCGCATGCTGCCAAAAGGCATCGCGCTGGAGCTGCTGATCACCGGGGGCAGGTTCGATGCCGAATGGGCCCTCCGCTACGGGCTTGTGAACCACGTCGTCCCAGCGGACCAGGTGATGCCGAAAGCGCGAGAGATCGCGGAGGCGATCTGTGAGAATGGCCCCCTTGCCGTGCGCGCCGTCAAAGAGTCGGCCATACGCGGGTTGGACATGACGTTCGAGGAGGGCCTGAAGCAAGAGAACAGTTTCTCGAGTAAGGTGATGAAGAGCGAAGACGCTCGCGAAGGGCCACTCGCGTTCGCGCAGAAGCGCAAGCCGGAGTACAAGGGGCGCTAAGGCACGGGTATGCGTCGCCCTTGACATATCCACATCTCGACTGCAAGATACGAGCGCATGCCCGCGCTGGTGGCGGGCGACTCTGAAAGCGAAAGGTGGAGAGACATGGCTGAGACAGCTAAGGCTGCCGTCTTCAAAGGCCCGGGCCAGGGCTATGAGATTCAGGAGTTCGAGATTCCCGACCCCGATCCCGGGGCGATCGTCATCAAGGTGGCGATGGCCGGCGTCTGCGGTTCCGACCTGCACATCTGGCGAGGCGACTCGCCGGTGTTCGCGGCGATGGCGGGCGGCGTTGTCGGGCATGAGATGACGGGCCGCGTCGCCAAACTGGGCTCGAACATCACGACCGATTCGCTAGGACAGCCGCTGGCCGAAGGCGACCGCGTCTGCTATGCGTACTTCTACCCGTGCCATCGCTGCTACCAGTGCAACAAGGGCGAGTACGCGGCCTGTCCCGCCAAGCTCGCCGCGATGGCCGCCGGCCCGAGCCCGTTCAACGGTGCCTACGGGACCTACTACTATCTTCGCTCCGGCCACTGGGTCTTCAAGGTGCCGGACGAGCTCTCCGACGAGATGGTCACGCCCGTGAACTGCGCGCTCTCCCAAGTGACCTATGGCCTCCAGCAGGCCGGCCTGCAGATGGGCGACACGTTTGTGGCGCAGGGAGCCGGCGGTCTGGGTATGAACGCCTGCGCCGTCGCCAAAGAGATGGGCGCCGGTCTGGTGATCGCGATCGACGGTCTGGCCGACAGGCTGGAGATGGCGAAGCAGTTCGGCGCGGACGAGACGATCAACATCAGCGAGGTCCCGGACGTGGCGGCTCGCGTTCAGAAGGTGATGGAGCTAACGGGCGGCCGCGGCGCCGACGTCGTCGGGGAGTTCGTGGGCATCCCACAAGCCGTGTCGGAGGGTCTCCAGATGGTGCGAGGCGGTGGCACGTACTTGGAGATCGGCAACATCAGCTTCGGCAACACCATGGAGTTCGATCCTTCGTCGCTCGTCTGGGGCAGCAAGACCATCGTCGGCGTCGTGATGTACGACCCGTGGGTGATCCCGCAGGCGCTGAACTTCCTGGTGCGCACCAAGAACAAGTACCCACACGAGGAGGTCGTCTCGCACGACAAGTACCCGCTGGAGGACATCAACAGGGCCTTCGAAGAGGCTGAGTGGCAGAAGGAAGGCGTCGGTACCAAGGTACGGCGCGCGGTTATTATTCCGTAACGACTAGTAGCTGGCTTAGTGACGACGCGCCCCGAGAGATCGGGGCGCGTCTGTTTCCGGGCAGAAGCTCTAAATTAGCCGCCAGAAACGCAATCAGCCGTATCTTTTCATTGGTCGGCTCCCACGACTTGCCTCGCGATATCAAGAATGTCGCCGCGCCCTTGGAAGGAGATGGCGGTGATGCCGAAGTCCTCAACGATGTACACTTCCTCGCTAGATAGTTCAAACAGCCCATCGTCGAAGCGAAGCGGCTTGATGTGGGCCGCTTGCTGACCGTCCACGGTCGCCGCCGTCACACGGTCAGCCGGAACGTTCTTGTGAAGCACAGGGTCGGCTAAGACTCGAACGATGGTTACGGAGGCATCATCGCCAGGTGATGTCAGTCTCACGCTGTTGAACGCGACTCGCCCATCGCACCATGCGACCTGATGGTCAACGATTTCGAATCCTGAGATCGGTGGAATATCGATCGCCGTCCCGGTCGTAAAGCCGGCCTCCACGCCGCCATATTCATCCCACTGTGGCGTCGAGCAGTGCGTATCGTACGCATACTCCTGACCTTCCTTGGGAACGATTGTAAGCCCGGCGATCTCGCCGTCGAAGCGTGGAGAGAACGTATCGGCGTTCAGCGCCTCGACCGCTTCATCTACGCTCGGCGGCTCAGCGCTCTCCAAGAGCAACTCGCTAACGCCAACATACGTCCCGGCGCCAAGCCCCACGACAACAAGTACAACCGCTAATGCGTATTTCATAATGTCCGCCTCCGTGGCGACACCTATTTTACCCTAACGACCCTGAGGAACGCGGAAGGGACGGTGCTGGACTCGTTGGCTTCGCGGTGATGGCGGAGAGGCGGTGAGGGTCAGTCAAGCTACGAGGAGGGCAGAGAGGGTGTTGAGGGCCGCAGCGATTCCTTCAGGAACTCCAGCACGCGGCGCTCGTACTCCTCAGGGGCTGCTTGCCAGCCCCGGGAGTGGTCCGCGCCCGGGACGAGCCAGAAGCGCTTCGGCTCGCGGGCCGCGTCGTAGAGGTGCCGAGTCTCCTCCGGTCCGAGGACAGCGTCGGCCCCATCGGCGATGAGGAAGATGGGTCGTGGTGCGATGCGGCGGATGACGTCGATGGCGTCCGCGACGTCGAGCGATTGCCCAAGGCGGCGTTCGATCAGCCATCTCGCCGCTACGCCGAAGGGGAGGCGCGGCAAATGATAGAAGTGTTCAAGCGCGCGTGTCATGATGGCATCAGCGGCCGAATACGGGCATTCGGCGACGACGGTCTTGATCCGTTCATCGTGCGCAGCTACGAGCAACGCGACAACGGAGCCCATCGAGAGCCCCGCCACGCCAATGTGGCGAGCGTCTACCTCCGGCTGCACGACGATGTAGTCGATCGCGCCTTGTAGGTCGTCCTGCTCGCGCAGGCCCATCGTCACCTCTGTCCCTTCAGACTCGCCTCGGTGGCGGTAGTCGAAGACCAGGACGGTATAGCCCGCCTGGTGGAGGAAATTGGCATGTGGGAGTAGCTCGGCTCGGCTCCGCCCGTGGCCGTGCGAGAGCACGATGCCAGGGGAAGGCGCGCCGCCTGCCGGGACGTACCAGCCGGCCAGCCTGGTCCCGTCACGGCTCAAGAACATCACCTCCCGGGCGGGCAGGTCGAAGTCGTCAAGTGTGTGGTCCTCCGCCTTCCTCGGCGGGTGCAGCACGCGCTCGGAGATGATCCACGAGACGGCCAGAAGGCCGGCCTTGGCGATGATCGAAAGTGCTACTAGGAGTCGAAACATGTCCCAGAACTCGAACGTAGGTCAGGCGTGGCCTATCCTACTGTGTAGAGATGTCCGACGACAAGTCACATTCCAAGGCCCCGCAGGGGGCCATTAACCACGTGCGGAACTGGCTTCAGATCTCAGTCGCTGCTGTCATAGCGGCACCTGGGCCAATGCTCCGTCTGCTGGATATCACAGGCATAGCGGACGTTCACATCGATCCTACGATCGAGGCGTTGATCTTTGGTATCTCGATTATGGCGGCGGCGACGCTGCTCGTTTGGGCGTCTGAAGTGGCGGA
>JADFPV010000021.1:0-3850 GCA_022562155.1 Chloroflexota bacterium
CGCCGCCGCGAAGAATGCCGTAGCCGTCAGCACAATCGACGCGCCTGAGGCCACTTCTCCATAGTAAGAAACGTACAAACCGATCACGGCCGAAGCTACCGCGATCACCACGCCCAGGTAGATCATGTAGTGGAGGCGCCTCACGAGTAGACTCGCGGTCGCAGCCGGCGTGACAAGCATCGCGATTACGAGGACGATACCGACCGCTTGCAGCGCGACGACAGTAGTCACGGCGATGATGGCCAGCAGGCCGTACTCGATCAGTCGCGTTGGGACGCCGGAAGCGGCGGCCACGGTCGAATCGTACGAGATGAACAGCAGCTCCTTATAGAACAGCGTGACTAGAGCGATGACAATGGCCCCGAGCACGGCCATGACCTGCAACTCACCCCAACTGACGCCGAACACGCTCCCAAAGACGAAGCTGAAGAGATCGGCCGTGTAGTTCTCCTGCCGGCTCACGATCACGATCCCGAGCGCAAACGCACCTGCGAACAGGACGCCGATCGTCGTATCGAACCGGAGCCGCCCCCGTTGCGAAATGAACCCGATGCCTAGAGCCGTAGCTACCGCCGCGACGATCGCGCCTAGGTAGATCGACACGCCAAGCGCGAACGCGCCGGCGACGCCCGCGAACGACGCGTGGGCCAGCGCATCGCCGATGAAGGCCATTCCGCGTACGACGACGAAGGCGCCAACAACCGCGCTCACCACACCGACCAGCGCGACTGCGAGGAGCGCCCGCTGCATAAACTCGAACTCCAGCGGGTCGGCGACCCAGCCCCAGACCTCAGCCATGACCGTGATGGCTTACCATTACGCCGCCCTCGGTCGGCAACATGAGCAGATCTTCGGCGAAGGCCTCGTTCAGCAGTTCCGGCGTGAAGATCTCACCCGGCGGCCCGAAGGCTACCAGCTTCTTGTTGAGTAGGAGCGTCAGATCGAAGCACGCTGCCACGCACGACAAGTCGTGGGTCGCTACCAGCAGTGTTTTGCCCTCGTTTCGCAAACGCTCGAACAGTTCGAGTAACTCGTGCTGGTTCGTCGCGTCGAGCCCGACCATCGGTTCATCGAGCAGCAGGAGGTCCGCCTCCTGCGCCAGCGCGCGCGCGATGAGCATGCGACGCTGTTGGCCACCGGACAGTTCACTGATCTGGCGTTCAGCCAGCTCCTCTAGCCGAACCTGAGCGAGCGCGCTGGTGACCGCGTCGCGGTCGGCGGCCTTCGGCCGCCGCAGGAGGCCCAGACGCCCGTAGCGCCCCATCATCACGACATCCCGCACCGTAACCGGGAAGTCCCAGTCGACGAGCTCCGATTGAGGCGAGTAGCCGACTCGATCTCGTGTGCCGTTGATGGGCTTGCCAAATAGCTCGATCGACCCCTGCCAGGGAGAGACCAACCCAAGGATCGCCTTGAGCAGGGTCGTCTTTCCGGAGCCGTTCGGGCCAGCGAGCCCAACAAGCGTTCCAGCCGGAAGCTCGAAGCTTATCGCCTCCAGCGCGGCGGTACCGTCGTACCCAGCCGAGATGTCACGAACCGAGAGAGCGCTCTGGCTATTCTCCACCAAGTCCCTCCAATAAATGGTTCATATTGAAACGCATCAGATCGACATAGGAGTCAACACCATCGACGTACGCGTCGCTAAGTAGATCGAGAACTTGCACGCCAGCGTCCTCCGCAGCCAGCTCCAGGACCTCCGCGTTGAACTGTGGCTCCTTGAATACCGCGGGCAGACCCTCGATGTCGCGCACGAGATCAGCGATGGCCTGCGCGCTGGGCTCCTGACCGGGCGACGGCACGACGACCGCAGTGACTTCGAGGCCGTATCGCTCAGCCATGTAAGGATACGCATCGTGAAATGTCACGAGCTTCCGGTTCTCGGCGGGTATGGCCTCCACTGCCACAACGAATTCTTCATCTAACACAGCTAGCTCATCAAGATACGCTTTCGCGTTAGACTGGTAGTCCGCACGACCAACTGGGTCCAGCTCGATCAGCGCGTCGCGGATCGTTTCCACGTAGCGCGCCGCTAGCTGCACGTTAAGCCAGAGGTGGGGATTCCCGCCAGACTGGTCGTCCTCGTCGCCCGCATCGAGGACTGGTAGTCCATCAGCCAACTCGATCACGGGCCCCGACGTGCTGTTTCTGATCACGTCCTCTGATGCCTCTTCGAGCCCGAGGCCGTTGATGAACGTGATGTCTGCCCTGGCAACCCTAGCAACTCTATTCGGTGGCAGTTCATACGTGTGGGTGTCCGCGCCCGATGGCAGCAATGCTTGCACATCGGCGTGGTCGCCGGCGACATTGCGCACCATGTCCGCGAAGATCTCGAGACTTACCACCACCCGGATCTCGCCGCTCGCTTGGTCGTCATCAGGCGAGCTGCAGGCGAGGAGGACTAACAGAACAACGCCAACCAGCCCTGTGATACTTAGTCTCATCAACGAGTATGGAGTTCCTCTCATCCAGGCACCGCGGTCTTGGTCAGCGATCGGCAGGACGAGCAGCGCCCATATATCTCGAGCCAGTGACCTTCGATCTCGTATTCCGTAATCGCCGAGAGTTGTTCGAGCAGAGACGAGACGTCGCAATTTGAGAAATCTTCGATGCGTCCGCAGTCCCGGCATACGAGGTGATGGTGATGCCCACGAGCGCTGATTCGATAGTGTAAGCTGCCATCTTCCATGAGCACCCGGCAGACCAGGTTCAGGTCCTGGAGCAGCTTCATCGTGCGGAACACAGTCGCCCGGCCGACGTCGGGCAGATGTCGCAGGACGTCCTCGACGGTGAAATGCGCCGGCATCGATACGAGCACGTCGAGCACACGGCGCCTGGTGCCGGTTACGCGATGACCGCGCATACTGAGTCGTTGGATGATGACGTCCAAATCTGACATGAGACTAAGTCTCATTAAAAAGCGATGAACGCAGGCTTGTCAAGCGTTAGCCTAGGCTATCCACGTCCGCCATGACCGGCCCGACATCGAGGCCGGGCTCCCCCAACTGCTGAAGTAGCTCAACGGCCGAGTAACGCTGGCCGTGGCTCCAGAGCTCGCGCAACATGGCACCGGCCTCGTCATTCTCGAACCACCGTTCGCCCCAACGCCGGATGAACACAGACCGGACCTGGGCCTCGAAGATCCACGCTCGCAGGTAGCGCGCGGCGTAGAAGCCGTCATCGAGATCGGCCAAATAATCCTCGGAGCTGTAGCGCACGCCGACATGAGCGGTGAGCAAGTCAGCGTACAGTTTGCTGTAGGAGCGGACGTCGGCCGCGCTGTGCATCTCCAGTTCGTAGAGCAGCTTGGCGGCGTATCGGCGCAGGAAGTACAGCTTGTGGAACCGCACGAGCGATAAGTACTCGGCCTGGTCTGTCATGCCCAGATGCTGTTCGAGCCAGGGCTCGTTGTACAGCAGATGCTCCAGCAGGAAGGCGAAGCCCTCCGTGACCGAGTTGTCTCCTTCGCCCTTGTAGGCGTAAGGCTGGTCGCCTGAGATATGCGCGAAGTGCTGAGCGTGGCCGGCCTCGTGAAAGAGCGCTCGATAGTCGTCGTGGCCACCGTGAGGGCTGATTACTAGATAGATTTCCTCCGGGATCTGCACAGGCGAACAGAACGCCCGCGGAGACTTTCGAGGCCGGTCCTCCGCGTCGACGATGACGTTCGGCTGGTTATCGACGTCGATACCCAGCGCACGAAGCGAGGCCTCTAGTGCCGGCAGCATGCCGTCCTCCGGGAACAGTTCGTCGAACTTCGGTGAGCGAAACAGGCGGAGCAAATCGCCCCGTTCGGCCTGCGTCGGATCGACGTCAATCGCGCGCAGTTCACGCTCTAGCGCCGCGCGATATGGCG
>JADFPV010000021.1:3949-10473 GCA_022562155.1 Chloroflexota bacterium
TCTCCGTGTGCCAGAGGAGCCGCTCCATCATCTCACGCAGGCCGTGTAGATCCAGGGACCCAAGTTGATCGCACAGTTGCATATAATTGGCATAGCCAAGGTCTCTTGCCTGCTGGTAGAGGAAGTCCCACCGCTGTTCGCGTGCGGGGTTCTGCGCGGACGTGAGCTCGAGGCGACGCCTGTCGAGGTCTCGCCTTCGAACGGCGTCCGGCTCGTTCGTGACTATCTGCTGGATAGAACGATACGGTACTTCCTCGCCATCCCACTCAACAGAGTCGGCCGTCTCGCGGGCGGCGATCTCCTCGGTCAGGTGCTTAGCTGCCTGCTCCAGGTAGCCTCCTACGGCGAACTCGCGCAGGTTAGGGAGCCTCCCGTCCTTCGTCTTCGTCGCAAGCAACTGGTCGACCGTCTTGCGCTTGAACAGCGCGGCATACCGTTTGTAAATCGGCGCCAGCGTCAAGTCGTCCTTGAGCCCTGCATAGTTCAGGTAGTACTCACGCGTTGTGGCTGTGCCGAAGCCGGCGGCCTCTCGGTCTAACCAGTCCAGGAGTTGCTTCGCTGTCTTCGGCATGATCGAAAGCCTAGCCGATCGATAGCGATGAGGGTATGATCGCGGGCGAATCACAGCCACGCTTGTCCGTCTACCGCGCGTTTGCCATGATAGGCTCGTTGTGCGCATCAGAGATTTCCTGAACGTCGTTTACGACAACCTGCCGGAGCAGCTGCCGGAAGACCTGCGCGATCACGAGTGGCGGATCCGCTGGAGCCTACTGCAGGTCTACTTCGAGAAGCCAAACGTTCACTACGAGGTCTGGGTGCGGCGGAAGGCTCGCCAAATCGAGCTTGGGCTCCATTTCGAAGGCGAGCGCGAGGAGAGCTATCGTTGGGCCGAGACACTAGCGCCGCGTTCGATCGAAATCCAGGCGCAGCTAGGCGATAGCGTTGAACTGGAAGAGTGGACCTCGAAGTGGACTCGCCTACACGAGACCATTCACATGGAGACCGATCTCTCTGATGAACTCGCGGCGGACGTCGCGAAGCGGCTCGCGCGCTACATCGAGGTGCTGGAGCCAATCCTCCAGGAAGAGCGGGCAGCAACGCCGGGTTAGGCGCTGCACTGGGGTCCAGCCCTGCCCTTACGTAGTGCTTCTGTCGATCATGAGGGCCGCCGCTCCCAGCGCTCCCGAGCGCCCGCCGAGCTTGGCAGTCGTCATCGTGACATCCGCCAGGACTTGCTCGAACCCGCACTCGCGAGCGGCCTCGAACGCAGGACCGAGATAGAGATCACCAAGGCCGATGAGGCCACCCCCGAGGATCAGGGCTTCGGGATTGAAGACATTCAGGAGGCCCACCAGCCCAAGCCCCAGGTAACGCCCGGCCCGCTCGATTACGTCCTTGGCCGCAGGGTCGCCCTGTTGCGCCGCCTCCAGCACAAGCTCGGCCGTGAGCTCTTTTCCAGCAGCCAACTTAGCCATCAAGTCGCTGCGCCCGGCTGTCACGGCGGCCGCGGCTTCTCGGGCGATCGCGGGTCCGGACGCTAGAGCCTCCAAGCAGCCACGCGCGCCGCAGTTGCAGGCGACGCCATCGGGCTCGAGTACGAGATGGCCGACTTCACCCGCGGCGCCGGATGCGCCCCTGTAAATCTGCCCATCGATAATAATGCCGCCGCCGATGCCGGTGCCAAGCGTAATGTAGAGGATATGACGTTTTCCGCGGCCGGCGCCGAACTTCATCTCCCCATATGCGGCGGCCGCCGCATCGTTCTCGAGCAAGGCAGGCACGCCGAGCTTTTTGCTTACTAAGTCCACCAGAGGCACGTCACTCCACCCGAGGTTGGGAGCCTCCGTAACAACGCCGCGTTGTGGGTCACACGGCCCCGGCGTTGATATCCCTAGACCAACAATCTCTCCAGTGTCCACGTTCGCCTCGTCGAGCGCCTGTCGCACGGATGCGACGATCCGGTCGATTACGGCGTTTACGCCTTCGGCCGCCTGAGTAGGACGCCGGTCATCGGCAAGGACGTTTCCATCGGCATCGGCCACAAGTGAGTAGATCTTAGTACCGCCCAGATCGACCCCCGCAGCCAAGACTCGCTCCGGCATCACGCTTCTCCCATCACGCTCATGGACTTCTTGTGCGCGATCGCCCTCTCATAGACGTCCTGATACTGTTGGGCCGTCGTACTCCATGAGAAGTCCTGGCTCATGCCGCGACGCTGGAGAGCACGCCAAGCCGCGCGTTCCTCGTATAGGTCGATGGCCTGTTCAAGCGCAGCCGCCACCGATTCAGGGGTTGGATCGTCGAACAGGAAGCCCGTTCCGAAATCACGGGAGACCTCGCACTGGCTGACGGAATCTGCCAGGCCGCCGGTGCGACGGACCACGGGCACCGCACCGTAGCGCATCGCGATCAACTGGCCGATTCCACCGGGCTCGTACCGCGACGGCATAAAAAAGATGTCGCTGCCTCCGTAGATGAGCTGCCCGAGCGGTTCATTAAAGCCGATCTTCGCCGCAACACGATCCGGATGACGCTCGGCCAGATCGACGAGCACCCGCTCGTTCTCGTCATCGCCCTGGCCGAGAGCTACGAACTGGAGCGATCGCGTCTGGAGTAGCACTTCAATCGCGTCTACCGCCAGATCGATCCCCTTCTGCCAGAACAAGCGCGAGACCATGCCGATCAGCGGGACATCCTCGTCTTCGGGGAGCCCTAGCTCCGCTTGGAGCGCCGTTTTGTTATCCAATCGCCGTTCGATACCGTCGGCGGCGAAGGTCGCGGCTAGATACTTGTCAGTTGACGGATCAAAGGCTTCCGCGTCCAAGCCGTTCAATATGCCATGGACGCGCTCGCTTCGTGCCGCCAGCAACCCTGCGAGACCGCCCGCCGCATCGGACGTCAAGAGTTCCCTTGCATACGTTGGACTCGTGGTTGTTATTGCATCCGCGTGCAGAACGGACTGCCCCAACATGTTCCGAGCCGCAGGCTCCCGTTCTGCGTCGAACCTATGACGGCGCGCGAATGCGTCGTCAAACTCGCCCGTAAACGCCACGTTATGCACCGTAGAGACGAGAGCACACCGACTCCAAGGATGCTCAGTGTTGGCTGCGAGCCTCGTCGCCATCGCTCCTGGGTGCCAGTCGTTGAGGTGAATGACGTCCGGCTCCCAGTCCATGTTCTCACTGGCCTCTAGCAATGCCTCGCTGAAGGCCAAGAAACGTTCCACGTCATCATCGTAGCCGTAGACGGCTTCGCGTCCGAATGAGGGTTCGTGCTCGATGAGGCATACGGGCACACCGTTCACGTCCATAGTCCAGAGAGCCGCGCCTCCCACAAGATCGTTTTGCTTCACAACCCGGGCACGGTCGATCGATCCATAGAGCGGCAGCGCGACACGGACATCCAGCCCTAGCTCTCGAAGCGCTCTGGGCAACGCGCCGCCCACATCTGCCAGGCCACCAACCTTCACCAGCGGCGTCATTTCGGCGATGACGAAGAGCACGCTCGCTGTCACAGCGAAAGCATAGCACCTAGCTTCGTATGAGAAGAGCCGGCGTCTAGGACGCCGGCTCTTGAGTTCGCTCTGATGCGGAAGAGCTACATCGGGGGCATGCCACCCATACCAGGAGGCATGCCGCCGGGGGGCATGCCGGGCATTGCGCCGCTCTCCTCCTTAACATCCGTGACGAGGCAGTTCGTCGTCAGCACCATACCAGCGATGCTAACAGCGTTTTCGAGCGCCGCGCGCGTGACCTTGAGTGGGTCGATGATGCCACGCTTCTGCATGTCGCCGAACACGTCGTCCTGGGCGTCATAGCCTTCACCCTTCTTGAGTTCCTTGACGCGCTGGACAGTCACAGAGCCGTCCTTACCGGCGTTCTCGGCGATTCGGCGCAGCGGCTCCTCGAGGCCGCGCCGTAGGATCGCTACGCCCGTAGCTTCGTCGCCACTAAGCTCCAGCCTGTCGAGAGCGGCTACGGCGTTGATGTAGGCGACACCACCTCCGGCGACGATTCCCTCCTCGACCGCGGCTCGGGTCGCGGACAGCGCATCCTCCACGCGGTGCTTCTTTTCCTTCAGCTCCACCTCTGTGGCGGCGCCCACCTTGATGACGGCCACGCTGCCGGCGATCTTACCGAGTCGCTCCTCGAGCTTTTCGCGGTCCCAATCCGACGTGGTCGCCTCCAGCGCGCTCCTGATCTGGGCAACGCGGGCTTGGATCGCGGCCTTCTTGCCCTTGCCCTCTATGAGGGTGGTCTCTTCTTTGCTGACGAGAACACGCCGGGCGCGGCCCATGTCGGCAACCTGGACGGAGTCTAGGTTGCGGCCCAGCTCCTCGCTGATAACTGTTGCGCCGACCAACGCGGCGATGTCCCCAAGGTTTTCCTTGCGGCGGTCGCCAAACCCAGGCGCCTTCACGGCAACAACGTTGATGGTGCCACGCAGCTTGTTCACCGCAAGCGTGGCGAGCGCTTCGCCGTCAACGTCCTCGCTGATGATCAGTAAGTTCTTGCTCACCTGAAGGAGCTTTTCCAACCAGGGCAGGATGTCGTTGACGTTTGAGAGCTTCTTCTCGGTGATAAGGATGTACGGGTCCTCGATGTCAGCTTCCATCTTCTCTGAGTCGGTGACGAAGTATGGGCTAATGTAACCGCGGTCGAAGGCCATACCTTCGACGAACTCGGTTTCGGTCTCGATGCCTTTCGACTCCTCAACCGTGATGACGCCGTCCTTGCCAACCTTCTCCATCACTTCGCCTATCAGGTCGCCGATCTCCGTGTCGGCCGCCGAGATAGACGCCACCTGCGCCATGCGCTCGCGCGTGGTCACCTTGGAGGCGTCCTTCTGGAGCTGAGCGATAACTGCTTCCGCCCCCTTCTCGATGCCACGCTTCAGGGCCATCGGGTTCGCGCCGGCGGTGACGTTCTTCAGGCCTTCACGAACGATCGCCTGGCCGAGCACCGTCGCCGTTGTCGTGCCGTCACCAGCGATGTCGTTGGTCTTGGAGGCGATCTCCTTGGCGAGCTGTGCGCCGATATTCTCGAACGCACCCTCCAAGTCAACCTCCTTGGCGATGGTGACTCCGTCATTCGTGATGGTGGGGGTGCCGAACTGCTTGTCCAGCACCACATTCCGGCCCTTCGGGCCCAACGTGATCTTGACGGCGTCCGCCAGCGCATCGATGCCGTCCATGAGGGCTTTGCGGGCCTCTTCATCAAATATGAGTTGCTTTGCCATTGGTTGCTACCTCTCCTTAGGAAGATTCCGCGCGCCGCATCTCGGGCGCGCAGATGTAGTTGTACAAGACACTCCGTAACTGGGCAAGTAGCGCTAACGGCGGAGGAAGCTAGCTGCAGCCAAGAAACCGCCAGCGTGGGCGCCGGGAAGGATGACCGCGGGCCGGCCAGGTATCGCAACGGGAGTAAGCGCGCCAACTCACTCCACCGTGCCGGTTGGCATCGATGGCCCGGCTGCTAGGATCCGCCCGGCGGGTTCGGCGGTCCGTTCGGCGGTTCCGACCGCTGCGTTGGCTCCGGCCGGTGCGTTGGCTCCGGCGTACTCGTCGGCGGCCGCGGTGTATTGGTCGGTCGTGGCGTACGTGTCAGACGCGGCGTGTCTGTCGGTCGTGGCGTACGTGTCAGACGCGGCGTGTCTGTCGGTCGTGGCGTACGTGTCAGACGCGGCGTGTCTGTCGGCCGTGGCGTGCGTGTCAGACGCGGCGTGTCTGTCGGTCGTGGCGTGCGTGTCAGACGCGGCGTGTCTGTCGGTCGTGGCGTGCGTGTCAGACGCGGCGTGTCTGTCGGTCGTGGCGTGCGTGTCAGACGCGGCGTGTCTGTCGGTGGTACTGTAGTTAGGGTACCGGTGTTGTTCGGACGAGGGGTGGGCGTGCCGACCACGGCTGGCTCCGCGTCGGTCGTGCCTGGTGTGTCTGACACGATCGGGTCGAACATAGATGTCCTTTCTGGTACCGACGTCGCCTGGTTGCCATCTGGTTCACTGCGAGGCGGCTGGGCCGGTGGATCGGCAGTCGGAAGCAGTGGCGCTTCCAGGTTGCCTCCGTCGACCCGGAAGATGGGCGCGAATGACCGTGTCGAAGGTTCAATTTCTGTCGCCGGCCGCTGCTTCTCTTGCTGAATCTCTTCGATGATGGCGCCGTCGAGCGGCGGGATAACCTGCTGCTGCTCGTCCTCACCGTAGTCAGCCTGGAGAAGCGACGACAGATCCGTCGGAAGCTCAGCCGAGGCCGTTCTCGAAAGCGCGGCGCTAGAAGCAGACCACGCCAGCAGAACAGAAGCAGCGACCACGAGGATTGTGGCGAGTAGACCGCGAATCTGCCTGAGCGTTGCTAGCATCACTTCGTCCGCGACCTATGCAGCGACTCCGTTGGTCGCGCGACCGACGGCCTCAGGTAACTCGAACCCGCGGAGTGTTGGATCCGTCTTGCGCCTCCGCTCCCACTCGGGCAAGATCGCTTCCAGCGCGCTCACGATCCTTGGATCGAGCAGCGGCCCTGCCTCCGACCA
>JADFPV010000021.1:10570-36653 GCA_022562155.1 Chloroflexota bacterium
CACAGAATCTCCATCGTCTCCTGCACCGTCATGCCCTTTCGATACGGTCTGTCGCTCGTGAGCGCGTCGTACATGTCGCTGACGGCAGCGATACGGGCGACGATGCCTAGATTTTCTGCTCGCCGGCCATCCGGATAACCGCTGCCATCGAGCTTCTCGTGATGTGAACGGACAAATTCCCGGGCCTCGTCCGAAAGCTCGACCGGCTCCAGGATGTTCGTCCCAACAATTGGATGCTTCTCGATCAACTCCCGCTCATGCTCTGATAGCGCACCAGGCTTGAGTAACACGGCGTCGCGCACGCCGATCTTGCCGATGTCGTGCAGATAACCGCCAATTTCAAGCTCACCCAGCACCTTCTCATCGAGTCGCACGTGTCTGCCAAGCATCATTGCCAACTGACCGACGCGTACTGAGTGGCCAAGCGTGTACGGATCTCGCGCATCGATGGCGGACGTCAGCGCCTTCACCGTGCTGATGTGCTGGCGACGGAGGCGGCGTGTGTACTCCTGGAGGCTTTCGGCCATCTGGTCGAAGGATCGAGCTAGGATCCCGATCTCGTCGTTCGATGACACAGCACTCCTTGCCTCCAGATCGCCGGAAGCTACGGAACGTGCCGCCTGCACCAATCGCTGAATCGGTGCCGTGATCTGCTGCGCGAGGATGTAGCCCACAAGCAAGACGGCAGCCATTGCCGCGCCGAATACTGTGCTGATCTGCAGCCGCGTCGCGAACCCTGCTGCAGTGATGAATTTTGTGGGGAGGGCGACGGAATAAAGGCCAACGATCTCTTGCCGGATCTCGAGCTGGCCGTAGGCGAGGTCGTAATCGCGCTCAAACAGCGTACGGCTCTCTCGCAGTGTCGACGACGTCGCGGCCGCGCCCACGAAGTCCGGCGAGAGGACTAGATCGGCCTCACTCGGGTCGACCGGCTGCACGAACGTCGTGGCGAGCGGGGTTCCCGCGTAGTCGTAGATCGTGATATCTGCCAGTGCCTCAGCCTTGATCAGCCCAACGAGGGAGTTGACGTACGTTCCGGCGAGCACGGCTCCAACCGTCTTCCCACCAAGCTTGACGGGGGACGCGGTGTAGAACACGAAGCCGGCGTCCGTCTCGACGAGGGATGCATATTTGTCTCCGATCTCGTCGCCCCCGCTCAGGACCTGCTGGACGATCCACCACTCGCCGGGGTCGCCGCCGTCAATCGTGCCGTAGCCGTCGTCCAAGCGTTCATCGACTGCCAGGCCGATGAGGCGCCGGCCGTCGGCTCCGACGACCTCAACTCGATCGATTCCTTCGTTGAAGAACAGCGGTGTCAGCAGGGCGCTGAGGCGTTCACCGTCGGCCGCTTCCACGGCCTCGGGGACGGCTTCCGTAAACGCCATCGCGCGAACGACCCTGAGTTGCTCCCGCTCCGCTCGGACCACGGCATCGGATGCCACCCGCCCCGCCTCGGCGAGCTGGTTGTCGAATCGCTCTTGCAGGGAACCAGCGACGAGTTGTGTGATGAGGTACGCACCGATCAAGGCTACAACGGCCGTGAGGATGGCGTACGGGAGGATGATCTTCGTGCGGATGTGGCGTAGCGGCCACGCCGCGACGTGCGCCAGCCAGCGAACTGCTACCACGGCGTTCTCCCCGTCGGCTGCTAGGCGGCCTTCTACCGCCTACCTGGTTACTATCGGTAGGTTGGACAGTATTCCTTAGGGGATACACCTAGGGGGAGACCCTGCAGGCTACGCAGCAGACTCAGGGGCCTTTCTCAGGGTGGAACGGCGCTCCATAACGCTGGAGAGGGCATTAGGGTTGACCTTGAGGATAGCGGCGTAGCGGCTGGCGTTCTGGAGATATCGGTCTTCGCCGGTATCGCGATAATCGTTGATGTTGTCCAACATCTTGTCGGCAATGAGGTTCATATCGAAACCCATGATGTAGCGCTCACTCATCTCATTGAGAGCGTTCAGGTACACCTCGAAGTGGGACGATAGCTTCGCCAGGATGCCTGCCTGCTGGGTGTCCTCTGCCAGCTCATGCTCGGCGGCCATTTTGTAGAAGCGTTTACCCGTAGAGACGTAGTAGGCGCGGTCGACGAACTGAATGTTTGTGCCCCAACGGTTGCAACGACGGCCTCGCACGGCGTTAGGAAAGACGCCGGTCACAAACAGCGAGTAGTCAGCATACTTACGATAGGCCTCGAATAGGTTCTGGAAACGCTTTAGCTGCACCATTTCCTGAAGCAGGTCGGAGAGATACAACGGCGATACCGATCCTTCGTCGTTTCGCTGAAACAAGTCTTCGGTGAACAGGTAGCGCTCTAAGAACTCGCCGAGATACTCGACAACGGAGGCATCCGTACTCGCGTGCTCCACATAGAGCACCTTGATGACGAAGAGGTCAAAGAGCGTGTGGGAGGGTACGGTCGTTATCTCACCAATGTCGTCGTAGAACACGTTGAGAAGCTCATCAACCCGGCGAGTGAACGCTCTGTCCGCCACGTTCGTACCATCGTGGCCGGAGATGACGTGCTTGAGATCCTGAACGGCGGCTTCGAGCATCCACTACCCTCCGCAGGCTCGTCTGCTGCCTGTAAGCGTACCAGATACTCGGCTGCGGGAAGGCTCGAGTAGATAGGGGAACAGCCGCAGAAGGCAGTCTGCCTAGGCGACCGCTCCCTTAGCAAGAGCCCCTTTGCTCTCCCGCCGATCCCACGAGAGGTAGTCTCGCTCATCTTCCCCAACGTAGAGCTGTCGCGGCCTGGCGATCTTCTGCTCCGGGTCGGTCAGCATCTCTTGCCATTGCGCGATCCAGCCCGCTGTTCTCGGAATCGCGAAGAGCACCGGGAACATGGCGACTGGGAAGCCCATCGACTGGTAGATGATGCCTGAGTAGAAGTCGACGTTGGGATAGAGCTTCCGTTCGATGAAGTACTCGTCCTCAAGCGCAATGCGCTCCAGTTCCAACGCGATGTCCAGCAGCGGGTTACGGCCCGTCACCTGGAACACCTGGTGTGCCAGTTCTTTAACGATCGCCGCTCTGGGGTCGAAGTTCTTGTACACACGATGGCCGAACCCCATGAGCAAGTCCTCGCCGTCCTTCACCCGCTTGATGAACTTGGGGATCTCCGTGACGGTGCCGATCTCCTGCAGCATGCGCAGGACGGCTTCGTTCGCTCCGCCGTGGAGCGGGCCGTAGAGCGCCGCACAGGCCGCGGCGATGGCCGAGTACGGATCAACATGAGAGCTTCCGACGGAACGCATCGCGTTCGTGCTGCAGTTCTGTTCGTGGTCGGCGTGGAGAATGAAGAGAATGTCCAGCGCGCGCTCGAGGATTGGGTCCGGCTGATATTTCGCTTCCGACATCTTGTAGAGCATGTTGAGCAGGTTGCCCGTAAAGCTAAGGTCGTTGTCTGGATAGACGTACGGCTGGCCAAGGCTGTGTCGATACGCGAATGCTGCCAGCGTGGGCATCTTGGCGATGAGGCGCTTGATCTGAAGCGCCCGGACTTCTTCATTAAAGATGTCCTTCGAGTCGGGATAGTGAGTGGACAGCGCCGCGACCGTGCTCACCAGCATGCTCATGGGGTGCGAGTCGTAGAGGAAGCCATCCATCGACTTCTTCGTGTTTTCGTGGAGGAACGTATGGATCGTGATTTCATGTTCCCACTCCACGAACTGGGAACGGGTTGGGAGCTCACCGCTGATGATAAGGTAGGCCGTCTCCAGGAACGTGCTTTGCGCAGCGAGCTGCTCTATCGGGTAGCCGCGGTAGCGCAGGATGCCACGTTCGCCGTCGATCTTGGTGATCTCGCTCCGGCAGGAGGCCGTGTTCATGAAGGCCGGGTCGTAGACCATCATGCCAAAGTCGTCGTCGTTGACTTTGATTTGCCGGAAGTCCATGGCGCGCACGGCGCCCTCGGTAATCGGCAGTTCGTACGTCTTTCCCGTGCGGTTATCGGTGACCGTCAGGGAGTCTTCGCCCATGTCGGTACTCCTTTCACGCCGGCACGTAGCGGCGATAGATCAGAGAATTATCGGTTAGCTAGTGGCTCGCCATTGAGCCGCATGTAGTGTACCGCGTCGCGGCAAGAGGCTGCTGACGACGTCAACTACCCTCCAGTCCAACAGCATCGGCTGAACGAACCTCGTTCTGTATGGTTCGAGATGGTGGGGAAGTCTAGTCTCGGGTCTCCTCAGTAATGGGCTTGAACCGCTTCTCCAGCGCCGCTTGCCTCTCCGCGAGGCCCGTGTAGGAGATCTCCTCCTGGGAGGCCATCGCGACGCCGAATGGAGCCTGCTGCCGCATCCAGTCAGCCCGCTCCTGGGCTTGCGCTCGATAGCGGTCCCACGCCAGGTTGCCGAAGATGTCGACGCCATTTTCGCTGAACTTACCTTGCCCGTTGACGGAGAAGGCCAAGCAGCTGACGATCGGCAGACAGTATGCGCCCGCGACGGCTGTGTTGATTGGCACAGGCATGAGCGGCATGGTGTGGCTGCCGCGCGCGTCTCCGGTAATGAGAGGTGTCAGCCGGAACGGGTCAATGATCTCCTCGACGGCAGGAAACATCTTCTGGTTGCGGATGACCATCACCGGATCATCCTTACCCTGGTACACTCCCGTGATGTTGTGAAGCCGGTCTGTACTGACGGCCACAGCTATTTCGTCTGGATAGGCCCGGCTGTAGATACGGGCGACGCCGTACCGGTCAATCTGCCGAAGCAGTGTGAGAATGTCAATGTTTTCTTCCGGGGAGTTTAACTCGATCAACCTGTGGGTTGGATCCCCCGGTTCCGCCTTGAAATCCATGTCTTCTATGAGGAACTTGAAGCCCTTGCCGACATCCGGACTGAGCAGGAACCCTGAGGACCTGGATGGGTCCGCAAACGCCTGATAGAGGGCCATGTTGTACGCGCCGGGCCCGCACTTGTCGGCAGCAAAAACGGCAATGGATTCGGCCGGTCGATGTTCCGGCAAGAGCTCGAAGGTGAACTCGGCGACTCCCGGGCCTGTGCCCCGCACGTTGCCACTGGGCGCTGTCGCAAGCAGGTCCTGGCCGGCCCCGTAGTTACCCTCTTCCTTCGCGATCTCTGCCGCCGCGTCGAAGCCAGCGCGACAGGCCTTATGGACAGTACTGGAACTCGTCCCAAGATTGTGCGTCGCAAGGATGGCGATGTCGTCGCCGGTATGGGTGATCTTGTGATCCATCACCCAGCTCTCCCCGCTGATGAGACGCTCGACCTCATCAATCATCCTTTTAGAGGGCTGAGTATGACCACCCGGGGACCCACAATCGGCTTTAATCACGGTGAACGTCAACTGATCTGTCACGGGAGGCTCCTCAAGCTACAAAGTATCATTCTTAACGCGGCAGGCCGCCCGGCTCGAGCCACCTGGCAATGTAACTATTGCACCCCGCACCGCAATCATGCTCGTCTCCCTACAAGTGCGTCGAAAGGATGACAATTTGGGGGTAAGTCGTGCTGGCTGGGATACTACCGAAGGCCGGAATCGGCGTCAAGACAGCGAACTATAACGTAAGCGAGGCACAATCTATAATGAAGCCGCTCCGGCGGCTGCCGGAAAGACATGCTTCAATCATGAGCCCCCAGCCAATCGCACATCACGCGAGTTCAGATCGTTAGATGCCCGTCAAAACCTGGGTCGGCCGGTTCGCCATCGTCAACGGCGAGGCCCAAGAGGAGAGTCGTCTCCTGCGCTCCTATCCACGTCAGCGCCCTGACGAGGAGGAGGATGAACTCTACGTCCTGGTCCAACCCGCGGGCGAAGGCGGCGACGAGTACGCCGGCCAGCTCGTGGATGCGATCGGAAGGATGTACCGGCAGGACGCCCTCTCGATCACGGGTGCGGTCCTCCGTTCGCTGAAGGGCGCGCATCAGCAGCTGCGAGACTGGAACGAACGGAGTCTACCGGAGCATCGCGTGAGCGCGGGCGTCAGCTGCCTCGCCGTCCGAGAGCACTCCGCGTACCTGGCGCAGGTCGGTCCATCGGTCGCCTATCATGTCGGAGGGGGACGCTTTCAGCGGATTGCTCCAGAGGGCCCGGCGGCCGAGCCCTTGGGCCAGGCCACAGCAGAGCCCGTCTTCAGCAGGTATGAGTTGGCGCCTGGCGACCTCCTCTTGATCGCCTCGCCGCGCATTGACGAGTTGATCGATGAGGATACGCTGCGTTCGATCCTGCTGCGCGGCGGAGATGACGCACTCGTCGAGCTGTTCCGAATCACAAGCGACGAGCAGAACTTCTCGCTGGTTCTGCTCGCGTGCGTGGTCGAGGCAGAGGAGCCTGAGGCCGCGGCGGCCGTTTCCACCACGACAACCCCGGGCGCTAGTGGCGATGCGGAGGCACCATCTCAACCTGTACCAGCGGCAGCCAGACAGCCCGCTGCCCCGGCGCAGACTGTAGGCGCTGGTTCGGCAGGCGGCGATGAAGACGCTAGCGGCGTAGCGACAGCGGACGAACTATCGCCTTCGCCAGGTAGCCTCGGAGACCCCAACCTGCGATTAAAGGGCCCCGAGGCGGATATCCGCTATCGCCGGCCCAGCGGCCTCGCGGCCTCTATTCCCAACATACCTCTACCAGCTGTACTGGCGGCGCTAATCGTGGGCGTGGTCGCGGTACTGGCAGTCTGCGTCCTCCCTTCCGCCTTGCGCGAGAGTAGAGACGATCAGTTCAAGAACAGCATCGCGGCCGCCAGTGCCGCACTCGACAGCGCGCTCGACACAGACGACCCAGCAGCCCGGCGAGGGCTCCTGGATACGGCGGAGGCCGCGCTCCAAGATGCCGCCGACCAGCGGCCGGACGACTCAGAAGTCGCGGCGCTACGGGAAGCGATCGATGCCGAGAAGCGGCTGCTCGACGCGGTTCTCGTCCTTCCCGATCTCGGCCTCGTCGTGGATGTCCGCGAGACGATCCCCGGAGCCGTCTCGCCGAAAGACCTCGCCCTCGGTGGCGGAGGCGCATACTTCCTCGACCGCGAGCAGGGCCGCGTGATCGCGGTGGCGCTGCTTGCTCCAAATCCGGAGCCGTTCGTGCTGTTCGAGGCGGGTGAGCTCGTCGGCGGAATCGTCGCAGGCCAGCCACGACATATCACATGGGCCGAGGACCTGAACTCGCTCCTCATCCTCGACGATCAGCGCAACCTGATCGCGGTCACGCCGCCGGAGGCCAGGAGGCTGCTGACTGTCCGCGATGCAGAGGCCTGGGGGTCGGCGGATGGTATCACGTTCCAGGGCGGCGGCCTCTACGTGCTCGACCGGGCCGGCGACCAGGTCTGGCGCTATCCCGTGAACGAATCGGGGTTCGACAGCGAGCGCGTGCCGATGCTCGACGCGTTCGACCTCGATGAGGTCGTGGAGATGGCCGTCGGCGACGTCCTCTATCTCGTCATGGCCGGCAATACGATCGTGCGGTTCCCGGGAAGCGTCGCACGTCCGTTCACGCAAGGGGGCATCGACATCCCGCTCTCCTCGCCGGCTTCGCTCGTGCCGCTGTCGACGCTGGACATGCTGCTGATCGCGGACACGGGCAACAGCCGGATCGCGGTCTTCACGCAAGACGGCACCTACCTGCAACAGCTCGTGAGTCCATCGTTCACGGACCTCCGCTCGATCGCGATCGACGAAGCGAATCAGTTGCTCTACATCCTCGTCGGCGGCAGCCTATTTCTGACTCCGCTGCCACCCGCGCCGCCGGTCATCTCGCCATCGGCGACCGCAATCCCAGGAGCCAGCGCCACAGGCGAGGCGCTGCCTGACACCACCCCGGACGACGCTGAGGTGCTCACCTACCAGGTCGTCGAACGCGAAGACGTGAGTCTCGACGATGTCGTGCGCATCGTGTTCAGCGTGCGCGTCTCCAGCGCCGCGACCGATGCCGAGCTAGGGGAAATCGCGAACCTGCTGATCGACGAGGAGACGGCACGGCAGGCCGTCAACGCCATCGGCTTCTCCTTCTATCTTCCAGGCAGCGACGCGAACGGGCCATACACGGCCGGCACCGGTAGCTGGGCCCCGAATGGCAACTGGGAGGATGCCAACAGGGTCGAAGCGGGAGACTACTCGATACACGAGCTTACGGTGAAAGCCGGCAGCATCCTGCTGCCGTAGCCGTGCAGATCCTCGGCATCGAGACCTCCTGCGACGAAACGGCCGGGGCGATCGTTGAGGACGGCCGCCGTGTCCTCAGCAACGTGATCGCCTCTCAGGCCGAGATGCATGGCCGCTATGGCGGCGTGGTCCCGGAAGTGGCATCGCGGCAGCACCTGGAGGCGGTGCTACCCGTGATCGACGCGACGCTGGCCGAAGCCGGTTGCGGCTGGCGGGACATCGATGCCATTGCCGTCACCGCCGGACCGGGCCTCGTAGGCGCCCTACTTGTGGGCGTGAACGTCGCGAAAGCGATCGCCTACGCCAAGGGGATCCCCCTCATCTCGGTGAACCACCTGGAGGCGCATCTCTACGCGAACTGGATCGACGGACAGGCAACTCACGAGCCGCCTCCATTTCCATTACTCGGGATGATCGTGTCCGGCGGCCACACCGACATGGTGCTGATGAAAGAGCATGGCAGCCTCCGCCGCATCGGCCGTACGCGAGACGATGCGGCCGGCGAGGCGTTCGACAAGGTGGCAAGGCTGCTTGGACTGGGTTTTCCTGGCGGTCCCGCGATCGAGCGGATCGCGGCCGGTGCTTCCGTTCCCAACCTTCGCTTGCCTCGCGCGTGGCTTGGCGACAGCGATGATGTGAGCTTCAGCGGCCTCAAGACGGCGGTACTGCATGTTGTCAGGGGCGAGAAAGGCCCGCCTCCGCCGGTTGCAGAGACCGCGGCGGCGTTCCAGGAGGCCGTCGTCGACGTGCTCGCCACCAAGGCCGCGAAGGCGGCCGAGCGAGAAGGCGTTCAGGCCGTGGTGCTCTCCGGCGGCGTCGCCGCAAACGGCGAACTGCGACGGGTGCTGAGTGAACGTTCGCCGGTGCCGCTGTACGTCCCGCCCCCCGCGCTTTGCACCGACAACGGCGTGATGGTCGCAGCCTGCGCGTACTATCGCGCGAGCAGCGCCGGACTCGACCTCGATGTCTCGCCCAATCTGCCCATCGCCTGACGCGTCGCCAGCCCGGGCGTCACGAGAGCAGGCAGCGCCCGCACCCGCCATCCGTACACTCCCGCTTGTAGAGCGCGAGAAGACCTTGCTGCCGGCGCGCCGTCAACCGTAAGCGCCTGCCCTCTTGGCGAAAGTTATCCTCCAGAAACGCCAGCCGACCATAGCGAGCCGGAACGGGCAGCGCTGCGTAGACGTCATGCGCCTGAGCTACGCCATCCGGGCTTCTTCCTAGATTAGAGCACGCAGCGAACCAGGGCAGCACGGCATTGATGAGAAGTTCGATCGCGCGGCTCCTGCCGATGAGGGCACCCAACGGGCGGCGGGCCGGGCGCGCGGGACCAACGTTCCATCGCCAGTAATCGTTTGCCGGTACACTCCACTCACGGACCAGGTCACGAACCGGTCCGTCCAGCCCGTTCTTCTCCCCGACTCTCTCCTGCATCAGATCGCGGTGCCCCGTCAGCAGTTGCGCGAGTCCGGCCAGCCGGCGGGCCGGGTGGTTAGAGGGCCGCAGCGCTACGAAGGATGAGCTCACGCTCTGTATCGCGCCGAGTTGGCGCCAAGCCCGCTCGAGCTCGATCTCGTGCGAGTGTCGGGCAGCTTCCTGTTGCTGGCTGGACAGCAATCCCGCCGTGCCTAGGAGAAGCGCTTCGACTTGGAGAGAACTCTCTAGGGTCAGGACCCGCGACCAGGGAATCGCCTCCGCCAGGTTCGCTGCGAACGCACGGTCTCCTCCCAGGCTCACGCTCTCCAGCAGCGCTTGGCAGAGCGCCTGTGCCCGCCCGACACGCGTCACCTCCGCTCTTACGTATGCGACACGCTGCGCGAAGCGATCATCGCCAAGGCGCTCCAGGCGCGTAGCGACCTGCTGCGGTCCGAGACGCTCGATGGCATCATGGCACGGTTCACGCCAGCGGACGCTTCGCTCGAGCCAGGTCCCGATATCCTCAGTGCGCCGCCGCGCCCAGGGCGCGAGTTCGACCACGGGGACGCGGTGCCCGCTCGATAGCAGCGTATCGGCGCCGATGTCATCTTCGAATACGACGTGGAGGACGACGCCGTCGTACCGAGCGTCCTGGTGATGGCCGTGTGCCCGAAAGTCCGTCGCGCGCACGTGGAGCTCGACATCTCCGATGTGGATAACGCCGCCACCGACGGCTACACGCGCGTGCCTGAAATCCGGGCCGGCGCCCCGCCCTCGCAGGCCGGGATGGAGGACGCGGACGGGCGAACCATCAATGGTCACCAGCGCGTCTTCCGGGAAGCGCTGTCCGGCCCACAACTCAGATAAGACGGCTTCGGAGGGTAGGTCTATCGTGGCAGCGTACTGACTGCGAGATTCACAGACTGAGCCCGGTGGCACTGGCACTGGCACTGGCACAACACCGGTTCGCGGGACTGCGCCTACGTCATACGCCGCCGGCGTGGCCACGTCACCCCTGCTCCTCGCCGTAGCGGAACGTTGCCCGCTCCGCCACGATGCTGAGCAGCTTCTCCGACGCCCCGCGGGGCCGGTACTGGCCGGTCTCCCACTCGCTGACGGTCTGCTGGCGTACGTTCAGTTCGTCCGCCAAGTCGCCTTGCGTCATCTCTAGATGGCGGCGGAGCGCGCGTATCTGCTCGGCTCCCCAGCCCTCTTTGCTGCTTGGGCTCATGCCCAGAGTCTACACGGTACCGTGTAGCACGTCAACCAACAGCAACCACCGAGCCACCTTCGATCGTTTGATTGCGTTTATCAGCTAGCTGCCTGCGCTGTGGCTGAGGCGGATGGCGGCCGTGTAGGGATCGAGGCGGCGTTCCGCGACGGCGCGGACGGTCTCGTCCAGGCTGCCGTCCTCGGCTGGGCCGCGCAGCGCCGCATCGAGCAGCTGCTGGCGCAGCAGGGCGAGTACGTGGCGGCGGGCGCGATCAAGACGAAGCTGATCCTGCCGGCCCGAGCGAACCAAGCGCTTGCGGTGCTCCTCGATGGCGTCCGCCAACTCCACGATGCCTTCGCGCTTGGTAGCGACCGTGGCGAGCACGGGGGTCTCCAATCTGCCATGCGAGGCGCTCGTCGTCGCGGCGACGAGGAGGCCGATCAGGGAGTCGGCGCCCGGAAGATCGGCCTTGTTGACGACGAGGATGTCGGCCACCTCCATGATGCCGGCCTTCATGGCCTGGATGTCGTCGCCGGAGGCGGGCGTGAGGACGACGACCGTCGTCTCGGCGGCGGAGGCGATCTCGACCTCGTCCTGGCCGGCGCCGACGGTCTCGACGATGATGACGTCCTTGCCGGCGGCATCGAGGACGGCGACGACGTCCGACGTCATCGCCGCAAGGCCGCCGAGTTCGCCCCGGGTGGCCATGGAGCGGATGAAGATGTCCGGGTCCTTGGTGAGCTCCTGCATGCGGATGCGGTCGCCGAGGATGGCGCCGTGGGTGAACGGGCTACTGGGGTCGACGGCGACGATGCCGATGGTGCGGCCGCGCTTGCGCAGCTCCAGCGCGAGGCCGTTGGTGATGGTGCTCTTGCCGGCGCCGCCGCTGCCCGTGATGCCGACGATGTGGGCCTTGCCCGTATGCCCATAGAGCTTGGCCAGGGCCTCGCGGCCGGACTCTGTGGCGTTCTCGACGAGGGTGACGGTGCGGGCGAGGGCGCGCCGGTCGCCTGATAGGACGCCCTCCACGAGGGCCTCGGCGAGTGCCTCAGCGCGGGCAGACGCGTCGTTCGTCGCCAGGCTCACGGGGTACCCGCCGCTTCCCCCTTCGCGCTGTCGTCGCGCTGTTTGTTCGACCATTCGCGCACGTACTTGATGATGTCCTGGGTGCTGGCGCCGGGCCGGAAGATCTCTTGGAAGCCGAGCGCTTTGAGGGCCGGGATGTCGTCGTCGGGGATGATGCCGCCGGCGAAGAGGAGGATTTCGTCCGGATCGATGCCACGCTCCTTGAGGGCGGCGACGACGCGGGGGAAGAGTTCGGCGTGGGCGCCGGAGAGGATGCTGAGGCCGACGACCTGGACGTCCTCCTGGAGGGCGGCTTCCGCGATCATGTCCGGGGTCTGGCGGATGCCGGTGTAGATGACCTCCATGCCGGCGTCGCGGAGGGCGCGGGCGACGACCTTGGCGCCTCGGTCGTGGCCGTCCAGGCCGGGCTTGGCGATGAGGACGCGGATGGGGGGTTTTGTAATTTCCGTATGTTCGTCTGGCATGTCGTGAGTATGTCGGGTTTTGGCACTTTGCTCAAACCCGACAGGCCGAGGGGCGGCTTTCGGGGGCTGTTTGATTGCTTGATTGGAATCGACGTTTTGGAGGAGGTCGCGAATCTGAGCGGGGTCGATTTGGCCCGTTTTTATTGATTGGATCGCGCTCGGATTTCCGATGAGGATCAGTTCGGCGTAGTGCTGGAGGGCCTTGGCGAAGAGGACGCGTTTGTGTTCGCCGGCGGCGTCGAGGTTGTGCAGGAGAGCGGCGGTGCTTGGGGCGGCTTTGAGCGCCAACTTAAGGGCCTTGACCTGCTTGGAATACTGGCCCGACTTGAGGCCATTGAGATTGCCTTTGGGCGCGCCCGCGCCGGGCCGGCGGCCGCCTCGTTTCTTGGGTGCTGACATGTGGCTCCTCCTCCCTACATGTGATCAGGTGATCGTACGCGGGAGGCTTGTTAGCGGGAACGGGGAGGTGGCAGTAGAAGGAAGAATGGGGCAAACACAATGGTGTATAATCTGACGCCATGGGCGGCAAGAATATCCTGCTACGGGACGACCCAATCAATTTGGAGGCGCACGACAGTTTCCGTCATGACGCATACGAGGGCGTCTTGAAGGATCTGCTAAGCGATGTGGAGCCTCCGTTCACCATTGGTTTATTCGGGAAGTGGGGTGCCGGTAAGAGCACGATTACTGGTCACCTGCGTTCGTCATTCGGATTCGAGGATGGCCGTACTTCAGCATTTGCAGAAATAGACGTTTGGAAGTTTCAAACGGATGCCTTCCGCAGGCAATTTCTACTCGGTGTTGAGAAAGAATTGGTCGATCAGGGAGCGCTGCAATGCCCGCGCATCCATGATAGGCTCGACACGCAATCTACTGTCGAAGTCCCTGGGGCTGCTCGATTTTCGCTAGAGCGCCTATTTGTGACCTTGGTGGTTCTCGCGGTGACGCTCAGTGTTTCAGTTGGTCTGTATTACTGGATAAGAGATGCAGGCGATCTGAACCCCGAAGTGGCATTCTTGACACTTATTCTTGCTCCCATTTTTCTGAGCTTCGCGGAGCGTGTTCCGAACTTAGTAATTCAGACCAAGGAGTCCACAGCCAAGCTTCCAGCGGTGACAGCGGATAGATTCGAAGAGCTCTTCGATGAGTTGCTAGTCAGACGGCTGGAGAGGAGGGGGATTACAAAAGTCGTTCTGGTAATGGACAATCTGGACCGGCTCCAGAGCGAACAGGCCGTGGAGGTCCTGGGAAGTATCAAGACCTTCATGGAGGGCAATTCGAGCCCATTCCTATTTGTATTGCCATGCGACGACGAGGCCCTGCGCAAGCACGTCTTAGAGCAGTACCTCACGAGGTCCCATGGAACAGAGACAAACCCGCAAGCTGAGAACTACGCCAATGAATTTCTACGCAAGTTCTTTAATGTAACGATATCTTTGGCGCCATTCTACGAAGAGGAAATGTGGGCGTTCGCGAAAGAGCAGATCGAGCTAATGCAACTGGCGAAGGATGAGGCGCCAGCGATCGACCGTCTTTCGCGCATGATTGGGTTTGCGTTTCGAGACAGCCCTCGGCGCGTTAAGCAGTTCCTCAACAACCTAGCGGCACGTTACCTATTGGCGAAAGCAAGGATGGAACAGGGAATCCTGAACTTGAGCGAAGAGCCGCTATCAATACTACTGCTTGCGAAGCTCATGATAATCGAAGCTAGATGGCTAACCACGTTCGAACGATTAAGAGCTGATCCCGGGCATTTGGAATCTTTGCAAGGCCGTGACTCTTCGCCGGAGGCCTCTGGAAGGGCTCTTAAGGAGTTTCAGGAAAATGAAGGCCTGCAACAGTTCCTTCTCGCGACAGACGATATTTCAGGTTCGCGCGGCACCCTCAAGGCCTATATGGTGCTCAAGCAGACCGATGACGAAGCAGCTCTACCCGCCTATGATGCCTTCAGATCAGCTGCTGAATCAGCAGATATAGCGAAGGCGAGCGCGCTCCTCGGGAAGAGCGAAAGACTGCGCGAGCCGTATATCCGAACCCTGGTGCGAATAATCGGTGAAGATGGGCGCCTAGGACTAACCGGGCAGGCCCGGAATGCGACGAAGACAGCTATACAGCTCGCCGCTAGCTCTCCGGTTCTGGACCAAGCATCTCTTGCAGACGAGATCGGACAGCTCATGGGGCAGTACGCCAGCGTGCGAAGTGGCATCGCGGAATCTCCGGTGGAGACGACGTTAGACCTATTGGGCTCGTCGACCAGACAGGCCTACCGGCAAGCGGAAGCTATTGACCTGTATATTGAAGAATTCGGCAGACTCTACGGGGAACAGACCAGCGACCATTTCGCATTGGCAGCTGGGATAGTCAAAGCGTTCGCGAATCGGCTGAGTATGCTGTCAAAGGAGCAAATAGGCATTATCGCGGAGGCGATAGAAACATACTACGGATCCGAGTTGGGTGTTCTTCTTTCGGCTACATCCAGCGAGGAATCAACGACCGCTCTGGTTACGCCTACAACAATCGAGCACTTCGCCAAATCATTAAAACGGGAGGACCTTGAGGTTGACGAAGACGAAGCTTCCGCCAGCGCTTGAACTGCTAGGCCGCTTCGATGTTATAGCGACGCCCGAAAGCGCGGGCGAGGTCCTGACGAACCTCGCCCGGCTGGTGACGGACAGCCTTGGCGAGGACGCCGAGCACCGCCGTCACATCGCCGCGACAATTGACCTTCTGCCGAATTCGATTCGGATTGCCGAAGTGGCAACGCTCGATGCCTTCCAGCAAGCCATGGAAACGAAAGTACAGGAACACCCTGAGGAAGCGCCTTCCCTTCTTGGTTGTCAGTTGAGGCTCGCACCACGCCTCTCGGCGGAGAGAGTCCAAGCGATTTCTGCAATGTTGCAGTCCTTCTTGCAGAACGGTGCACCGGATGTCGTTCGGAAGTTCATTAGCGTCGAAGCAAAGCAGGCCCGAGACCTAATCAATCCAGGAGCTTGGTATGGGCCACTCAACACGCGGCTGTCTCAAGTGACTGACGAAGATTCGGCTTATCAACTCATCGCTGCCTCGTTGGAGGCTGGGCGCATTCTAGGGGACAGAGAAGGTGCAGTCTCTGACCTGGCTTCGGCCCTTAGAAATTCGACCCAGCCCGGCTGGAAGGCGGTCCTTCGAGCGACACAAAGGGCGCTTCAGACCCGCACACACTTGACGCGGCCCATCTCTGATGTTCCGTTGGTGGAGGCGCTTATCAAGGCAGTACTCGACGGTGCCGGGACCAACCCGGCGGCGGCGAGCCCTGAAGCTATCGACCTAACGTTCGAAGCCATGAAATCATGGAATACTGCCCATGACGCCGTGCTCGAAGCCATGGGAAGCTTGGTAAGCGGCAATAAGGAAGTAGGTGCACGTCTTCTAAAGGAACTTCTACTGGAAGGTATTAATCGGAAAATCCTCTCTGATACCGAGCGCAGAACGACATTTGAACTGATAGTCAATCACCTGAACCACGTAACTCCTTCGTCTCCTGGTCAAGTTGCTGAACTCTATGAGTGTCTGATGCTACTGACGAAGGAACGGACGTCACAGAAGGAGGATGTGTACCGAGTCATACGGGACTATTCGAGACCAGATGCGACAAGGCCAAACCATATACCAGAGGAGTTTCGAAAGATTGGATATTTGAAAATTGCAGAACTGGAGTACTTACCAAGAAGCAGACCCGCAGAGGAGCTATCGCTGTTGTTTCAAGAGGCCAAGGCAGCCGCCGAGCCGCTTCGCATGGAGATAGTTAAGGCCATCGTTGCTCTGCGCAAGGCGGGCCTTGAGCAGGACAGCGAAGTGTGGCAGGAAATCAAAGAGTTTTTTGATTCAGCGGGTGGTGATTACTCCCGCATGGCTGCAGGAATGTGAAACGCCCACGCGGCACTACCCTCCCAGACTGCAGTCGCATCTCCCGCCAGCGGCGGCGGCTGAGCGAAGCTAAGCCAGACGTGACCCGGGTACGCTGCGCCGTTCCCAGCGCTCGACGAGGTTGCACGCGGTGGGTACCGGGCTCGCCTGCGGCGAGCTTGGCAGTCGGCTGAACCCACGGTTCAGCTTGGCAGAAGCGAAGCTTCTGCTGGCTGCTTATGCCGGCTGAACCCACGGTTCAGCTTGGCAGTTCCTCCGGAACTGCTTCCCCCTCTATGCTGTCATCGACCATGACGGATCTCCAACTCGCTAACGCACGAATCTGGACGGGGGACGAGTCTCACCCCTGGGCAGACGTCGCGGTGATCGGGGACGGCCGCTATACCTTCGTAGGGTCGGCATCCGACGCGCCATCGCATAACGCCACGACGCTCGATATCGATGGCCGGCTGGTGGTGCCGGGGCTGATCGACGGGCACGCGCATCTGATGCAGACGGGGATGGCGATGCAGGGCGTCGATCTGAAGGGCGTCGAGAGCGGCGAGGACGCCGCAAGACGCGTGGGCGAGCGTGCGTCAACGACACCACCCGGAGACTGGCTGCGCGGCAGCGGCTGGGACCAAAATATGTGGCCCAATGCCGCGTTTCCGACGCGACACGACCTGGATGCGGTGGCTCCCGATCACCCGGTCGCGCTGACGCACACGTCGGCGCACTGTGTGTGGGTCAACAGCGCCGCCCTGCGCGCCGCCGGGGTGACGTCGTCGACCGAGGTGCCCGAGGGCGGCCGCATCGACATCGCCGAGGACGGCGAACCGACGGGCATCCTGCGCGACACGGCGGCGGCGCTGATCTACGACGCGATGCCGGCGCCGACGCAAGACGAACGCATCGATGCGCTGTCGGCGGCGATTGCCCGCGCGCACGGCCTGGGCCTGACGGGCGTCCACGCGATGGACGTCGGGCGCGGCGAACTCGCGGCGCTGCGGTCGCTCCACGAACGCGACGAGCTGTCGCTGCGCGTGCGGCCGTTCCTCTCGCAGGCGCGCCTCGAACACTGGATCGAGGAGGGCCTGCATACGGGCGCCGGAGACGACGTGCTGCGGATCGGCGGCGTGAAGTTCTTCGCGGACGGCGCGCTCGGGTCGCTGACGGCCTCGATGCTGCGTCCCTACGAAAACAGCACGGACAGCGGCCTCGCCCTCCAGCCCGTCCACAAGCTGGAGGAGCGCGTGCGGCTCTCGCTCCAGCACGGCCTGGCGCCCGCGATCCACGCGATAGGAGACCGGGCGAACCGCGAGGTGCTGGACATCATCGAACGCTTACAGCACATCGCGCCGAAGCTGCCGCGCCGGATCGAGCACGCGCAGCTCCTGGAGCCCGAGGACAGCACGCGCTTCGCCGAGCTGGGCGTGAGCGCATCGATGCAGCCGATCCACGCGACGCAGGACTACGAGAAAGTCGACCGCGAGTGGGGCGAGCGCGGCAGCAACGCCTACGTCTTTGCGTCGCTCCTCTGGACAGGCGCGAACCTCGCGTTTGGCTCGGACTCGCCGGTCGAGACGATGGACCCGATCGCTGGGATCCACGCAGCCGTCGCGCGACGGACGGCGTCCGGAGAGCCGCCGAACGGCTGGTACGCGGACGAGGCGATCCCGCTGGAGGCGGCGCTGGCGGCGTATACGCACGGCTGCGCGAAAGCATGCGGCGAGGACGGCAGCGCCGGGCGGATCGCGGCGGGATACTTGGGCGACTTCGTCGTGGTGTCGGACGATCTGTTCGCGCAGAGCGACCCGATGGAGATCGTGGACGCGAAGGTAGACCTGACTGTCGTCGGGGGCGAGGTTGTCTACGAACGCTAAGGCCCGCCGTTAGCTTTCACCAGTTGCTCGCTGACGTCCCAGAGCTTCCGCGCGACCTCGGGGTCGTTCGAGATGTCGTTGGACGGCACTGCTTCCTTCTTCACGAAGTACTCGCCGGACACGTTCTCGACATCGGGGGAGGACGCCAGAAAGATTGAGGTCTCCGCTCCCCGCGCGGAGTTGAGCAGGAAGGGGCTGGCGACGATGTGGAACAAGCTGAGGCCGGCTCCCATTAGACCGCTATTGTTGTGGCCAAAGCCCGTCTTCACGACGCCGGGGTGCAGGCTGTTGGCCGTGACGTTCGAGCCCTCCAGACGCCGTGCCAGCTCCTTCGTGAAGAGGACGTTCGCTAGTTTCGACTGGCCGTAGGCGCGCATGCCGCTGTAGCCGTCTTCGCCGTGCAGGTTGTCGAAGTCGACCTTCGCGCCCGTGTGCGCTCCCGAGCTGACGTTAATGATGCGGGCCGGCGCCGAAGACTTGATGAGTTCGAGTAGGAGGTCGGTGAGGAGAAAGTGCGCCAGGTGGTTGACGCCGAACGTCATCTCGTGGCCGTCCCGCGTCTCGAGCCTCTGTGCGTTGATGGCTCCGGCGTTGTTGATCAGGACGTGGAGCTTATCGTTCCGGCTTTTGTAGTCGTCCGCCAGCTTTCGTACGTCCGCAAGCGAGGCGAGGTCGGCGAGCAGCACGTCCACGTCGGCGCCGGAGCGCTCCTTGATCTCGCTCTGGGCGGCCCGCCCTTTGCCCTCGTCCCGAGCCGTGATGACGACTGACGCGCCCATTTCGGCGAGCGCAACTGCCGTCTCTTTGCCGATGCCGTTCGTGGCGCCCGTGATGAGGCACGCGCGCCCCTGCATTGTCTGTTCCCGGGTCTTCTCTGTCATCTGTGGCCCTCCTCTAGCCCATCGCGTTCGGTACGCAAGCGATCGAACAATCGCTCCCGTGAATGCGCTCTGCTTCCTTGATCGCGTCCTCTACGGTAGCGGTCGGGATGAATCCGACGTGCTCCGGCACCTTGGGGTCGTCGGCGCCGGCGACGAACACGCGCGCCGCGTGGCGCAGCCGCTTCAGCGGATGCGTCGCGAGGATCGCGTGCACGGGATGGAACGCAAACGCGTTGCGGTACATGTCGATGTACTCGCCGTGTGTCGCAAACTCCTCGCCGTAGCGCTCGGTGATCTCATACGGGTCCTTTGTCTCAGGAAGAACGCGGTCCCATACTTCCGGGTAGGCGGCATGATGCTCGCGATCCCACTCTTCGGGACAGGGCGTTGTGATGATCACGGAGCAGCCGGGCTTGCCGAGGGCTTCGATGTAGCCGCCGAGGTATCCCAGGCCGGAAGAGATCAGCGTGAGGATCGGGTTCAGGCCGGCAAACGTGGCGTAGGGGCTCCAGTTCGGAACGCCATAGATCACCACGTCGGCCTTCTCAGTGACAGCCCCGCGACGAGGCGGGTGTCGCCGTTCGAGCACCTCCATCGCGGCGGCGCGCGTCTCGGCGACGCCGCCGGCCCAGATGCGCCCGATCGTCGTCGGGTTGGCGAGGATCGTCTCGACCTTGAAGATGCGCTTGCCCAGGGCCGACTCCAGGAACGCGCCCTGTTCGTCGAAGACCTTGTGCATCCTGTTGTGGCGCACGGACATCGACATACCGTCCGGCGTGTGCGTCGATTTAATCGACCGCCAGGTCGATAGCCCGACGACGACCGACTTCCAGCCGCCCGCGAACCCCATGTGGCATTGCGCGTTGACGTAAACGGTCAGGTCGGACTCGACGACCAGACGATGAACGTCGACGTCGTAGCCGCTTTCGGTCGTACCAACGTGGACGATGTTCTCCGGGTCTTCCGCATCGTGACAGAACAAGCGGTCACCAAAGCGCTTCACGAGGCCGTCGCCGATGGCCGACGCGAGTTCGTCGCTCGTCCACTTGCGGTGGAGCGCGTTGGCGCAGATCAGGGTGACTTGTTCCTCCGATACGCCGGCTTCCGCCAACTCGGCGAGGACGGCTTCGATCGCCAGCCTCCTGACGGGCCCGAACGACGAGACTGTGAGGTCGTCGAACGCGATCAGGACGGAGGCGCCAGCCGAGACGGAGTCGCGGATGCGCTGCAGGCCAAGGGGCGCCTCGACCGCGGTCCTGACGTCTCTCGCCTGGTCCGCGGAGGGCGTGACGACGGCGCTGCCGTTCTCGCTCCTGCGGCTCGGGCCACTGCCGCCGACGATGCGCGCGCGGTCAGGCAGCTCTACCTGGACCGTGCCTTCACCATAAGGAAGAGTCTGTTCCATGGGGAGCCTCCCTTCTCGTGACGATTCTAGCGCAGGGCGGGCCGCCTCTGCGGAGGCCGGGCTCACGCCCAAGCGAGCTTAGGTGCCGAAGACGTCCATTATCAGCTTGTAGTTCTCCTTCACCCGGTCTGGCGAGACGCCAACCGACGGCGGATAGAGGAGGACGTGGTCCAGCAGGCCCTGATAACCCGCGAGCTGCTTCTCAACTTGGGCCGGCGTTCCCGTGATCGCGATCTGGTCGAGCATGTCGTCCGAGACGGAGGCGGTCATGCCAGCGAAATCCATCGAGCGGAACGCCTCGCGGATGCCCTTCTTTTCGGTCTCCCAGCCATGCAGATCGAGGATTGCGTCGTAGGTCCGCGTCGTCGCGTAGAACCCGATCTGGCGTCGCGCTTCCTCACGCGCCTGCTCCGGATCGTCAGAGATGGAGGTGATCACGTAGCCGGCCAGATCGAACGAATCGCGATCGCGCTTCCCGGCGTTCAGGCCTTCTTCGACAGCGGGACGGACGGCTTCCGCAAGGTAGCGTCGCGAGTAGAGCGGGTGCCCTACCAGGCCGTCGGCCACCTTCCCGGCCGCGCGGAGCATGTGGCGGTTCACGCCAGCCAGATAGATGGGGATGTCCGAGCGGACAAGCCCAGGCCGGAGGTAGAGGTCGATCGCGATGTTGAAGAAGCGCCCTTCGTACTTGAAGGGACGTCCTTGCGGCGCCGACCAGAGGGAACGCAGGATCTGGATGACCTCGACCGCTTTGGGTGCGGGGCTCTCGAACTTGAAGCTGTACCAGGACTCCTGCATGCGTTTCGTGCCGGTGCCGAGCCCGAGGACCGTGCGTCCGTTGGTGATCTCATCGATGTCCGCTACCGCCGACGCCGTGTACACGGGCGAGCGCCCAAACGCATACGCGATGCCGCTGCCGATGCCGATGCGTTCGGTGGCCTGTCCCGTCGCTGCCATGCGGACGAACGCGCTGCGATTATTGAAGTCGGTCAGCCAGACGGCATCGAAGCCGGCCGCCTCGGCCTTCTGCGCGTATTCGACAAGGTCTTGAATCGGGTCCAGGACAAGAACGAGTGAACGGCGCATGGATGCTAGCTTAGCATCTGCAACCCTGCTTCAGGAATGCGCCTGGCTGACGGCTGAGCATGCGGCTCAGCTTCAGTCAGGAGCAGTCATGCAGGGACTGCTGGATCACGGCTGACCTGCGGTCAGCTTCGCAGTTGCTTCGCAACTGCAGCCCGCTACTGACAGCTACGCAGATACTGCTGAATGACGCCCAGAATGTCGTTTGCTACATACATCCTTGACACAATCCCACCCGATCTTGCAGTTTGCTCTCACATATCAGGGCGTACAGTCGTCTCAAGTGCCGCACTATTTTCATCATCGGGTAGGTTGCGAACACGTTTTGACCAAAGGCCTGGCTGTAATGTGTTATTCGTTCAAGCGGCCGCTGGCAAAAGGTCGCGGATTTTACACAGACCCCGGTGCTGGATGACTCGCACGGCTGGCACGTTCCTGCCCACTAGCGCCGCCACAGTCTGGTAGTCCTCGTTTTCCATTAAGCGCAGCGAAAGAACCTGACGCTGCATTCCCCTCAGATTCGAGATCGCTTCCTTAACGTTCGCCCACGCTAGCCGGCGCTCTGTGACCGCTTCCGGGTCGCCTGCGCTCGAGTTGTCGACCAAGGTCTCGGGCAGAGGTCTGGTCTTCCTGAGCGAACGGTAGTAGCTAATCCCCTGGTTGTGAGCTATACGCATCAGCCAGTAGCCAAAAGGAATGCCTCGCATTTTGTACCGGTCGATCGCTTTCCAAGCCCGCAGGAACGTCTCCGCGGTAAGGTCTTCCGCTTCCTGACTACCCACCATGTGATACAGATGGCGGTAAACGCGAGAGACGTGTCTCTCGTAGAGGGCGGCAAAGGCCTCACGGTCACGTGCGATGGCTCGCCGAACTAGCTTGCCCTCGTCGTTCCCGATGCCATCTTCTGTATGATCCGATTCCCGCTCCTGTCTCGTTAACATCGCTAGCCTCCTCTGCCTCCCCACCAGTTCCATCTGTCAACGCCCTAGCGTATTCGCCCGAGTCGGAGTCCAACCACACGACGAGGGCCCGTCCAGCGCTTTGTAAACCAGAGACTTATGTTACCGGATTCCTAACCCCAGCTTTCGAATGCCTGTATACTACTTCATTATTTAGTTCCCTGTCAAGTATCTGACTCGGGCGAGCTGTCCTCATATGCGAGTCTTGTGCCCACTGATCGTGTCAGCGGTGGTCCGCCGGAGGGAGACGGGAGGCTGGCCGGGCACAACAAGTCTGCATCGTGTCCCTACTGACAGTCATGGAGGTATTGCTGGATCACGGCTGACCAGAGGTCAGCTTCGCAGAAGCTATCGCTTGTGCACGCCTACTGACAGCTATGCAGGTACTGAAGAATCACACCCAGGATGTCGTTGGTCAGGTCGATCACTCCGTCGGGCGCGGTCATGTTCCAGACGTTCGGCCCAGCCGACGGCCCGCGGTCGAAATCGACATCGTACTCCGGCTCCGTGCCCGTCGGCGCGTAGTGGATGATTACGCCGAAGATGTCGTTCGTCAGGTCGATGATCTGGTCCGGCGGCCCGCCGCCTCCGCCCAACACGTCGTAGTAGTCGTTCGGGTTCTTGTAGTCTCGCTGGCCGCCTAACGTCTCGTCAGGGCCGTTCTCGCGCTGGTCGCTGCAGCCGTCACCGTCTGTGTCACCCGGGTCGGCCTGCTTGGTGGGTGTCGGCGTGATTGTTGGTGTTAGCGTATAGGTGGGTGTGGGCGTGTCCGTCGGCGTGGGCGTGGGCGGTGGCTCCTGGAACACGTAGGCGGCGCCGGCGGCGTTGCCCCCTACATCCTCACCGCGCGCCCCCACGACGGCCGTGCCACCGCTGACCGCGACGCTGAAGCCGAACTGGTCATCGACCTGGGCGTCGGAGGCGGTGAGCTTCTTCATCTCGCCCCAGTTGCCCGGGCCGCCCTCGTCGCGTTGGAAGACGTAGGCCGCGCCGTTGTTGTCACCCCCGCCATCCTCGTTGTATGCCCCGACGGCGGCGGTGTCGCCGCTGGCCGCCACGCCATAGCCGAACCAGTCGCCGGCCTGGGCATCAGAGGCGGTGAGCTTCTTCACCTCGCCCCAGTTGCCCGTGCCGCCCTCGTCGCGCTGGAAGACGTAGGCCGCGCCAGCGTCTGCGCCTCCGGCATCCTCCCAGACTGCTCCTACGACGGCGGTCTCGCCGCTGACCGCCACGCTCTGGCCGAAGCGGTCGAAAGCCTGGGCGTCTGAGGCGGTGAGCTTCTTCACCTCGCCCCAGTTGTCCGCGCCGCCCTGGTCGCGCTGAAAGACGTAGGCGGCGCCGGCGGCGCTGCCCCCGGCGTCCTCGGTAAGCGCCCCCACGACGGCGGTGTCGCCGTTGACGGCCACGCTGACGCCGAACTGGTCCTGGAACCCGGCGTCCGAGGCGAGCAGCTTCTTCACCTCGCCCCAATTGTCCGTCCCGCCCTGGTCGCGTTGGAATACGTATGCGGCGCCGGCGAGGTCGGCTCCGGCATCCTCCCAGTATGCCCCGACGACGGCGGTGTCGCCGCTGATCGCAACGCTGGCGCCGAAGAGGTCACCGGCCTCCGCGTCGGAGGCGGTGAGTTTGGTCACCTCTCCCCAGTTGTCCGCGCCGCCCTCGTTACGCTGGAAGACGTAGGCGGCGCCGGCCAAGTTGCCCCCGGCATCCTCGAAGTGTGCTCCGATGACGGCCGTATCGCCGCTAACGGCCACGCTGACGCCGAAGAGGTCGCCCGCCTGGGCGTCGGAGGCGGTGAGCTTCTTGACCTGGCCCCAATTGTCCGCGCCACCCTCGTCGCGCTCGAAGATGTACGCGGCGCCGGCGCCGGTGCCCCCGGCATCCTCGAGGGGCGCCCCCACGACGGCGGTGCTGCCACTGACCGCCACGCTAATGCCGAACTCGTCGCCGGCCTGGGCGTCGGAGGCGGTGAGCTTCTTCACCTCGCTCAGGAATGCCGCTTCGGCGGTGGGCTCGCCCGGGCCGAAGCCGGCCGGGCCGAACAGCAGCCCGGCGGCGATGACGGCCAGCAGCGCGGCTCCCACGAGCAGTTGGGCTATCCGAACGGGGTTGGCTAAAGACATTAGAGACTCCCCCTGCCGCCGGGCTGGGAGCGGCGGCGTCCACATGGACTGATGCCGGAGATGCACGTGTACGCACACCTTCGCTGGGGTGGTCTGTGGAGAGCTCACTTCCACGACATCGTGCACCGGAGCCCGCCCACCGGCCACCATAGTCTGTGGCGGTGATTTTAGTAGGTGCTCAGAAGGTTGTCAAGGTGGGCTGACCTTCGGTCAGCTTCGCAGAAGCTATCGCTTCTGCCTGGTACTGCAGAACTGGTTCGCAGGAACAGCCCGGCCTACTGGGGCAGGAACTTGCTGAACAGCGGTTCGACTAGGTCCGGGCCCTGGCGGATCGTGTGGCCGCCGTCGACGCCGATGCACTGGCCCGTGATCCAGCTCGCCTCGTCGCTCAGCAGAAACGCGACCATGCCCGCGACATCATCCGGCTCGCCGAGCCGCGAGATCGGCATGCGACGCTTGTACTCGTCGACGACGGCCTCGTTGGAGGTCAGCGGCTGCGCGAGATCGGTCTTGGTGAGGCCGGGCATGATGGCGTTCACGCGAATGTTGAACTCGCCCATGTCGTCGGCGGCGCACTGCGTGAGCATGTTGAGCCCGGCCTTCGCGGCGCAGTAGGAGGTCATCTGCCTGTGGGTGAGCGCCGCCGCGATGGAGCTGATGTTGACGATGCTCCCGCCGCCCCCCTCCCGCATGAGCCGCGCCTCCGCACGCATGGAGCGAAACACGCCCGTCAGGTTCGTGTCGAGGACGGCCGCGAACTGATCGCCGGTGCTGTTGAGGATGTGCCCTGCCCCACCGATGCCGGCGGCGTTCACGGCGACATGAAGGCCGCCGAAATGGTCGACCGTCGAAGCGACGGCGGCGTCCACGGAGTCCTGGCTGGTGACATCGCAGGTCACCGCGAGCGCGTCATCGCCAAGCTCCTTCGCCGCGGCCTCGACGACCTCGGTGCGCCGCCCGCCGATAGCGACGCGGCCGCCGCCCGCGATGATGGCCTTTGCGCAGGCGAGGCCGATGCCGGTGCCTCCGCCCGTGATGAAGCCGACCTTACCGCTCAGGTCTGCCATGCCTACCTCCGAGATGTCCTTACGCGTGTCTTCTTCTTGCCGAGGGATTGTGCCTATCAGCCCGCGTACTATAGCGCCTACGAGTGTGCATCGCACCGATCGCGGGTACCGGCCCCCGATCCGCTACCCTGCCAGCCATGGGAACCGAAGGCACACCACTGGTCGAGATCCGTTCGGCGCGCTGCGTCGAGTGCGGCCAGTCTATCGAAGCCCGTGACTTCTCGAACGGCGAGTTCGACCAGTGGCCGATTGTCGCTGAGGGAGCGGCGATCGGCCGGCCACGGCTGCATGGCGGCTGTGGCGGGCGCGTAGAGCTCGGCGAGGTGCGTCCAGCCTGGCACTTCTGCGATGAAAACTGCGAGTGCGGCTCGGGCGGCCTGCCCGAACGCGTTGGCTAGATCAGCATCGATCAGCCCAACGGATTCGTATCTAGCTCGCATCTGAGCGCTCACCCTTCATGTCAGGAATCGACGTACCGATACTAGCTGTGTAGGACAC
>JADFPV010000021.1:36753-38480 GCA_022562155.1 Chloroflexota bacterium
ATGGACTGGAAAACCCTGCGGGAAGAGAAGCTCGCCAAGACAGCCTCGTATCGACCGACGAAGTTCCGGGAGGGAGTCTGGTGGAGAGCGGCAGAGCGCATAAGCGACATACGGGCGCGCTTCATGGTCCTCTCGTGGTGGGAGAAAGGCATGGTGATCGGCGCGGGCGCGCTGGTCGCCGTCCTTACGCCCATGGCCGCGTTCGCCCTCATGGGTGGCGACGAAGGCCAGCCAGCGCTGTTCCCGACAACGACCCCAATTGCCATCATTGCGGACCCTGGTTCAACGCCAACGATCACACCGCAGGCAACAAGCACAGCAAAGGCAGTAGCACCGACGCCCACGCCGAAGGCACCTAACCGCAAAGACTGCGACGAGATCCGGGGCACGGTCTATCAAAGCGACGACGAGCAGGACTGGTTCAAAGCCAACTGCGACGAGGAGCCGGAGCCCGATGACACCGCGACGCCGGAGCCCGTTGATACCGCGCCGCCCGTGCAGCAGCCCACGAATACGCCGCAGCCTGAGCCTTCGATTTCGGCTTCGCAGGCTAAGACGATGGCCGTTGGCTGGATCAGAGGTAACCTCGCGTTCAGCGAGCTGACCGTGAGTTCCGCCGGGTGCAACGCCCTGCCTTCCGGAAATAGCTGGCTCGTGGGCTGTACCGGCACAACACCTGGTTGCCAAGCGGCCAGCTGCGACACTCTGATCTGGGTCTGCATTAGCAACGGCGGCAGCATTAGACAGTGCTAGCCACTGTGTATCGCGCGCAGCCAAGAGGCCAGCCTAGCAGCCGGCCTTTTCTTATGGCGTCGGCGCCGGCGTGGCGGCAGGTTCCGTTGGCGCCGGAGCTGTGTCCGTGGGCGCAGGTTCGGTAGGCGGAGGTTCGGTAGGCGGAGGTTCGAGCGTGGGCACCTCGGTCGCCATGGGCAGCGGTGGCTCCGTTGGCTGGGGCAGCGGTGGCTCCGTTGGCTGGGGCTGCGGCTCCAGCGTTGGCGACTGCGTCGGCGTAACCGTTGCTGTTGGCGTGCCGGACGCCTCCGCGGTCGGGGTGATGGTGACAGTTACCGTCGGCTCCGGATCATCGTCGCCGTCACCATCAAAGGTGCCGGCGGCGCATAGCGAGCCGATCACAACGCCAATTGCGACCAGCCCCCCGAGGAGGGCCGCCAGAAGCGGCCCCCTAGGACCGCCACCACCGAATATCGATTCGAGCCTGTCTGCGATCGATCCGCCACCTCGACCACCACCGCCGAACTCCGGGAGCGGTCTGGAGGGGCGCTGCGCCGGCGTCTGCCCGGACGTGGGCGCGGACGTCGGAGTAGAACTCGGCTCTGGCGCCTGCGCGGAGGCTGGTGCGGCCGCTGATGGGGCTGGCGCGGCAGGCTCACCCTTGACGGCCTCCTCCAGCCGTTCGAGGATCGTTTCTTGCCAGGTCGCGGGGGCTGGGACCGGCATCAACGCGGCGAGCAGGTCGCCCGCGGCTGGATAGCCCGTCACCGCAGTTTGGCAGACGTTACAGGAATCCGCGTGCCGGAGGATCCGGCGTGACTGCGAACTGGACCACTCGTTCTCGCCGAGCTGGAGGTCGAGATCGAGGCATTCACGACGGCCGCGCGTGAAAAGAAGGCGCGCGGTGAGTGCCTGCTCCAATGCTTTGTGCGCATCGGCCAGCCGCCGCTCGACCGACTCCGGCCGTGCTCCTAGCACAACTCCGATGTCGTTCG
>JADFPV010000084.1 GCA_022562155.1 Chloroflexota bacterium
TCACTGAGGTCGACTGTTTCGAAGGGCCGTTAGGTTCGACGAACCGCTGCGACTCGACTGCGGAAGCATCCAGCGCCAGCTTCTCTGTCAGCGCCCCGCCGCTCTTTCCCGGCTCTGGACTGACGTTCGTCGTCGGGATCGAGAAAGGCCTCGTGGACGTCGGCCCGCCTGTCTTGGTCGATGCGCACCGGGACGCGTTCGAGCAGACGATGGACTTCCTCGGCCCCAACGCTGTCACTGTCCCCATCGCCGTGCTGATCTTCGTCGCCGCGTTAACGGCACTGTCCCGGCTGTGGTGGAACGTTGGGCGCGACCGCTGGTTCGGCGACAAGTACTACTTCACGGACGACCCGCCGCTCAAGGAGACCAAACCGCTCTTCTCGAACGAGACAGTGGTTGTGGAGTTCGAGCCGCCTCCCGTTGGCAGGTCCGGCCGGCGCTTGCGCCCGGCTGAAGTGGGGTTACTGCTAGACGAGCAGGCGGACACGTTGGACGTGAGCGCAACGATCGTCGACCTCGCCGTGCGCAAATATCTGCGTATCGAGGAGTTGGGAGGCAAAAACAAGTACATACTCGTTCGGTTACCGGCTCCGAAAGAGGACGCCCTCCTGCCGTACGAGGACCAGCTCCTCGACGCACTCTTCGAATCCGGTGACGGCGTTAAGCTCGATGACCTCAAGAACGAGTTCCACCAGGACCTGGCCAAGGTGAAGAAGGCGCTATACGCTCAGGGCGTCGACAGCAACAGATTCTTCCCGGCAGACCCTGAGAAGGTGCGTCGTAGGTACGGGTGGATCGGGTTCGCGGTTGGTGTCGTTGGCTGGTTCGTCATATTGATCGCCGGCGGCGCGTACGGTGTAGGTGTGGTCGGCATCCCGATCGTAGCGGGCGGCGTCCTATTGCTGCTGACCTCACGAGCCATGCCCCGCCGCACGGCTCGTGGGCGGCAGGCGTACCGCCGCTGCTTGGGCTTCCGCACGTTCATCACCGCCGGCGATCAAGGGCGGCAGCGCTTCGCGGAGGAAGCCCACATCTTCGAGGAGTACCTGCCGTATGCGATCGTCTTCGGCAGCGCGAAGAAGTGGGCAGGCCACTTCGAAGCGCTGGGCATCGAGCCGCAGATGTCCGGCTGGTACGTAGGCACAGGGGCCTTCATGCCCGTGCGGTTCGCGACTGGCATCCGCGGCTTCTCCTCCAGCATGACGGGCATCATGGCGTCGACGCCGGGTGGCTCCGGCGGTAGCGGCTTCTCCGGCGGCGGCGGCTTCTCGGGAGGCGGTGGCGGTGGTGGCGGCGGCGGGAGCTGGTAGCGCGCCAGGCAGTCGACGCATTGACGCTCGCTCCGGCCTTTTTTATGATGAATGCAGATCCCCTTATAGGAGTTGACCCGTGAACCTACGTAGCCCAGGGCCGACCCCGTGCCCGGAGGACGTCCTCCAGGCCATGGGACGGCAGATGATCCACCACCGCAGCCCCGCCTTTGCCGATGTCATCGGACGCGTGACCGAAGGCCTGAAGACGATCTTCGAGACGAAGAACGACGTCTTCTGTCTGTCCGCGTCTGGCACGGGCGCGCTGGAGGCCATGACAGTGAACTTCCTGTCACCGGGCGATCGCGTCCTCGTCGTCTCGATTGGCGTATTCGGCGACCGATTCGCGACAGTCGCGGAGACGTACGGCGCCGACGTGACCAAGCTCGACTTTGAATGGGGAACCGCCGCCGACCCGCAGGCTGTAGAAGACGCCGTGCGCGAGGGCGGTCCGTTCAAGGCCGTGCTCGTCACCCACAACGAGACGTCAACGGGCATCACGAACGACCTAGAGGCGATCGCGGCCGCCGCCCGTCGTGGGCAGCCCGGCGTGCTCCTGATCGTCGACGCCATCAGCAGCCTGGGCTCGATCCGCTGCCAGGTCGATGAATGGGACCTGGACGTCGTCGCCACCGGCTCGCAGAAGGGTTGGATGGTACCGCCCGGCCTCTCAATGGTTGCGATCAGCGAGCGCGGCTGGAAGGCTTTCGAGGAGTCCAAGATGCCCAGTTTCTATTTCGACCTGGGCAAGGCGAAAGACTTCCTCGCCAAGGGTCAGACGCCATGGACGCCCGCAATCTCGATCTTCTTCGCGCTCGATGTCGCGCTGGGCCATCTCGTCAAAGAAGGCGTCGACGCCATTATCGAGCGCCACCAGCGTATCGCCGATCTGACGCGCAGTGGCATAAAGTCTCTGGGTCTGGAGCTGCTGGCAGACGAGCAACATGCATCCAACACGGTGACCGCCGTCCAAGTGCCGGAAGGCGTCGAGTGGAAGACGCTGTATCAGATGCTGCAGGACGATTACGACACGCTCATCGAAGGCGGTCAGGGGCCGCTCGCCGGCAAGATCTTCCGCATCGGTCACTTAGGTTGGGTGTCCGATAAGGACATCGACCTGACAATCGACGTGTTGCGCCAGGCGCTGCCTCGCGTCGGCTACGCAGTCCCTGCGGCCAGCCGTGCCAGCTAAGCCCACGCGGGCCCAACGCCGCGCTACAATAGCCCGGAGACGCACATGCCGAAGATTCTCGTTACCGATGCCATCGCTCAGGACGGAGTCGATCTGCTTAGCACAGAAGCCGATGTCGATGTCCAACTACGGCCGTCTCCGGAGGAGCTGGTCAAGCTCATCCGCGGGTACGATGCGTTGATCGTGCGCTCGGGAACGAAGGTCACCAAGGACGTGATCGGCGCCGCAGATACCCTCAAGGTGATCGGACGCGCCGGTTCGGGCGTTGACAACATCGACCTCGATGCGGCGACGCAGCGAGGCGTCGTGGTCGTTAACGCGCCAACAGGCAACACGCTCTCGGCGGCGGAACAGACGATCGCGCTCATGTTTGCGCTCGCCCGCCAGCTTCCGCAGGCCTACACATCGTTGCGGTCTGGCAAGTGGGAGCGACAGAAGTTCATCGGCGTCGAACTGCGAGGTAAGACGCTTGGGCTCATCGGGTTAGGGAACGTCGCAACGGAGGTGGCCCGCCGCGTCCGAGGTATGGACATGCGCGTTATCTCTCACGACCCGTACGTCTCTGCGGAAAAGGCTCAGAGCCTCGGTGTGGAGCTGGTTTCTGAGGATGAAGTGTTTACACAGGCTGACTTCATCAGCCTCCACATCAGACTGACACCCCAGACGAGCAACCTGATCGACGATGAACACCTCGCGAAGGTGAAGCCCGGGGTGCGCATCATTAACACGGCCCGCGGTGAGCTGGTCGATGAGGCGGCCTTGATTCGCGCGCTCGACGACGGCCGCGTCGCCGGTGCCGCAATCGACGTGTTCCGCGAAGAGCCGCCCGGAGAGAACCCGTTGCTGAGCCACGACAAAGTAATCGTGACGCCGCATCTCGGTGCGCTCACGGAGGAAGCCCAGGAGCGGGCGGCAATAGACGTCGCCGGAGAGGTGTTGGCGGTGCTCCGTGGCGAGCCGGCCCGCTACGCCGTCAACGCGCCCCTGGTGTCCGCCGAGACGATGAAGGTGCTGCGGCCGTTTTTCGAGGTTTCAGAGCGTATTGCTTCCCTTGCGACGCAGCTCTCCGATGGCCAGCTTCAGTCTGTTGACATCGAATACCTCGGCGACATCGCCAACCACGACACCACTCCGCTCAAGGCCGCGGTGATCAAGGGCCTGCTCGCGCCCGTCAGTGAAGAAAACGTCACGATCGTCAATGCCAACATCATCGCCGAGCAGCGCGGCCTGCGCATAACCGAGCGTAAGGGCCCGTCGGAAGATTACACGAACCTGTTGACGGTGCGGCTCGATACGGATAGCGGCGCGACGACGGTTGCCGGCAGCGTCATCCACGACGAGACGCACATCAAGCGCATCAACGAGTTCTCGATCGATCTTCCGTTGGAGAATGAGTTCCTGGTGATCTGTCGAAACCTAGACCGTCCCGGAATGATCGGTGCGGTGGGTACGCTTCTTGGTGAGCACGAAATCAACATCAGGATCATGAAGGTCAGTCCCGAGGTACGAGGTCACGCCATGATGGTGCTTGGCCTGAACGAAGAGATCTCCCCCGAACTCCTGCGCAAGCTCGAATCGATCCCCGACCTCCACTCCGCCCGGCTGGCGAAGATCTAACTTCCGCGTCACCCAGAGGCCAATCGAAATGTGCGGCGGCGAACCATGCTGAGCCCATCGAAGCGCCTTATCCCGAGCGTTCGCTCCGTCGCCCTGAACGAAGTGAAGGGTTTCTTTCGTGGTGGGACTCCCTTGCTGTTCGTTCTGTTGGTTGCGTTCGTCGCGCTCGCGACCGCCTGCGGTGCTGGCGCTACCGCCACTCCGACTGCCACACAGCCGTCCGGGACAGCAGCCCCGGCGGCAACACCCACACCCGATCGCGAAGTCACCATCGCCGCCGTCGGCGACGTGATGCTCGATCGCGACATCGAGGTGCTCATGGGCGAGCACGGCGCGATCTACCCCTTCGAACGCGTACTCGATCTGCTTCAGGATGCGGATATCACGATCGCGAACCTCGAGATCGCCCTAACCGAGCGCGGCGAGCCTGTCGAGAAGCTGTTCAACTTCCGGACGCCGCCACGCTTCGCCAGCGGCCTGCCGGAGGCCGGCATCGACGTCCTCGCCCTAGGCAACAACCACGTCGCCGACTACGGCCCGGTTGGTATCGAGGACACGCTCGCGGCGCTGGACGACGTTGGCTTGCTGTACTCCGGTGCGGGCATGGACGAAGCTGCGGCACGCGCGCCCGCCATTGTTGAGGCGCAAGGCCTGCGGATCGCGTTCCTCTCCTACACCGATCAGTTCATCAATACGTTTGCCGCTCCCGGTCAGCCCGGTGTTGCGTTCGCCGAGGCCGCCTCGATAGCAGAAGATGTCGCGGCCGCGCGCGCAGTCGCGGATGTCGTCATCGTCTCGCTCCACAGCGGCCTCGAGTACGTCGACGAACCGACCGCAGCGCAGGTGGAGTTATCCCACGCCGCCATCGATGCCGGGGCGCTGCTCGTGATCGGCCATCATCCGCACACACTCCAGGGTTTGGAGGAGTACAACGGCGGGCTGATCGCCTACAGCCTGGGGAACTTCGTCTTCGACCTCGACGCCGGCGACCTGGAAAGCCTGGGCCCGCGCGCGTTCGAGACGGTCGTGCTCTACGTGACGCTCACTGAGGACAAGATCGTTGATGTACGCATGGAACCTGTCTTCATCGATGTGCTAGAGAACAGGCCGAGACCGGCAACCGCAGAAGAGGCTGCGGCTATCCTAGAGCGCGTCGATCTGTTGAACGAACTGGTCGGAGAGTCGTGCGGGGCGACAGAAGCATGCTGAGCCGCCCGTCATTCCGAGCGCAAGCGAGGCATCCCCTGAGCGTAGCCGAAGGGAATCTAGTGGAATCGCACAGGGCACAGAATGTCGTCAACTTCCAGCGAGGGATCCGGTTCTTCGCTGTGCTCATGAAGCATGCTGAGCCGCCCGTCATTCCGAGCGCAAGCGAGGAATCTAGTGGAGTCGCACAGGCCACGGAATGTCGTCAACTTCCAGCGAGGGATCAGAATCTTAGAGCTTTCGCTCTATTGATCAAATGCGTTGATGACCAGACCCGTCGCCAATTTCGGGTAGAAGTACGTTGCCTTGGGCGGCGTCTTCTCGCCCGCGTCGGCCACCGCCAGCATCTCTTTGACCGGCGTCGGGTTGAGCAGGAACGCCAGCGGCCAGCGGCCCGACTCTACCTCAGCATGCGCCTGTCGCGCGTCTTCCGTGTAGAAGACATCGTCAAGCGAACCAGACGACACGCCAAGCGTCTCGCGAAGAACAGCGTACTCCAACACGTTCACATCCATGCCCTGCCAGACATCGGTACCGTCGGGCATGAGGCCGCGCGCGGCTTCCCCGGCCCTAAGCGTCAGCAGATGCAGCCGGCCCTCCTCCAGCCCGAGCGCACCGAACGCGACGCCAGACTGGCCGGCCGCCGTCAGCCGCGCGAGCAGTCGCAGGACGGCCGTGCCGTCGAAACTCTTCGGCGTGGTGTCCTCCACGTGGAAGTAGCGCTCCAGTCGCGCGATCACGTCGGTGGGAACAGATGGCGGACGCACGAGGCGATGCGTGGCCAGGAGAACGAGCCCAGGGTCCTCCACCGCCGTGACCGCCACCATCGCGAAGTTCTCCGGCTCGTCGCCCGTCCACGTGTCCGCCGCATCGCGACGTTCGTTGCGATAGTTCAGCGCTGTCTCGTATCGATGATGGCCGTCCAGCATGTAGAGCGGCCGTTCTCGAAGCGCGCCGGAGATGGCATCCGTCGTCGCGCGGTCGTGGATGGCGTGTAGCGTGTGCCTTTGGCCGTCCGCCTGTATGTCGGTCACCTGCTCGCCCTGGGAGAGGAGACCTGTCACGGTCTGCTGCGGGTCGTGGTAGAGCGCGAAGATCGGGCTCAGGTTCGTCCGAAGCTGCCTGATCAGTTGAAGGCGGTCCTTCTTCGGGCCGCTCATCGTCTGCTCGTGCGGGAGCATCACGCCCGCCTCCCACGGCTCGACGCGCAGCCGCCCGAGCAGTTGCGTGCGTCGGCGGCGCTTACCCTCGTGCTCGAACTCCTGCGTGTAGACGTAGAACGCTGGCTCCTCATCGAGCGCCATCGCGCCGTTCGTGCGCCATTCCTGTAGCGTCGCGGCGGCGCGAGTGTACTGATTATCGTCGTCCGTGTCGCTGTCGCGCTGCTCGCCCAACTCCAGCCGGATGATGTTATACGGGCTGCGCTCGTGGAGCGCGGCCTGGGCCGCCGCGTCGATCACGTCGAACGGCGGTGCCAGCACGTCGCCTACGTCGCCGACGACGTCAGGCTGGTAGCGGAGGCCACGAAAGGGGAGGAAGTCGGTCACTTAGGTGAGGACGGATGCGAGGTGGGCATGTCGGCTGACTATAGCATGGGGCCTCAAACAGGAGCGAGAGTGCCGGCAGTCCTTCGTAGGGGAGGGTCTTGAGACCCTCCCGACAATGGAGGCCCTTTCGCGAGTTATGATGACTCGTGCACGCTAAGGTAGGCAACGTACTGCTCGTGGGTCTCACCAGCCTTGTGCTGCTCGCATGGTCTACCTCGGCCGGCGCCGACGGCTTGACAGTCGGGCTGTTGCTGAACACTGAACGCGCTTTCGAAGGCTACACCCTCTTTACCCCGATTGCCGAGGGGAATGCGTATCTAATCGACAACGCGGGGAGGGCCGTGCACTCATGGGACAAAGGCAGAGGTGGCAACGCGACTCCGTACTTGCTAGAGGACGGCAGCGTGATTCGCGTCAACAGAGGGATCGCCCAGCATGCCTGGGACGGTTCACTTGTCTGGGACTTTGCCTACAATACCGCCGACTACCAGGGCCATCATGACATTGAGGTACTGCCAAACGGCAACGTGCTGCTCATGGCCAAAGAGTTCATGACGGCCGCTGAAGCGATCGCTGAGGGAAGAGACCCGGGCGCGCTCAACACCGGCCGATTGGAGTCGGAAAAGATCGTGGAGGTCCGGCGAACGGGTCCCACGAGCGGCGAGATCGTGTGGGAGTGGCGCGTCTGGGATCATCTGATTCAGGATTTCGATACTACGAAAGACAACCACGGCGTAGTCGGCGAACATCCCGAACTGATCGACATCAATTTTGGCGAGACGAACCCCAATGGGAACGACGATGATTGGCTCCACGCTAACTCCATCGACTACAATCCGGACCTTGATCAGATCGTCGTAAGCGTTCGGCAGTTTGGCGAGCTCTGGGTAATCGATCACAGCACAACGACCGAGGAGGCGGCCTCACACAGCGGAGGCACGAGCGGAATGGGCGGTGACATCCTCTACCGCTGGGGAAACCCGCAAGCCTACGGAGCTGGCGGTCCTGAAGACCAGCAGCTATTTGTCCAGCATGATGCTCAATGGATAACCCCAGGTCTGCCAGGCGAAGGGAATTTACTCATCTTCAACAACGGAGTGGGTCGCCCGGAAGGGTTTCGGTCCTCCGTCGAGGAGATCGTGCCACCTGTCGATAGTTCCGGCGCCTATCCCCTCACCCCCGGCGATGCGTTCGGGCCGGCGGAGCCGGTCTGGTCGTATTCGAATGGGAGAGAGTTCTTTTCCAGCATCATTTCCGGCGTCGGGCGTCTCCCCAATGGAAACACGCTCATTACTTCTGGCGTGCCGGGAATCATCTTTGAAGTGACGCCGGGTGGCGAGACCGTGTGGAAGTACGTCAACCCAATTGAAGAGGCTGGGCCACTAGCGCAAGGGGACCCCATGCAGTCAACAGGGTTTGCCGGTACGAATCAGGTCTACCGGGCCATCCGGTACGCGCCGGATTATCCTGGACTCGCCGGCCGAGACCTGACACCGGGAAGGCCGCTTGAGATCGTCCTCGACTCGGACGATGATGGCCTCTTCGACCAAGAAGAAGCCAAGATCTACGGGACGGAGCCGTTCGCCGCGGATACCGACCTCGACGGCCTCTCCGACGGCGACGAAGTCCAGCTCTACAACAGCGACCCTGTACTCGTGGACACGGACGGCGACGGCCTTCCCGACGGCGACGAAGTCCTGGTCTACGATAGCGACCCTGCGCTCGCGGACACGGACGGCGACGGCCTCTCCGACGGTGATGAAGTCTTGACGTACCGCACCGACCCTACGCTTGTCGATACCGACGGCGATGGCTTCTCCGATCGCGACGAAATATTTATCTATGGCACCGATCCGCTACGCGCGGCACAGCTAGGCGACGTCGACTGCGACGGAGACGTTAGCAGCATCGATGCCGCCCTGATCCTGCAACTTACCGCCGGAGTTATCTCGTTCCTGTTCTGTCAGGAGTCCGCCGACGTGGACGGTGACGGCAACACGACGAGTATCGATGCTGCCATCATCCTGCAGTTCACGGCGCGGCTTATCCCCAGCCTTCCGCCGTAAGCTCTTCGTCCAGGCGCCAGGTTGGCGTCCCTATGGGGGCGTCAGGCAGCAGAGGTCCGCCACCTTGACAGCTTCCCGAGGCACCGTTCAAGATGGTGTGCTGATGGCCGACTACGGGCCCGCGCATCGTGACTCCCGCCGAAGCATGGCCGCTTGCATGAGGTTCCGGATACACGCGCCAGCCGCGACCATTATCTGGTCGAATGGGTAGGCTCCGTCTCGTCTTCGTTGTCCTTGCGACGCTCACAGCGTTCTACGTCGCGGCGCCCGTTCAGTCGCAAGGCCAGACGGTCGGCCTGCTGCAGAACGACCCAGGGTCCTTCGTTGGCTACACCCTCTTCTCACCGCTCTTCGTCGATGAGACGTACCTGATCGACCACAATGGCGACCTTGTGCATTCCTGGGACACGGGTCCGGGGCTCTCTCCCTACCTGCTGGAGGACGGCTCGCTGATCCACACCGCCGACACCATCGATAACGTGAAATTCATCTGGGGTGGGGGGACTGGCGGCGTCCAGCGCTACGACTGGGACGGCAATTTGATCTGGGAGTACACCTACTCCAGCCCGTTCGAATACTACCTTCACCACGATCTTGAGGTGCTCCCGAACGGGAACGTCCTGATGATCGCTTGGGAGCGTAGGAGCCGAACTGATGCCATTGCGGCGGGGCGCGATCCAGACTTCCTGATAGGCGACCTCCACCCGCTCCGGCTGATTGAGGTCGAACCCGTCGGCCCAACGGGCGGCAACATCGTCTGGGAGTGGAACGTCTTCGACCATCTAATCCAGGATTTCGATGCGACGAAGGAAAACTTCGGCGTGGTCAGGGATCATCCAGAACTCATCGACCTCAACTTCTCCGACGCCAACCTGTTCGGTGAGGGCGAAGCCGACTGGCAGCATACGAACTCTGTTGAGTACAACCCCGCGCTCGACCAGATCCTCGTGAGCGTGCGACACTTCAGCGAGATCTGGGTTATCGATCACAGTACAACGACCGAGGATGCGGCCTCACACAGCGGAGGCACGAGCGGAAAGGGCGGCGACCTGCTCTATCGCTGGGGCAACCCAGAAGCCTACGACGCCGGCGACGCCGGTGACCAGCAGCTCTTCGTCCAGCACGACCCGCAGTGGATCGAACCTGGCCTCCCCGGCGCGGGCAACATTCTGATCTTCAACAACGGCGAAGGCCGCCCAGGGGGTAACGCTTCGTCTGTGGACGAGATCGTACCTCCCGTCGATAGCTTCGGAAACTACGCGCTAACGCCCGGCCAGCCATATGGTCCCTCGGCGCCGACCTGGACCTATTCCGACCCCGCAACGTTCTATTCCAGGAACATCTCTGGCGCTCAGCGTCTGCCAAACGGCAACACGTTCATCGACGAAGGCAGCAGTGGAGAGTTCTTCGAAGTCGACCCCGCCGGCGCCATCGTCTGGAGGTACGCGAACCCGGTCGGGACATTCGGGCCACTAACGCAAGGCGATACTAGACCGGAACTAGGGCTTGGCGTCTTCCGGGCCATTCGGTACGCGCCGGATTATCCCGGACTTGCCGGCCGAGACCTGACACCGCGAGGACCGCTCGAGATCGTAGTGGACTCGGACGATGATGGCCTCTCCGACATCGAAGAAACCAAAACGTACGGGACCGAGCCTTTCGTTGAAGATACGGACCTCGACGGCATCTCCGACGGCGATGAAGTCCTGATGTACGGCACCGACCCTACGCTCTTCGATACCGACGGCGATGGTTTCTCCGACGGCGACGAAATCTTCATCCGTGGCACCGATCCGCTAAGCGCGGCACAGCTAGGCGACGTCAACTGCGACGGCGATGTCAGCAGCATCGATGCCGCCCTGATCCTGCAACTCACTGCCGGAGTCGTCACGTTCCTGTTCTGTCAGGAGGCTGGCGACGTTAACGGAGACGGCAACACGACGAGCGTCGATGCTGCCCTTATCCTGCAGTTCACGGCGGGCCTTATCCCCAGCCTTTCGCCGTAAGCTCATCGTCCCAGCGCCAGGGTAGCCCCCTTGGTATGTGTCTCTGGGGGCGAACGCGCGTTGTGTCCCTATAGGGCCAGACTCGGCAGCAGACCAGCAATGTGTTGCAGAATGAGCGCAGCGTCGACCGAATCGACGACGCCGTCCCCATTCACGTCCGCGTTGTCGAGGTTCGCCAGGGCTTCCAGCAGATCTGCCACATATTGCAGAACCAGCAGCGCGTCAACGCTCGTTACCTCATCATCGCCATTCACATCACCCGGCAGCGCCGGCTCCTCGGTCGCCGTCGCCGTCGCCGTCGGCGTCGGCGGCACGGCTGTGTTGGTTGGCGTCGCCGTCGGCTCTTCAGGCCCCTCGGTTGGCGTCGCGGTACTGGACCCCTTCTCGTTCTCTATCACACCCTGAGGCGCCAAATCCTTCCCCTCGAAGGCGGGAAAGTCCGGCTCGAATCGATAGGCCCGGAAGATGATGTTCGAACGTTCGGGAATGGGATCGCCCAGCGCCAGCGTTCCGTCTGCTGTCACTGGATTGACGTAGCGCCACACCATCTCTCCACCCGGCATGACTTCGAAGATCTCTCCCTGCGCTCCAGCAGCAACCAGCGTGTTGCCGTTGGAGAGACGTTGTGCGCCGGAAATGAACGACGAATAGAAATCGGTTGGTGTTTCCGCCTCGTATGTCCACGTCAGGGTATCAGGACCGAAGGCCTCGCCGGGCGTCAGAGCGTAGTTGCCAGCGTCATCCACCGGAGGTACGAATTCGTCCACCGAGGAGTAGTTCTCTGGGGTTCGGCCGTTGCCATTGTTGAAGACGAGGATATTGCCCTCTCCGGGCAAGCCGGGCCGAATCCACTGCGTGTCATGCTGAAGGAAGAGTGTCTGATCATCCGCGGCCCC
>JADFPV010000022.1 GCA_022562155.1 Chloroflexota bacterium
TTGGCGTGCGGCCTCACCGGCTCGCTCCTGACGCGCAACCGTCAGTTCTGCTGCCACCGGCACCTGATCGCGCGCGAACTCGAGCAGACCCAGAGGTCCGAAGACTGAGTGATAGAGGCCGCTCTCCTCTAGCTCCCGCTCCAGGGCTGCAAGCTCCTCCTTGTTCTGGCCGATGAACAGCTCGCGTATGTCATCGCCGGAAAAGAGCGCAAGGACAGGCTCGCCGCCGAACTGTTTCTCATAGCGGACGTTCTCAAGGTACGTTTCGGAGTTGGAAGGGACAATAGTGTCCAGGCTGGTCTTGAACTCCAGTCGTGGAATGCCGAATGCAAGGCCTACCGTGGCTGCTACGGCAAGTACAAGGAGCCAGACGTGCCACCTCTTGATGGCGTTCGCGGAGAAGTTCCAGAACGCATTCATCACGGGTACATCCAGTAGAATCTCCCCGAAACTACGAGGCACTCGCTCGCGCCCAGCATACCACCCCCATCCGCCGAGTCAATGTGGAGATACTTCACAGAAGTCCTTCACCGTAGGAGGTAGATTGTGTATATTCCAGCTTCGAGACGTTTTCTGAGGAGGAGTGTCGCATGACCCAAACACAGACCTCGATCGCAGACGAGGTTGACCGCATGATCGAAGAGCGCAGCCTGCTAAAGCATCCCTTCTACCAGGCCTGGCAGCGCGGCGAACTCACGCTAGACGCGCTTCGCCATTATGCCGCTCAGTACTACCACCACGTACTGGCGTTCCCGCAGTACGTCAGCGCTGCGCACGCCAACTGCCCCGACCAGAAAGACCGCCAGGAAGTGTTGGAGAACCTCATCGAGGAAGAGCGTGGGGAGGAGAACCACCCGGAGTTGTGGCTGCGCTTCAGCGACGCCCTCCAGATGCCTCGCGCGTCTGTCGAGCACGCGGAGCTGCTGCCTCAGAGCAGGGCCCTCGTTGACACGTTCAAGGACGCGACGAAGAACGGTTCGTTCGCACAGGCCGCCACGGCCCTCTACTGTTACGAATCGCAAGTGCCGGAAGTCGCCAGGACGAAGATCGCGGGCCTGAAAGAGTTCTACGGCATCAGTGACCAGCGTGGCCTCCAGTTCTTCGACGTGCACATTGAGGCGGACGAGTGGCACGCGGAGGTCGGCCGGAAGTTCGTCAACCGCTACGGCAACGATCCGAGCGAGCGCGAGGGCGTACTCGCGACAGCCAGACGCTGCCTCGATGCCCTCTGGTCGTTCCTCGATGGCGTCTACGAGACTTCGGTTGCGCCGGAGACTGCTGGGTGAGCAACCCTCTGGACCTGCTCTTCTTGGGGTCTGGAAACGCGTTCGCGTCAGGGAGGTACTGGAGCAGTTTCCTTCTCAACGGGCGTTACCTGTTCGATGCATCGCCCGTAGCGCTACCGCATCTCAAACAAAGCGGTGTTCAGCTGGAAGAGATCGAATCGATCTTCATCAGTCACTTTCACGCCGACCATTTTTTCGGCTTGCCGTTCCTTCTGCTCGAGTACGCGGAGCATACGGTACGGACAAAGGAACTCAAGATCGTCGGGCCGCCCACGATCGAAGAACGTCTTCGCACCATCACCGAAGCCGGGTTCCCGAACATCTTTCAGAAGAAGCGACGCTACACCGAGACGTACGTTGAACTCAAAGACGGCTTCGAGGGCGAAGTCGACGGGCTTAAATATGTAGCGCGATCCGTCACCCACGTCCCGGACTTCGGCTGCTTTGGCTTTCGTGTCGAAACAGGGGGTCGTACGCTTGCCTACTCGGGCGACAGCGTCTTGTGTGATGCGCTGTTCGAGCTCGCCGATGGGACAGATGTGTTCGTCGTCGAGTGCTCCTGCTGGGAAGGAGGCTGTGGCCCGCATCTTGGGCCGGACGACATCCGGGAGTTGCGGCGCAGACTCGGCCCGAAGCCAACGTTCATCCTCACGCATCTCGATGTCGGCTACCAAGACCTCGGCATCGAAAACACACTCGTCGCCGACGATTTCGCGCGTTTCAGCCTCTAGCCATAACGACTTGCGACTTCGGTAGCGCCTGGTTTACGCTGGGAGTCTCTCCCAACATGGTAAACTGGGAGAATACGGCGAGCGGAGGCTCTCCATGGAGATACTTTGGGGCGCGTTCTCGACAACAGCACTGAGCGTGTTCTCAATCGATGCTTCGTTCCTCTCAGCTGCTCGTTGGCCGCTGGTTGGCATCGGGCTGATTATCTTCATCCTTCTCAATCGGTCTCGTACGTCATCTGCTGCGACGCTGCGTCAGCTCGCCGGCGAGGTGCTGATTGTTGTGTCCGCCTACTTCGCCTACTTCACGGTACGCGGCCTTGTTGAGACGCGCGAGGCGCAGGCATTTCATCGCGCGATCGACATCATCGAGTTGGAGCAGGCGCTCGGGATCTTCTGGGAGCCGGGCCTGCAAAGCTACATCCTGCGCTTCGATTGGTTGGTGAACCTGGCGAACTGGACTTACATCTGGGGCCACTGGCCGGTGATCGTGTTTGCTGCCATCTGGCTCTTTCTACTTCATCGAGAGGTGTACTCCGTGTATCGGAACGCCTTTCTCATCTCCGGCGCCATTGGTCTGATCATTTTCTTCATGCTTCCTGTCGCGCCGCCCCGGTTCATGGACGCGTGGGGCTTCGTCGATACGGTGACCGAGCGTTCTCAGGCGTACAGAGTCCTCCAGCCGCCGGCCTTCGTGAACCAGTATGCTGCCATGCCAAGCCTCCACTTCGGCTGGAACCTGCTCGTGGGCATCGCGATCTACCGCCACGGAAAGAGCCTCCTCTTCAAAGTGATCGGCATCGCGCTCCCGGTGGTCATGTTCGCCAGCATCGTGCTGACCGCGAACCACTACATCATCGATGGGCTCGCGGGCGGGATGTTGGCGATCCTCGGCCTCGCGGGCGCGGCGGCGATTCATCAGTACCTGAACAGGCGCTCGGAAGAGTCTGGCACATTAGCCAGCCAGCACACGTAGTCTTCAGCCTTCAGCGGCTAACTACGACCAAGCCGGCGATCTTCCGCAAGCGGTCCGTCTGGGGCTGTTCTGGCTCATGGTAGCCCCTTCGATCGCCCTTCTGGCTCCGCGGCCAAGCGCGGTATCGTATCTGCGGGGGCGGGGAGTTGAATATCGACACCAGACACTGCTAGAATCCAGAGAGTTTGTGAAACTATTCTCCAGCGCTGCGTTGGACGAAGGAGTACCGCGTGTACGGTCTCGGAATGCTCAAAGGCCTGATGGTGACGTTCAAGCACATCTTCAAGCCCCCTACCACCATCCAGTACCCGGAGGAAGTGCGACCGATTCCTTCTCGCGCCAGGACCAACCTCATTTGGTTCGAGGAGCGATGTACCGGCTGCTCCACCTGCGCTCAGGCTTGTCCTGACGGCTGCATCCTAGTGGCCACGTCTCCCGCTGAGGGCGGTGAGTTCAACGTCGACCGCTATGAGATCGACTTCCGCATCTGTATGTACTGCGGACTCTGCACAGAGGCCTGTCCCTATAACGCTATCCAAGCCGGCGGTACCTACAAGGACGTCACCGACGATTTCGAGTCCATGTACCGCGACAAGCACGCCCTGACCAAGTTCGCGCATGACTACCTAAAGGAAAACGACTTCATGTATCCCCACGGCCAGCGGGCTCCCAAGGAAACGATCGAACTGATCGAGCGCGAGGGCTAGGGGGAGTCCCCGAGAGCGTGGCTAAACTCACCATCGACGGCCGCGAGATTGAGGCGCCGGACGGCGCACCGCTCGTTGAGGTCATCAAAGAGAACGGCATCTACGTCCCCAATCTCTGCTACATCGATGGCCTGCCTCCGTACGCCGGCTGTCGCACCTGCCTCGTCGAGATCGAAGGCGCTCGCGGTGGCCTCCAGCTGTCCTGCACATCGACCGTTCGCGACGAGATGGTAGTCCGCACCGATACGGCCGAGGTCAAACAGGCGCGACAGTACGTTCTCTCGCTCATCGATGCCAACCACTCGGACCGCTGCCTGACGTGCCACCGGCGCGTGAAGTGTATGCCCGGCGACGTCTGCCTGCGCGACGACGTTGTCACGCACCGCTGTTTGACCTGCTCGAAGAACTACCGCTGCGAGTTGCAGACCACCAACGACCTGCTCGACATGGGCGTTGACAACGTCGAGCCCTGGGAGGGTGAGGACCGCACCTACTATCAGTGGGAGCAGCCGGAGCCCGACCGTGCGAACCCATTTCTCGAGTTCGACCCGCAGATGTGTATCATCTGCACGCGTTGCGTACGCGCCTGCGACGACCTGCGCCACACCGGCGCGATCACGCTGGCGGGACGCGGCTTTTCGACACGCATCGCCTTCGGTGCGGGAGGCCCGATCGACGAGTCGAACTGCGACTTCTGTGGGTCGTGCATCGATGTCTGCCCGACGGCCACGCTGATGGAGAAGCCGAACAAATGGCTCGCCAGGACTGAAGATTGGGTGTCGACCACCTGCACGTCCTGCAGCGTGGGCTGCACCATCAGCGTCGGCACGCGCGGAGGCAAGCCCGTCATCGTCAAACCGGATACGATAAACCCCTTCAGCGACGACCAGATTTGCGTGCGTGGACGGTTCCACTACGACGCGATCAAACCCAAAGAGCGGCTCAGCAAGCACCTCGTTCGTGAGGGTGATACTCTCCAGCCGTCCCCGCTGGACGCTGCGCTAGACATTGTGGCTGACCGTCTCGCCGGAATTCGCGAGCAGCACGGCGCGGCCTCCATAGCCTTCCTCGGCTCTCCGTTCGCGACGAATGAAGAGAACTACCTGGTGCGCAAGCTGGCCGGCGTTGTCGGAACACCGAACATCGACTTCACTGTGGGGCCGGTCAACCAGGCCGCTGCCCATGCTGCGCAGGCCGCGTTCGGCGTCGACCGTCTGCCGGCCGACCTCACGGACATTCCTACCAAGGCCAAGACGATCCTCGTGGTTGCCGACGACCTGGAGGAAACACACAACGTCGCCGCGCTGCGTATCAAAGACGCCATCGATCCGAGGAAGCTCCCGGCTCGTGAGCCGGCGCGCCTCATCGTCATTTCGTCACGTCGCGGGGAGCTATGCGATTTCGCTGAGCCGTACGGCGGCGTCTGGCTGCAGGCCGAGGCGGGCCAGGAAGCCGCCGTCGTTTCGGCGCTGGCCAAGCGAATTGTCGGCGACGAGAACGTCGCTGCCTCTGCCAAGTCCGCAGGTCTCGATGTCGACGCGCTTGCCGCCGGCCCCGATACGGTGACTGGTATCGAAAACTCCACGCTGGACAATGCGGCCGCGATCCTCAGCGAGGCCGCCGCGGATGCCGGCCAGACGATCGCCGTAGTCGTGGCGCCAAAGTCAGTAGGCGTCGCCCTCGCGGCGGAGACGACCAAAGCGGCGGCGAATGTCGCGTTACTCCTACGAGGGGCTTCGGCTGCCTCGTCGTTCTACCTGCTCCCAACCGAAGCGAACATCAACGGCGCTCGCGATATGGGTGTCGTGCCCGGCGAAGGAGGCCTCAATTTCATCGGTATCGTCGAAGCCGCCTCTGCCGGCGATATGAAGGCGCTGGTCGTGGCGGGTGACAATCCGCTCATGTTCGCCCCTGGCCGAGCGAAGGTCGAGGAAGCGCTTGGCAGACTCGACCTGCTGGTCGTCATCGACCAGGTGCTCACCGACACCGCGAAGATGGCTCACGTGGTGCTCGCCGATGTCCCGGCGATCTCGAAGGACGGGACCATCACCAGCGCCGACCGGCGAGTCTTGCGTCTGAAGGCCGCGCAGGCAGCGCAGGGCGAAGCGCAGCCGGCATGGGCAACGCTGAGCCAGCTAGGTCAGCGGCTTACATCGCGCCTCGGTGGCGGCGAGAGCTTCTCCTACGAGGAGGCCTCAGAGATCACCGAGGAGATCACCAAGAGCGTCCCGGGCTACGATCGCTTCCACTTCCACGGCTACCTTGGCTGGGGCAAAGGCCGTGCCGTGGAGGACGGCCTGTCCGGCACGATCGCGCTGCAGCCGGTTGGCGAGCCTGCGAGCACTCCCCCTTCCAACGGCGACGTCGCGCTGCTAACGGGACGGACGCTGTTCACCAGCCTGGAAGCGGCCTCAATCCACTCCCCAGAGGCCGACAAGCTCCATCGGGAAGACGCCGTGCTCGTGAACCAGTACGACGCCGTGGAACTCGGCATCTCCGCTGGGGACGGCGTCGTGCTCAAGAACGGCTCCGCGGAGCTATCGCTCAAGGCCGCTCTCACCAACACCGTCCCACGCGGCTCGGTGTTTCTTTCGTCCTACTACGACGGAGGTGTGGTGAACACGCTCCTGCCTTCCGAAAACGGTTCGACGGCTCCCGCTCGCGTCACAATCGCCAAGCAGTCCTGAGCTAGACCTGCCTCGCACGGGGCCGTGGTATGCTCTAACACTGAGATGCCCCGCATACCGCTCTTTCCGCTTAATCTCGTGCTGTTCCCGCGCCAAGGCCTGCCACTTCGCATCTTCGAGGAGCGCTACAAGCTCATGATCAACCGCTGCATCGACGAGAGCGCCCCGTTCGGCGTGGTGTTGATCAAGAGCGGCGACGAAGTGGGCGGCGAAGCGGAGCCGCACGACGTCGGCACGACGGCCCGCGTCGCGAAGGTCCAGCGCCTTCCAGACGGTCAGCTGAACCTGATCGCGCTTGGCCGCCGCCGCTTCCGTATCCTCGTGCTCGATCGTAGCGAGGCCTACCTTAGCGCGGATGTGGAGTACCTCGAAGACACTGGCGCTGCCGACGAAAGCGCGGCAGAGCGGGCAGAGAAAGTCGCGCCGCTTTTCGCCGAGCACTTTCGCCTCGTCATGGCCATCAGCAGCCAATGGACCCGCGAGGTCAGCCTGCCCGGCGAACCCGCCCGCCTCGCCGACTATGTCGCCAGCCAGCTCGAAGCGCCGGTCGAGGTCAAGCAGCAGCTTCTCGAGACGCTCTCTGTCCCTGAACGCCTTACCCTCGTGAACGAGCTACTCGGCGAATCGATTCGCAAGCTGACGGAACGCTGGGAAGAAAGCCGGCAACGGCGTTTCGCTGGTTCGGCTCTTAACTAGCGCTCGACAAGTTCGGTTGACGTTCTACCTGGCCGGTGTTACGCTTCCGGTCGCAAAACCGATGAGACCGACGCGCTACGCCTTGCTGCCTATTGTATTGCTCATGCTCCTTGCCTTCGCTTGTAACGGAGGCGGCAACGAGGCACAGCCCGTGCCGACCACCGAGCAGCCGACCGCGACCTCGGTCCTAGGACCCGAACCTCAAACCCTGCTCCCATCCGGCTTCGTGCTCGACCAAGCGCTGGAAGTTTCTCTTGACGGCAGTGACGTCGGCCAGTTCATGGTGATTAGTCACACTATCAGGCAGGCGTTCTTCTGCGGTGAGCATGCACTTGCAACTTCTGTGGAGAAGACCGGGATCGTCTGTGAGGATGTAACACCTGCGCTCCCGCCGGCTAAGGAGCAATGTTCCACCAGTCCTCTCGATGAGATGGATCCGTCAGCTTGCATCTACCGCGTGGAGATCTTCGATTACGATCCCGCCTCTGGTTGGGTGAGCAGTTATGCCGGGGGAATGCATCGCGCGGGCATCCAGTTGGGGATGGAGGCGCGCACGTTTCGGGTGGACGGGAACCGCGAGGTGCTGGTGCTTAGTGCCGGGTACTGCACAGGTATTGGGTCTGGGTGTGGGGACGTCCACGAAGTTTTGACTATGCAGAATAGCCAGGTCATCGTCGTCTACAGCGCATGGAAGGCGCAGCTAACGCTTGAGCGAGATTCCGCCACGTTCGACAACCCGGCGCTCTTCCGAAGCGACCCGTTCTGCTGTCCTAGTGGACGGCGCATCGAGACAGTTGGCCTGCGCGCAGCTACTGGAGAGCTCGCCGTCATCGAGTCGCGGCTGTTGGTCTGCGCCGAAGGTGTTCTTGCGTACGATCCGGGGGTGGGCTTCCCGCAGGACATCATCCAGCTAGCGTGTGAGACCGGTCATCCCGGCTCTGCGTATCTGATTAGTAGTGAGACGGTGGTTGAGCCCACTACCGTCGGCGGATTCGAGATGCTTCGCGAAGGTGATCGCATCAGAGTCGAGTACGCGACGGATTGTGAAGAGGGAACATTCTACTGCGAGTTGGTCGCGACGAAGATCACACGCCTGGGTCCTTAGGGGTATCGGTCCGCCGCGTGATCCTAAGAGCCTGCTCCTCAGACCTCCACCGTCACCTTGATCGACCGCTGCGTCTTGTCGGCGGCGATCTCGAACCCCTGAGCGATCTCGTCCAACGACACCCGATGCGTGATGACGCTGCGGAGTTCTTCCGCCCGCGATGCAGCGATGTCGAGCGCGACCTCGAAGTCGGAGCGCGGGCCCGGCCGCCCATAGGTCATACTGCCGACCAACAGCGCCTCCTTGAGCACGGCTGCCGTCGCGTTGAGCCTGACCGCCTTCGTGAACAATCCCAGGATGGATATACGGCCGCCCGGCGCGACGATCGTTACCGCCTCGTTTAACGTGTCGTTCTGGCCGCCGACCGTCTCGATGGCCACCTCCGGCGGCCGCCCGGCGAACGCCGTCGCGAATGCCTCCGTTGAGGACTCGTTGGCCTCGATCACGTTCGCACCTAACTCCTTCGCGGCCTCCGCCTGGTGCGAATAACGGGCGGAGATGAACACGTCCGATGCGCCCATGGATTGGGCGGCGATGACGGCCATCAGGCCCACCGTTCCCGCACCAACAATCGCCACGCGCTCACCAGCTTCGAGGTTGACCTGCCGCAGGCCGTGGACCGTAACCGCCAGCGGCTCGACGAGCGCACCGACCTCGAAGTCGATGTCGTCAGGCAGGGGATAGACCAGGTACGACGGCAGGTGGACGTACTCCGCTAGCCCGCCCGGCAACACTGTGCCGAGAAGCTTTCGGTTCGGGCATAGCTGACTTCGCCCAGACGTGCATAGCTCGCAAGTGCGGCAGACCAGCACCGGCTCGATGGCGACCGGCTGGCCCTCGGAGAGGCCGGTGACGTGCTCGCCGAAGGCCGCGACCTCACCGGAAATCTCATGGCCCAAGCGCAGGCCCGGCGCGGACGGAAACTCGCCTCGGAAGAAGTGGAGGTCGCTGCCGCAAATACCACAATTGCGAACCCGGACCAGTACGCCGTCAGGCTCGATTTCGGGGACGGGCACGTCCTTGATCTCGAATCGCTGCGGGCCCGCGACGACAGCGGCCTTCATCGTTGCCATGACCTCCTCCTGGGCGCTTTTCTAAGCATGAGCTATCATGGCCGCTGACTATGCGTGCGGTCAACCAACCCGAAAGCTGGTGGGGGTGGCACGGCTGGAATCAGCCGGAGGCCCTCTCAATCGTTCAGATCATGGAGGCCGGAACGCTCCCGCCGCGGATGGCCGCCGCGTTCTGGCTCGGCCTCGAACGTGGCGCGTCGTTCATCTTCGCGGCAGAGCCGCCCGGCGCGGGCAAAACAACGCTCCTCACCGCGCTGCTCGCCTTCGCGCGAGAGGAGACGGTGGCCTACTTCACCCGCGGCTGGGGCGAGACTTTTGATCTGCCGCCGCCGAGCGATGACTACCCGACGTACCTGATGGTGAACGAAATTAGCGATCACCTGCCCGTGTACTCCTGGGGCCCCTACGTCGTCGAGTGCTTCCGGCTGCTGTCGGAGGGGTACTCGCTGTTATCGACGCTGCACGCCGAGACGATCGACGAGATATTAGAGCAGCTGATAGACGACAACGAGGCTGCGCCGGAGCACGTCGCCAAGCTCACCTTTGTCGCACCGATGGTCGTCGAGAGCCGCGAGGGCGGTACGTTGCGCCGGATCCGCGATGTCGGGCTGCTGAGCTACAACGGTGGCAAGATCGAGACCGAGTTGCTCGCTACCTGGGACGCGAAGGCCGATACGTTCTCGGTGTTGGAGGACGAGTCATCTCGGCAGTCGCTGGCCGCGCGGCTCGGGATGGAGACCGAAGCGTTCGAGGCCGGTCTCGCCAAGCGCGAGACCTTCCTCCGGCGGCTCCTCGACGAAGGGCAGAGCAGCATCCCCGTGGTCGAGGCGGCGGTCGCCGAGTTCAAGGCGGGCGGCTAACCTTCGGTTAGCTTTGCAGAAGGCCTGACCCTGGTCAGTGCGCTTCTGCCGGGCTCCTACTCAAGCAACACCCCTAGAACGTTCTCCGTATCCGCCAGGTCCTCTAGCGCGACGTCCGCGCCTGCCGATAGCAGGTCGTCGACGGAGCTTGTGCCGGTCGCGACGGCCAGCGAGCGCGCGCCGTTGGCTCGCGCCGCTTCGACGTCACGCGGCGTGTCGCCGATCACCCAGACGTCGTTTTTCGCATCAGACCCGTGCGCGGTGCCGTTGGCGAGTCGCTGGATAGCGTGCGCGACCATCTCGCCGCGGTCCTCGGCGTCCTCGCCGAAGCCACCGTCGTGGAGGTGCGCGTCGAGCTTGAAGAACGCCAGCTTGAGCAGGCAGGCGCGCTTGAAGTTGCCGGTCGCGAGGCCGAGACGGACGTCGTCCCGCGTGGCCAGCGCGTCGAGCAGCTCAGGGATGCCGGGCTTGACGTGGCCGCCGGGCGCTTCGCGCAGCGTCGCCGGGAGGTGTTCGAGGTAGACATCGATGAAGCTGGGCAGCAGTTCCTCGATGGGCGTGCCGTCGAGCAGGTCGTGAAGCTCCAGGCCGCGCTTGAGGATGTTCCAGTCGGTGCGGCCGGAGCCCTCGATGGCCTGGAAGGCGTCGTCGATGCCGTAGAGCTGGTGGAAGGCGCGGGCCATGGCGAGGCTGCCGGCGCCGCCCGTGTAGAGCAGTGTCTGGTCGACGTCAAAGAGGAGTGTGCGGGTCACGAGGGCATTGTATCGAGGGGTAGCTGTAGGTGGAACTCCCTCACCCCTGGCCCCCTGCGGGCAGGCTCTTTCCCAAGGGTGGGAGAGGGGAACTCTGAATCATTCGTTTGTGAGAAATGAGCGTCGGTCGTATCTGGAGAAGGGGTGTTTGGGGTATTCGTCCGTGGCCAACCTTCGGTTGGCTTGGCAGTCGGCTGCGCCGACTGCGGGCCATGTTCCATGGTGGGCTTGGCATTCGGCTGCGCCGACTGCGGGCCATGTTCCACCGAGGGCTTGGCAGTCGACGCTGTCGACTGCATGTCTGGGCCAGCGGCTTCAACGTTCCCCGGCGGGAACCCCGCAGAAAGGCCGAGTGAGTCGAGGACACGTGAACGGTGAGAGCCATCGACGAGGGCGGCGTAACGCCGGATGGACTGCTTGAGGCCGGCGACGCTGCGCAGGAAGCGGATGTGGTCGAATCGGCGGATGTCGTCAGCTTCCCGCGCGGTCGCGAGGGCGAGGACGATGCTGCGGATTTCGGGATCGGACATGAGCGCGACGATCAGCTTCTTTAGTCGCTTGGAGCGGCGGCCGGACTTGAGGGCGTTGGTGTTGCCGGGCTGCGCCCCTCGCTTACGCTTCGGGACGAAGCCTTGGCCATCCTTGCGAGGATGGCTGGGCTGTGCGCCCGGGCGACGCTTGCGAGCGTCGCCTTTGCGATGGCTGACGCCATCGCTGGGCTTGCGGCTGGTGGGTTTCTTGGCCGGCATTTGTGTCTGGCGTACCACGGCAGAGGGAGAGTGCGAAGGGGGATGTGGCAGTCCGGCTGACCTTCGGTCAGCTTGGCAGAAACTGCGTTTCTGCTGGCTGTGTCTGTGGCAGTTCGGCTCTCTCCTCCGCCTCCGGCGGATAGACGCCGGGGAGAGGGGAGCGGCTAGCCTTCGGCTGCGCTTAGGAACGGCCACAGGCTCAGGGTGATGTTGCCTTGGGCCGCGCTATCGGCGTGGGTAGGGCGTTCAATTGAACGCCCCTACGTCGGTGGCTGACCTGCGGGTCAGCTTCGATCGCGGCGAACGCCCCTTCAGACCTTGTCCGCCCGGCCGATGGTATGTGTGGTGAATGAACAAATGGCTCTGCAAGAGACAGGAGGTGGCGTGGCGCTATGAGCGATAACGTTACCCGGAAGAGCGTAAAACGACCGACAAGCACGAAACGGCTGGAACACCAGCGGTGGGACCGGCAGCCCTTCTACTTCGGCTCCTGGTACGGCGACCCGGACACCACATTGGCAACCTCCCGCGAGATCGCGTCTATTCTAGGCGAGAATCGACCCGATACCCCCGCAGCCTGACCCACAACTCGTCCCCCGCCGCTGGCTGCGACTGCTGGGCGCTCGGCCGAGCGCGCCTACGAGTTCTTCACGAACCATAGCTCGCGCGTCAGTTCGCGGAAACCCACAGACCGATATAGTTTCTTCGGGATGGGGTAGTTGTCATCTCCACGACAGCCGACGATGGCCTGCCGCGCGCCGGCGTCCCGGAAGCGCTGCATGCCGAAGAGAGAGAGGGCGCGTCCGAGGCCGCGCCGGCGGTAATCGGGGTGGGTGCCGACGGGCTCGAACTCGGCGACGTGGTTCGCTTCGTCGTACCAACCGATGCCTGATGCCACTAGTGTGGCATCAGGTGCCTCGATGACGAAGTCGAGGTCGTCGCGGTAGGGCGGGGTGGCCATGACGTCCTGATACGCCTCCACGGTCAGCCGCGACGGCTCCCACGCGACGCGGTGCGCTTCGACCCGGCGGGCGACGCTCACAGCGTCGCTACCGATCTCACGCATGGTGAGCGCGCGATAGCCGTCGGGGAGCTGAGGCGTCTCGATGTCGTCGAGGTCGCGGATGTTGCGCATGCCCCAGGGCGCGTCGGGGTCGTGTTCGTAGCCGTGGCGCTGGAGCCGCGTTAGGGCGTCGACGTTGGCCTGCTGGGTGGACGTTTGTCGGACGGCATCAGGACATTGGGCGTCGAACCAGTCGAGCACTTCGTCTAGCAGCTCCGGGTTGTCCGGGTGGACCTGCCAGTCGAGCGTCGGGGGCTCTGTGCGGTGTTCGGTGTCGGAGAGGCGTGTCTCCATGGGGGCGAAGATCCAGCCCCAGGCGAGCGGGCAGCCTGTGGCAGCCTCGCCATCAAGCCAGAGCTTGTGGCGCCAGGCGTCGCCCTCGCGCCGGTTGCCGGTGCCGAACTCCCAAGCCAGCTCACCGACCGTCGCGCCGGGGTTCGTGTGCTCCGGCCTTATGCGCCAGACCTCCTGCGCCAGCGATTGCATTGCGCGGATGGTTACTTCTTCCATAGGGACGGGATAACAAATCGCGGGGCGGCAGGCGAGGGGCGGTGGTGTGCTCTCGTGTCGCCTGATAAACTGGACTTGCTGCTTCACCACGCAGTTGTTGCTGAACGTGGCGCGCCAGGATACTCACGATGAACGTGGAAATCACGCTTAAGAACTATCGTTGCTTCCCAGATACGAACCCGGCAAAGTTCGTCGTGCGCACGGGCATGACATCCTTCTTAGGTGTCAACAATTCGGGGAAGTCCGCTCTGCTAAAGTTCTTCTTCGAGTTTCGAGACCTGTTCGTGAGGCTAGCAGATGTTGGCCAGCTAGCTGCCGGGATCAGCAGCGAGATCACTTTCAACCCAGCTGGCATTCAAGACCAGCGAGAGCTCTTCACCCGCTCGAACCTGCGGGATCTGAGTATTGGGTTCGCCTTCTCCTATGAGGAACTGTCGAAGCCGTTAACACTCAACATCACTGTCCCCCACGGAACGAACCGCGCAGGAATTGAGCTTACTCTTCAGGACGGGATACAGGTTAACTCCCAGAAGGGTGTAGGTACCGACGGCTCACGTTTAGTTGTTCCAGATCACGAGCAGGTCGAAATGCAGGAAGCTCTCCAAGTCTTCCAGACTTTGTCGAGAATGCGTTTCATAGGTGCGTTTCGTAATGCCCTCAATGTAGGGGAAAAGGCGGACTACTTTGACATGAAAACCGGTCAAGCCTTCATGCATGAGTGGAGGAGCCGCCAAACCGGTAGGAGTACGGTCGAGAACGAGGCCATACACACGCTCTCTGAGGACATCAGGCGTATATTCGAATTGGATGACTTGCGTATAAACACGGCTGATGATGGACAGACATTGCAGCTGCTTGTGAATGGTGAGAGCCGCAAACTGGAGGAGGTGGGATCAGGCCTCGCCCAGTTCATTTTAGTGCTGGGCAGTGTGGCGTTTGAAGAGCCTTCGTTCATCCTAATCGATGAACCTGAGATGAACTTGCATCCAGCACTGCAGCTAGACTTTCTCACTACATTAGCCAGCTACACGAGCGACGGTGTCTTATTTACCACCCACAATGTTGGGCTTGCGGAAGGTGCCGCCGACTGGAGTTACGCGTTACAGCGCTTGGGCGAAGGAGAAAGTGTACTTACGGAGTATCAGCGTGTTCCTAGGCTACCAGAACTGCTGGGCGAGCTTAGCTACTCTGGCTTCAAGGATCTCACCTTCGAAAAGCTTCTCTTAATCGAAGGCAGGACGGATATCAAGACCCTGCATCAATTCCTTCAGTTGTATGGCAAGGCGCACAAGGTGGTTCTGGTTCCAATGGGCGGCGGTGAGATGATCAACTCGAAATCAGAATTTGAACTAGCGCAGATAGCACGAATAACCGGCGACGTTAGCGTTCTCATAGACAGCGAACGGGCATCGAAAGAGGATCCCCTTTCGAAGGAGCGACAGGCGTTTGTAGGCATATGCGAGGGGTTGCAAATGCCGTGCCACGTACTGGAGCTAAGAGCCCTGGAGAATTACCTAAGCGACTCCGCGATCAAAAGCCATAAGGGAGAGGGGTTCAAGGCGCTAGGAGCGTACGAAAAACTGGGCAACGCTGACCTGCCATGGGCGAAGACCGAGAACTGGCGGATCGCAAACAGGATGAGCAAGGCAGATCTAGATGGCACCGATCTCGGTGAATTTCTTGCTAACTTGTAGGTGTTGACGGACATGGATGACTCTGAAATAGACGAACGACTTCGACGGATATATCAGGCTGTAAGCGATGCAGAAGAGGAGGACATGTCAGAGCTGCCTGGCAAGCTCTTTTCCTCTGAGAAGATCGTAGGGGTGTACCAAGACTTTTCCGGTGGCCTGTCGGAGGCAACTCTTGCGAACCTCGCCTATTCGATGATTCATAATATTGCCAATCTTGCAGACCATCTTCGAAAGTGGGCAGAGAAGAACGGTAAAGACAAGGCGCTTGTAGATGAAGCACTCAAGGCTTCGTTCGAGCTTCGCGTGTTGTTGGACCTGTCCAACAACGACAAGCACGGTCCTCGAAGAGACGACACCAGTCATTCTGGCCGGATGCCGAAGCTCCTAACCCCGCGAAGAGTCATGAGGTTGACGACGGGTCCCGGCAAAGGGTCCTCGGCTTTGATGACTCTTGGCCGGGATGGGCAGCCGGTGATTCGCGGTGCCGGTTCCGGTACGGCGATAGTTACTGGTGAGGTGGTCGACGGAGATGGCAAGGCTTTAGGCGACCTCTACGACATCGCGGCGAAGGGCTTGGCTGATTGGGAAGTGCTTCTCTCGGAGTACGGTGTGACTGTGAACGAACCGAACGACTAGACAAGCAGCCACCATATCTGTTGACCTACGCTGCGGCCTGGCAGTCAGCCGTAAGGGGCATGAACTCCCGTATACTTGTCGCATGGCCACCGTAACGACGGAGCAGGTCGACGAGCTGCTGCCGCTGCTGGCCGACGACGACCCTACAACGCGCGCGGAGACCGTCCGAGCGCTCTGCCCTTGCCACGTGAAGTCGCACGACGACCGGATCTGGAATCGCATCTTCGAGATGGTCGGCGACGAGGACGTGAAGGTGCGCCGCAGTGTGTTTCACGCGCTGGGCGACGGCTCACCACGAGCGCTGGAGCCGCAGGTGGTGGCGGCGTTCGAGACGTTCACGAACGACGCCGACCCTCGCCTGAAGCGTCAGGCCCGGAAGTTTCTCGCGCAGTATCGCAGGACCGGCAGGGTCAACGTTCTCTAGCTAGACTTCACAAATGCCGGACGACGGCTATTCAGTGACTGAGAGCGCGGTATAATCACGCCACTGAACAGCATCGCGACGAAGGGTAGGGCAGTTGCAGGACCTCTGGCGTGACGATCAGGTGAACGGCGCGGACGAGATCGGCCGGCTTGTCTACCTGTCCAATCTCATCGGCCAGGACACCTTGCTGGTGCAGCCCGGAGGCGGGAACACGTCGGTGAAGCTGGCCGAGGCCGACCTGTTCGGCGACGAGGCCGAATCGCTCGTGGTCAAAGGCAGCGGCACCGACCTGCGGACGATTACGCCAGAGGGCTTCACGCACCTCTATCGGGGCCGGCTCGCGAAACTGCAGGCGAAGACGTCGATCTCGGACGACGAGATGCTCGCGCTGATGCGCGCCGCGATGATGGCTACGGACCGCGACCCGCTCCCAAGCGTCGAGACGCCACTGCACTCCCTACTGCCGTATCGCTACATCGCGCACACGCACGACGTGGCGACATTGTCATTGAGCGACACGCCGCACGCCGAGGAGAACGTGTCGCGGGTGTTCGGCTCCAATGTTGCGTTCTTGCCGTACGCCCGGCCCGGCTTCCCGCTCGCGAAGCTGCTCGCGGAGCGATACGCAGAGCATCCGCCCGAAGACGCCATCGCCATGGTGCTGGAGAAGCACGGGCTCGTCGTCTGGGGGGAGGACGCCCGCGAATGCTATGCGAACCTCGTTTCGGTGATCTCGAAGGCGGACGAGTATCTCGCGGAGCGCCGCGCCGGCCGCAGCCTGTTCGGGGCCGTGACCGTGCCCGCCGTAGACGAACCGGAGCCGGAGGCACGGGCCGCGGCCCTGCTGCCCGTCATCCGGGGGGCGCTCTCGAACGAACACTGGACGCCCCTGCTGCACCTGGACAGCTCGCCCGACATGCTGGACGCGATTGGCCGCGAAGCGTTCGCGCAGGTGGCGTCGCGCGGTGTGATGACGCCCGAACACATCCTGCGCGCGGGCGTGGAGCCGCTGGTACTGGCCCCGATGCTCAAAGGACTGACGGCGTCCGACGCAAGAGACCGTGTCCGCGATGCGATCGCGGCCCACCGCGAGGCGTACGTGAATCACGTCGCTAAACACGGCCAGACAGAACCGATCTCTGACTACCTGAAGACGGTCGTCGTGCCGGGCCTGGGCGTGATCTTCGCGGGGAAGGACCGGCGGAACGCGCTCGTCGCTGCAACGTGCTATCGGGCGACGCTACGGGCGATGGCCGGCGCGGAGGCGGTCGAAGCGTTCGAGTTCCTGTCCGACGCCGACGCCTGCGATATGGAGTACTGGCCGCTGGAGCGCAGGAAGATCGAGGAGTCGGCTGCGAGCCGGCGTCCGCTCGAAGGGAAGATCGCGCTCGTAATCGGTGGCGCGAGCGGCATCGGGCGAGCGACGGCGGAACGCTTCGTTGAGGAGGGAGCGCATGTCGTGGTCGCCGACATCGATGTCGATGGCGCGAACGCAGTCGCGGAGAAGCTCAACGATTCGGCTCCGGAGCGAGCGTTTGCGGTGGAGGTGGATGCAGCCGATTCGGCATCGATCAAGGCGATGATGAATGCGGCCGTCCTGCGCTTCGGCGGGCTCGATGTGATGTTCTACTCACCGGGCGTGGGACCGCACTACAGTCTTGTCGTCGAGATGCTAGATGCCGAGATCGAGGAGAAGCTGCGCGTGCACTTCCAGGGCGCGGCCGCGGCGACCAGAGAGGCCGCGAAGGTGATGATCGACCAGAGCATGGGCGGCAGGCTGATCTACAACGCATCGAAGGCCGCCTTCGCGCCGGGCGAGGGGTTCGCGGCGTATGGCGCTTCGAAGGCCGCTCTCGTGCACTACGTGCGCAACATCGCTAACGAGCTCGGCAAGCACGGCATCACGGCGAACTACGTGAACGCTGATGCTGTCGATACCCCGTTGTTCCGCAGGCTCGTGCAACAGCGCGCCGAGCAGTCAGGGAGGACCGAAGCGGAGATGCTGGAGTCCTACGAACAACGGAGCGTTATGCGCCAAGCATTAGTGCCGCCCGGCGCCGTCGCCGACGCGGTGAGCTTTCTGGCGTCCGATCGTTCTGCGTATACGACCGGATGTGTGATCACGGTAGGAGGCGGACCCGAGGGATTCCCGCGCTAAGCGGTTGTCAGTACTGAGACAGCGTGCTGCTAAACCGATAGCGCAACGCTTCGGCGATGGCGGGTCCTTCGCTACGCGAAGGCCCTTGGCAGTTGCTTCGCAACTACTGCGCCTTGAGCGAGGCCGTGCTGGGTCACAAACGCCGGACGACGGCGATGATATGGCTCCCGACGTCGAGGACGCCGGGCTCTTTGCAGATCTCGACCTCCCACTCCAGGAAGGCCTGCCAGAACGCAGGGTCCCGCTCGATCTCCTCGAGTGACGGGATGGCCGAGATGCTTGCCATGTAGTTCGACGCCGAGACGGCAACAATGTCCGCCGCCGGATGCCGTTCAAGGAGCGCCTTCAGCTCCGACCACGTGTAGCAGTGCATCGGGTGCCCGCTGTCGTCTACGTCGTCGGGGCCGCCGGTGGCGAGGTAGCGCCGGGTGGCTTCGATGCCCTCGTCGCGGACCCAGTCGATCAGCACAGGAAGGTAGACGTTGAGCCTCGACGTGACGCTGAGCAGCAGGTGGCCTCCCCGCTTGGTGACGCGCAGCAGCTCGCCGATAGCGTCGCCGGCGCGCTCCTGGACGTAGCTCAGCGGCGAACCGTAACAGACGACGGCGTCGAAGCTCTCGTCGCCGAACTGCGAGCAGTCGACGATATCGAGCTGCACGCGCTGCGCGACCTGAGGCTCCAGCCCGGCCTCCTCTAGCTTCTGCCGGTTGAGGTCGAGCTGGCGCGGCGAGATGTCACCGACGGTGACGGTCGCGCCGAGCTTCGCCAGTTCAATCGTGAAGCGCCCGGGTCCGGCCCCGGCGTCGAGGACGTGCTGCCCCGGCTTGATGAACTGCTGCAGGTACCAGCGATGGACGTGGAAGATCACCCGCGCACGAGGATTGTCGTCCAAGCGCTCCCACTCGCGCTCGCCGTGGTCGTCGTAGAATCGGCGAATGAGATCGGCGTCGTAGCCTGCGGCCATTTCCCCACCCCTATGAGATGGTCCTAAGAGGACGTCCGGCATTCTAGCGGGGCGCGGGATGGGGGTCTACCCATCCCCGCTGCGCCCCGCGTATACTGTTTGCTCTACTGCGGGTTGGCTCAGGATGACGAAAGGAGCGTATCATGCGAACCAGATCTGAACTGGCGCTGCGTGTCTTACAGACCGCGCAGCAGATGCTCAAGGACAACATCAAGGACCTCACACTCGAGGAGGCGCTGGAGGCCGCGGGCGGATATCGGTCAGTGCTGGGCATCCTGAAACACACAGCGAGCTGGAGCCACGTCTACCACTCCTACGCATTCGACGCCGAGCCGAAGCACCTCAACACGCTCGGCTGGCCGCGCGGCCTGCGCGACACGATCGAGACGTCGCAGGCGTACCTCGACGAGATGGTGGCCTGGCTGGAGGATTCGTTCGGACTGTGGGAAGCATCGGTTGGGAGCGCGAGCGATGAGGAGTTTGACGAACTGCGCTCCTTGCATTGGGGTGAGCAGGTGCCGCTGTTCGACATCGTGTCGCTGACGGCCGCGCACTGGACCTACCACACGGGTGAGCTGAACGAGATCCTGTCGATCTTGCGGGGCGAGGCGTGGGTGTACACCGAGGAGGTCGAGGAGAACCATATCTCCACGGCCGGCCATCGGATCCGGGCCGGCTGGATGACCGACGAACACGCAAAGGGGTACGAGGAGCATCTTGCGCGGCGGGATAAGGAGTTACACGGCTGACCGGCTAGCCTACGGCTAGCTTTGCAGTTGCGAAGCAACTGCTGGCCTGGCGGCTGACCGAAGCACAGCGTGCTACACTCCGGCCACCACTACCTCTTCGCCTGAGCGGTTGGCAGAAACGTAAACAAACTTGTAGACGAACCGGAGCGCACAGCATGATGGATTCTGATCAACACACGGCTACGATGGCAACAGTCATTAACGACTCTTTCACCCATCGCATTCAGTCGGCGCATGTTGACGGCATGGAGTATCTCATTAACGTCCATTTGCCCCCGACGTATGGCATGGGCGAAGACAGCTATCCAGTTATCTACTATCCGGACGCCTTTTTTGCGACAGAATTCACGACTGGGACCAAGAAGATTCTTGAACTGTCTGGCAAGATTGCCAACACGATTCTTGTCGGTATATCGCAAGAGGGCGACTTCATGCGGGTGGTAAGTGATCGCTCCAGAGATCTAACTCCAACGCATATCCCCCAGGACAACATGCTGGTTTACCCGGAATCGGCACCGGCGTCAGGCGGTGCTGACCACTTCCTGGCGTTCATCGAGCATGAGTTATTTCCGCTCGTTGAGAAGGAGTATCGAGTCGACACAAGCGATCGTGGCTTTATTGGATCGAGCTATGGTGGTTTGTTCGCGGCTTGGACGATGGTCAATCGCCCGGAACTATTTCAACGATATATTATGACTAGCCCCGCCCTGTACTGGGACGATTACCTGTTCTTTAAACAAGAAGAAGAACTTTGGCGAACAACCCAAACGCTGAACGCAAAAGTTTATGTCTCTGCCGGTGAGAAGGAACTGGAACCATTCCTGCAGAGCGTTATACGATTCCGTGAACGGTTTAACGCACGCAACTACAGGGGTTTCGAATTCACCTTTCACATCATGCGTGAAAGAGATCATGAAACCAGCTACATGGAGGCACTTCCCAATGGCTTGCTGTATCTATATGGTATCGATTAGCCAATGAGGTAGTAGCGGATTGGTTTATCCCGCGAGGTGCAAAGATATGGGCTCTTCCGAGGATACACACCACCTGAGCGTCGGTAGGAATGAGTAGCGACAAAGAGCCACTATATTCTAGCGCGGTGATAACATTGGGCAGCTGCTTTCTCGCCGGGTTGGCAGCGACTCTCTTGTTCCCGCCGCCGAGAATGCCCGCTCCGAAGTCTCAGGTCTTTGGGGCGGCGCTTGTCGGATTCGGGGTTGTTGTCATTGGATGGGCCGTCAGGACCATGGAGCGCGGGGGTACCTCGCCAGACGCCGCGCTCCATCCTACAGCCCTCGTGACTCGGGGGCCATTCCGCTTTTCTCGCAATCCAATTTACCTGGGTTTCCTCCTGATCTACGCTGGAGGCGGCCTGCTCTTGAACTCGCTTTGGATCGTTCTCCTGGCGGCGGGCGTTGTCGCCGGGCTAACGCAAGCGATCATCGTACGAGACGAACACCTGCTGGAGCAACGATTCGGTGACGAGTATCGAACTTACCGTGCAAGAGTCCGCCGATGGCTGTGAGAGGCGGAGTGGCCATGGGCGACTGTCCTTCACAGTCAGGTGCTTGTGGAAGAGGAGGTGGGCGCTCTCGTGCGTCACGATGGGGTGACTCTGCCCATCCCACCCCGCCTGCACTGCCCCCGCCATCACGCCTTCCGCCGCTTACTCCCTAACGCCGTCGCTAGCCCGGTAGCCCGGCGCGCAGGCGTTCGGAGACCGCCTCGGGGTTGGGCGGCGAATCTATCAGCCACGTAGCGCCGGCGGCAGCGTAGGCGTCGATGACGTCGCGGGCCTGGGCGGGGTCGGGCGGGAGGTACACGCCGAGGGCGACGTCGAACGCAGCGTCGCTGTCGCGGTGCTGGCGGACGTAGTCGACGACGGTGGCGAGGTCCTCCGGCGTGAGTATCGTCGGCTCACCAGACGCTTGCACCATGAGCGGCACGACGCCGTCGTAGCGGGCGGCCCGGCGGAACGGGCGCTTGGACGGCCACATGCCGGCGACCCAGATGGGAATGCGCGGCTGCTGGACCGGGCGCGGCAGGAACGTGACGTTGTCGAGCTGGTAGTGCTCGCCGTGGTAGCTGAACGGCTCGCCCGACCAGAGACCGGTGAGGATGTCGAGACCTTCGTCGAGCTTCTGGGCCCGCACGCGATCGTCCGTCTCCTCCCCGAGCTGCGCGAACTCCACGTCGACAGGGAAACCCAGGCCGGCGCCCACGATCAGGCGGCCGCGCGAGAGGTGGTCGAGCGTGACGGTCTCCCGTGCGAGCTTCCAGGGCCGGCGTCGCGCCAGCGGGGTGACGAGCGCGCCGATGCGGATGCGCTTGGTGGCCATCGCGATGGCAGCGAGCGTCACCCAGGGGTCGAGCATGGGCGGCCCGTTCCAGTGGATGTGGTCCCAGAGGAAGAAGCCGTCCCAGCCGCCGGCCTCGGCCTCCTTGGCCAGCTCGACGACGCGATGCACGTCGTCGAACGGCGCGAAGTTCTGGATGTTGAAGGAGAACTTCATGACGGCAGAGGGAACTCCTCTAGGTACGGCAGGTAGTGGTCCTCGACGTCGACCTGCAGCGCGTTCAGCGTGCGAGATGCGCCGTTGTAGAACGAGATCGCAAGGATGAGGTCGACGAGGTTTTCAGTGTCGAGGCCCTTCTCCAGCACGGCGAACGTCTCGTCGGAGAGCGAGACGTCGTTCGTAATCTCGCGGGCGGCGCTGAGGACGGCGCGCTCGAGTTCGCCGAGGTTCGACGTGCGGCCGGCGGTCTCCTCGGCGATGGCGCGGATGTCGTCGTCGGAGACGCCGTGCTGCCGTCCGATCTCAACGTGGTGGGAGTACTCGTAGGGGGAGTTCGTCGAGTAGCCGACCTGGATGATGGCCAGTTCGCGGAGGCGTGGGTCGAGCTTGCTGCGACTGAGTATGTAATTGCCGTGGCGAGCGAACGCCCTGGCCCCCTTAGGGCTGTTGACCAGGGCACGGAAGATGTTCGCGGGGCGGTCCAGCAAGACGCGGTCGTCCGGCTCCAAGTCGTCTATGTTCAGGTAGGGTACGCGGGCCATGGGGCCTCCTTCAGCTAAAGAGTGTATGCCGGTCCGGTCCGCGCAGCGTCGTGCCGCCGTCGACGATGAGCGTCTGGCCGGTGATGTAGCGGGCCTGGTCGGAGAGTAGGAAGCGCACGGCCTGACCGACGTCCCAGCCCGTTCCCTCGATGCCCAGCAGCGAAGCCTTGCGCCGCGCCTCCCGCAACTCGTCGGTCATGCCGGGCGCCTGGACCATGGGTGTATAGACGGGTCCGGGCGCGACGCAGTTGACGCGGATGCCCTGGCGGCCGTGGTCGACGGCCATCGCGCGCGTCAGCGAGATCACGGCGCCCTTCGATGTCGCGTACGCAGTGAGCCCCGTAGGCAGGAGCGCCGCGATCGACGCGACGTTGACGATCGCGCCGCCATCCCCTGACTCGATCATCGCAGGGATGGCGTGCTTGCTCGCCAGGAACATGCTCTCCACGTTCACGCGCATGACGGTCTCCCAGATGCGGACCTCTTCGTCGACGACGCTGCCGCGGCTGCCAACGCCGACGTTGTTGTCGAGGAAGTCCAGCCTCCCGAAGCGCTCGACGGCTGCGGCGACCATGGCCTCGCATTGATCGCTCTTCGTCACGTCGGCTTCGAACGCGGCGCTCGTTCCGCCCTCCGCCGCGATCATGTCGACCGTGTGCTGAGCCAGATCGCCCTTCCGGTCGGCGACGAGCACGCTGACGCCTGCCCGCGCGAGCAGCATGGCGGCCGCCCGCCCATTGCCGATGCCGTCGCCCGCGGCGCCGCCTCCGGTGACGATCGCTACTTTCCCGGCGAGGCCGGTGTCGTCGCTGGGGCGCGCCTCAGCGGTCATGGCCGGACTCCCGACACGAGAATGGCCGGCATCGGCAGGTGCAGCCTGCCGTCGCGTTCATACTCCGCGGCCTTACTGAGGATGTCGGAGCGGATCGCCTTAAGGACATCGTCAGATGCGCCCTCCATATTTGGGAATGATCGAAACGCCTCGAACAGTGCGTCGCCTGAGGGCAGTTCCCACACGAGCGGCAAGCGCTCGAATGTTGCGTCGACGAAGCCTGCTTCGGTCATCACACCGGTTAGCAGTCCTTCGTCCGCCTTACCCAAGAGGGGTGGCGGTTCTGCCGGCTCAGGCTGAATGTGAGCTCCGACCGTCCCAAAGACGATGCTGAACGCTGTCAACGTCTCGGGCGTATCCCATACGGTAAACGCGACGCGGCCGCCCGGCTTCAGCACGCGGTTTGCCTCTTCGAGCACCTTCTGTGGCTCGGCCATCAGGAATATTCCGAATCCGATCATCAGGGCGTCGTAGGCTTCGTCATCGAACGGCAGCGCCGCCGCGTCACCCACACGAAACTTGATTGATGGGTGCTGGCGGCGCGCCTCCTCGACCATCTCCTCGGCGAAATCAAGCCCCGTGACCAGCGCTCCCCGCGCCGCGGCTGCCGCGGCGACGAGGCCCGGTCCGCAGGCCACGTCCAAGACCAGGGTGCCCTCTCCGACGCCGGCTGCATCTAACAGCGGCTCTCCCGCCTTCGCCGTCACGCTTGGATACGAGGCTGCGGTGCTGTTCCATATATAGCGCTGCGCTTCGCTGATCGCCTCTGGATCGTTCGCGCGGGGAGCGGAGGTCATGGCGCCGGGCCATCTTTCATGGCGCGGTCTCGTTCTCGATTGGCGTGTCGCTGAGGTTGCCCCACTCCTGCCAGGAGCCGTCATAGTTCTTGGCGTCCGGGTGGTCGAGGACGTGGCGGAGGATGAACCAGGTGTGAGCCGCCCGAACGCCGAGCTGGCAGTACGCGGCGGAGGCGCCGTCTCGCGAGACGGCGGCGTAGAGCGCCTTCAGTTCGTCCTTGGGCAGGAGGGCGCCGTTTTCGGCGAGCGATGTCTTCCAGAAGATGTGCTTGGCGCCTGGGATGCGCCCGCCGCGTGCCGCGCGGATGTCGGTGCCGTCGTACTCGTCTGGGCTGCGAGTGTCAATGACGGTCAGGTCCGCATTGTCGAGACCCGCGACGATGTCCGTAAACGTCGCCCGGATCGTGTAGTCGGGCCCGGGCGGCTCCGGGTAGTCTGACGGCGCGATGTTGGGAACTCCGGTGGTGAGAGGGCGGCTCTCCGCTTGCCAGACCTCGCGCCCGCCGTCCAACCAGTGCAGCTTGCCGGGGTGCCGGTAGTACTCGAACGTCCAGAGGGCCCGCGCGGCGTGGCGGCCGCCCTGGTCGCCGTAGAAGACGAGCGTGTCGTCGGGCCGAATGCCGAGGCGGCTGGCCAGTGCGACGAACCTCCCGGCGTCGATCACGTTTCCGGAACTCTCGTCGGCGGCTTCGATCAGGTCCTGCTTCCAGTCGATCTGCAGCGCGCCATCGACGTGGCCGGAGGCGTAAGACGCGGGCTCCTGGGAGGCCTCGAAGATACGCAGGCGGCTATCGCCAGCGTGTTGCGCGAGCCATGCGGTGGACACGAGAGCGTCGGTCATTGTGGGAGTAGTATACGCCCGCGGGCCCGCGGGCCCGCAAACGCCTATTCAGCAGGCTTGCTCGCGTGGACTTGCTGGAGGACCAAGCAGGGTGTTTAGCTGGCCTGACTGCCAGCGCCTAGCCGGATTCGTTCCTGCAGTGCTTGGAGATCGAGCTCACTCATGCGGCTGATCGCGCGGACGAACCGATCGTCAGCCTCCTCCACGCTCAAGCCGATTATGCCGGCCAGCTCCTTCCTGGCGAATGACCAGGCGTAACAGGAGGCCGCCAGGATGAGTATCGAAAACGATGGGTCCTCATCCGTGTCCGCATCCGGGAACTGCTGACGCATGAGCAACTCCACGTGAGCGATCTGCTCTCGAAGCCGCTCGCCAAGGCGCAGGAGCGGCCGTCCGCTTAGCAGGAGCTGAAAGACGAAGCGTCCGATCTCCGGGTGCTCAATGTAACTCCTTGCGCTGCGGGCCACTGCATCGCCGCTCAGCCCTGTTTCCGGCACGTTGTAGCGCTCCATGATCCGGTCGATGGCGTGCGTGATCAGGTTTTCGCGGTTCTGATAGTAGTGATAAATCAGGGCACGGTTGACTTCGGCGCGCCGTGCGATCTCGCTGATCGTGAAACCGTCGAGGCCCTTCTCGGTGATGATCTCGACGGTTGCGTCCAGAATGGCGTCACACGTCGCCTGTCGGTTGTGCGTTCTCGTTGGCGTTGCTACCACGGACTCGGCCCTCCCCAAAGCTGAATTCGGCTCAGTTTGATAGATTCAAACGCTGTTGTCAATTGTCACCTAGCACTTTAAGCGACAATGTGGGGAGTATGTCAACGTTCGTACCGTCTGCCGATACGTCCGCAACAACAAGACCGCCCTAAGCAAGCTGTTGAGGGCTGAGCTAGTCGCCTTCGCGCCACCCCAGCTCCCAGAGCTTGACTGGGTCTTCGAAGCCGCGCAGCTCCGAATCGGCGAGGTCGGCGAACATGATGCCCTTACCTACTGGCTTCTGCTCCGGCATCCGTCTCATCGAAGAAGTTCCGTATGGCCGCCAACATTTGGCTCGGGTCTACGACGAGCGTGCCCCAGTCGCCTTCGAGCGTGACAAGGCGGGCGTCCTGGATGAGGGAGGCGACGGCCTGGATGGAGGCGACCTCTAAGTCGTGTCTCTCTGAGTGGACCAACACCAACGTAGGAGCTTGTACACTTCGTAGCGTCGCGTTGCCATCAAATTCGGCGATGACCTCGAAATGCCGGGCGGCCACCTCGGGTGCGAGCGAATCACGCAGCGTGTTGGAGAACCAGCGCTGCTGGTCCGTCGGCCCGTTCGGATAGGAGATGGAGGCCCAGCTTCTTCTACCCAACGACCAATTCGTCCGGATCGATTTTGCCAGATCTTGCATGCCTTTGAGCGGCGGACCCGAAGTACGTATCAAGGGGTGCCAAAGGATCAAACGACCAACGCGGTCCGGATGCTCTGCGGCATAGGCAGCGGCTAGTGCTCCGCCGTTAGACCATCCCGTCAGGTCTAACGTCTCCAGGCCCAGTTGGTCGATAACCGCGGCGAGGTCGGCCACCTGCGCGGAGATCGTCAGGTCATCCACATCGCGCTGAGAACTACCCACGCCCCGGCGATCGAACGTGACCAACCTGCGGCCCGACGCAAGGCCTTTATGCAGGGTCCGCACCCCGGCAGGTTTCCACCAGAACTCCTGAGCGTTCTCGAAAGGTACGACGAGAACAAGGGCTCGGGCCGCCGGTTCGCCGTATGTCCTATAGGCGATGCGGGTGCCGTCAGCGCTTGTGCAGAAGCGGATCTCCTGTTCTATCAGCCTGCTGTCTCCTGCGGCGACCTCTCGGCCCGTACCGCGAACGGCCGCTGTGGCTCCGGGCGGCCCATCGGGTTGATCTGCGGCGGTCTGTTCTAACTCGGCGAGCACCTCTTCGGCGGAGGCTGGTCGTTCGGCTTTGGGTTTGGCGAGCAGCTTCATGATCAGGCGTTCGAGGCCGGGCGGGACGGATGCGTTGTGCTCCGCCGGAGACTCAGGCTTGCTGTTGACGTGCTGATAGATGATGGCGTTGGGGTCGTCGCCCACGAACGGAGGACGGCCCGCCACCAGCTCGTACAGAAGGACCCCGAAAGCATACAGATCGCTGCGGGCGTCCACGTCGCCGCCGGAGACCTGCTCCGGCGCCATGTATGCGGCCGTTCCCGTGAGGCCGCCGGGCATGGTGAGACGTGTGCGTCCAAGCGAGAGGGCGATGCCGAAGTCCCCGAGCTTTGCGTTGCGTTCCTCCGTCAGCCAGACGTTCTCCGGCTTGAGGTCGCGATGCACGATGTCGCGACGATGCGCGAACGAGAGGGCGCGGCAGATGTCCATCGCAACCGCCAGTGCTCGCTCGAGGGCCAATGGACCAGCAGCCGCGGCCAGTTCATCTCGCAGCTCGCCGCCTGGGACATACTCACACACGATGTATGGTGCACCATCCTCCTCGCCATAGTCGTGGACCGTGACGATGTTGGGCTGGACGCCGAGCTGGGCCATTGTCTGTGCCTCGCGTTTGATCCGGTCGACGTCGCTGGGATCGAGGAGAGCGGCGTTGAGCACCGAGAGCGCACACTCGCGACCGAGCACAGTGTCGTCGACCAGATAGCTGGTCTTCTGGGCGCCCTCACCGAGGAGTCGTTTGACGACGTAGCGGCCGGAAGCGAAGGTCCGCCCGGCTGGTTCGCTCACGCGTGTCATGCCTACGGCTGCGGCCTCTCCCCGGCCGGCCGCCGGCGCGGATGTAGGCTCCGCCTTGGGCTCGACTTCGACACCGAGGAAGCGCCTGATCGCGGTGGTGATTCGCTCCTGCTTGATCCAGGGAGCGGAAACGGGCTCGTCGAAGGGCACGAACTTCGCCTGCGGGATGGCAGCGGCGAGGTTGCGTCCCAAGCGGAAGGGCACGAGGTCATTGTGACTATGCATGATGAGCGTAGGCATCGAGATATTCTCAACGGAGCTGGAGACATCGACCTCGACGATTGTCCTCGCAACCTGTGCCTGTACCTTCAGCGATGCCGCCTGACTTTGGATCTTCGTAACGTCCTGAAAGCTCTGCAGTTCGTCGGCGCTCAAGTCCGTCCTGCCAGCCGTGACCGCGAAGCCGTAGAGCGAGGTGAAGTCGACCATGGTCTTCGCCTGCTCGGGCGTTCCCAAGTCCGCTCCTCGCGTGTAGCCCTCCGAGATGATCAGGTGCGAGACGCGTTCCGGGTGGGCCGCCGCATACGCGATACAGATCGGGCCCGCCAAGAAGCCGAGGCTGAGCAGCGGGAAGCCCTCCAAGTGGAGATGGTCGACGACGGCCTCCAGATCAAGTATCCAGTTGTCGAACGAGAGTTCGCCGGGCTCGCGGTCAGAGAGGCCGCAACCGCGCATGTCGTAGCGGATCAACGTGAATCCCTGAGCCAGATCCTCAATCAATTCTCGCGAGTGGCGCACCTCCCACTCGGCCGAAAGGTCGCCGGGCAACCCAGCCGCGTAGACGAGCGGCGGGCCGTCGCCTACGGTGGCGTAGGCGATGCTGACGCCGTCCGAGGTAGTACAGAAGCCGAGTTCTTGCTCCATCAGCTCTGGTCCTGCACGGCGAACTGCCGGTGCGGGCGGGGTTTGCGTCGGTGGCTCAGGCCGTTGTTCCGCGGCGCTGGTCTCTTCACCTTGGCCCAGGAAGTCAGCGATGGCGTCCAGCACAGCCTGCGTATCGCCCAGGAACGGGGCCGCGGAGTCTCCCTCCAGGAGGGCGAGCTGGGCATCCGGAATCCGCGACGCTAGACCCCGGGCGACCTCTACATCAACAATAGCAACCTCCCGGCGGTGGAGGACAAGTGTGGGAGACTTCACTCGCTCCAGTCGTGCCGTGACATCGAGCTTGTCACCTTTACGCTCTAACCCATCGCGCACCGCCTCGGCCGATACGCTCTCCCGCATGAGAGCGGCGTAGCGGCTAGATGGTTCGCCTTCCGCCCACCCTAACATCGTGTGGGCCACGGCTTCTGTGTATGTTTCCCAGTCCTGGTCTCTAAGCGCCACAAGCGCGCGATTTCGGGGCGATCTGAGGTAATCGGAATAGCTGGCCCAAGAGCACCAAAGCAAGAGGTGGGAAACCTTCTCCGGGTGTCGGGCCGCGTATTCGATGGCAATCGGCCCCATTACGACGGGTCCGAACAGGGCGAACGTTTCGAAGCCCAGCTTTTCGATCAACGCCTCCAGGTCTCCCACTTGGGTAGGCAGTGACAGGTCGACTGTAGTTCTGTCCGAGAGTCCGAATCCCCTGTGGTCGTACCGGACGAGCGTATGCTCGCGGGCCAGGCCTTCGTACCAACGGCGCATTTCGGGAATTTGCAGCTCCAACTGGATATGGCTAAACGGAAGAGGCACATGCACGAGCGGTTCACCCTCACCCATCGTCCAGTAAGCAATGTTTACCCCGTCCTCGGTCTTCGCGTACTGGATGCGCGGGTCCATTAGTCGTGCTCCCACCAGCGGACGGCGAAGAGGGGGACGAGCACCGTCACGGTCTGAACCCCAGCCCTAGAAGTCGCCATAGCGGGAGTATTCTAACCGATCATGAGTGGCTTCCGGCATGAATAGGCTTGGTGACCTTCGTCACAATGCGTGTGACCGGCGGCTGCTAGTATCAGGCACCATGGTTCGACTGAGCGACCTGCCCGGTCCCGTAGGGGGCTTCCTGGGCAACCTGCCGATGCCCGAGTTCGATTCCACGCCGTGGACGGACGCGCCGCCCCTCAGCGAGGCGCGCGTCGCGATTGTCTCGACAGCAGGGCTGCATCGCCGCGACGACCGCAAGTTCCGCGGCGGCGCCAGCGACTATCGGCTGATCCCGAGCGACATCGACTACGCGGATTTGGCCATGAGCCACGTCAGCGTCAACTTCGACCGCACCGGCTACCAGCAGGACGTGAACATTGCGTTTCCGCTGGAGCACCTGCACACGCTCGCCGCGAACGGCGAGATCGGCTCGGTGGGGGAGTGGCACTACTCCTTCATGGGCGCGACGGCGCCCGAGCAGTTCGCCGAGTCCGGCGCGGAGGTCGGGCGGCTCCTCAAGGACGACGGCGTGACGGCCGCCGTCCTGATCCCCATCTGACCGTTCTGCACGCGCGTCGTCGGCGCGCTCGCCCACTACATCGAGTCGCAAGGCGTCGCGACGACGGCGATCAGCCTGATCCGCGAGCACACGGAGAAGATCCGGCCGCCGCGCACTCTATGGGTGCCCTTCGAGCTTGGGCGTCCGCTGGGCGCGCCGAACGACCCGGAGTTCCAGCTCGACGTGCTGCGCTCGGCGCTCGCGCTGCTTGAACGCGAAAGCGGCCCTGTGCTGGAGGACTACCCGCACGACGCGCCCGCGAGCGGAGGCGAGCCGTGGGCTTGCCCGGTCGCGCTGCCTGGAGGCGAGGCCGGCGGCCAGGAGGCGCGCCTGCTGCGCGAGATCGATCTCCTGCGGCCCTGGTACGAAGAAGCGTCGCGTACGCGCGGGCGCTCGGCCGTTGGGCTGAGCGGCATCGGCGACGTCGACACGATGGGCTCGTTCATCGCGGGGTTCGTGTCGGGGGAGCCCGGGACGCCGCCGGACGGCGCGAGCGAGGAGATGCCGTTTCTGCTGCGCTTCATCTCGGATGACCTCAAGGCCTTCTACCAGGAGGCCGCAACGGCGCAGCCCGGTAGAGCATCGACCTCTGAGGCGCTGAACGACTGGCTCTACAAGGAGACGACGCTCGGTGAAGTGCTCTACGACTTGCGCGACCGGCTGGCGGCGTCCGAAGACCCCCGCGAGAAGGCGACGTCTGGCGGCCTGATCCCGTTGACCTACGCCCAGCGGCCGTAAGGCCAGTTGCTGCTGGCCACTCCAGAGGCCTTTTCATGGCTGTGCTATTGTCTTCCACGTCACCCGTGAACACTGAGGAGGACATTCATGTCTGAGGAGCTTGACGGCAAGGTCGCCATTGTGACTGGCGGTTCGCGTGGCATCGGCAAGGCGATCGCGCTGCAGCTCGGCCGCGAAGGCGCTGCCGTCGTTGTCGGCGCCAGGACAGAGGAGGCGACTGAAGACAATCCGGGGTCGATTGGAGAAACGGCTGCGGCGATCGAGGACGCCGGCGGCAAGGCCCTGCCGGTGAAGGTCGACGTCACGGTGGACTCCGAGCTTGAAGCCCTGGCCGACAAGACGATGTCCGAGTTCGGCCAGATCGATATTCTGGTGAATAACGCCGGCGCGCTTGGTGGCGCGCCGCAATTCCTTGAGAGCGAGCCAGACGAACTCGACTACTTCTATCGCACGAACCTGCGAGCTCCTTACGTGCTAGCGAAGATCGTGGGTACCAAGATGGCCGAGCAGGGGCACGGGGTGATCTTCAACATCAGCTCTGGGCTCGCGCGCCTGCCGGACCCGCCTGGTTCACCGGGGGCCGGCAATCCGAGACGGTTCGGCGGCCCCAGCACGGTCTACGGGATGACCAAAGCCGCCCTCAACAGGTTCGCCGCCGGCGTCGCGGCGGAGCTGCAGGAGAAGAACATCGCCATTATCAACATCAACCCGGGCTTCACATTGACGGAGCGGTTGGCGCGCCTGATGAAAGGAAGGGACACGTCAAGGATGGAGCGCCCAGAAACGACGGCGAAGGCCATAGCGTTCCTCGCACGCGACCCGATGCCTTACACAGGCCAGATCATTACCGCGCGTGAATTAGCCGACGAGCACAGCCTGTAGGGACGAGCAAGGCGGGCGGAGCCGAACGGCGGATTAGGTGCTGCGCGTCAGACCTATACCTAGCGATGCCGAACTATGCTTGCGTCGACGCGCCCAGACCTTCGCGTAGCCACGACCAGTGCATACGCCCGTGGTCGCCGTTGACCGCTAGCACGCCGCCGATCGTACCGTCCGCCCAAGGCGCGCCAGGCAGCTTCTCCAGTAGCTGCCCGTCGCTCAGTTCAGCCATCAGCGCCAAGGTTTCGCTCCGGACCTGCTGGCCGACAGCTACGATCTCGCTGAGCGACATCGCGCGGTGGCGTGACACCCAGTCCTCGTTCGACTCGTGGACGGCCGCCATGATCTGCCCTCGGCTGCGCGGCTTGCCGTCGGCGTCGGTGCGCGGGCCGAGCGGCTCCTTGTCGCCGTCGAGGTGGCGGCGGATCATGCGGTTGAAGCTCTTCTCGATGCCGGCCAAGTGCGCCAGATGGTCCTTCGCGTTCCAGGTGAGCGAGCTGTCGTGTTCGCTCGGCGTCGCGTCGCGCGTCAGGTCGTCTTGGCTGAGGCCCTCGAATAGCTCGATGAGCTTCGCGCGATCGCGCCCCAGCTTCGCCTCCAGCTCGATCCGATTCACGAGGTTGCCTCCTGCCACCGCAGCTCCCAGAGCTTGACCGGGTCTTCGAATCCGCGCAACTCCGTTTCGCCGAGGTCGGAGAACAGGAAGTCCTTGCCAGCGGCCAATTGTCTCACCACGTCCGCAGCTACGATCTGCCCAGCCTCCGCGTGGTCGCAGATTCGGGCGGCCAGGTTGATCGAGGTACCAAATAGATCGCCGTCTTCCGCAATTGGCTCGCCAGCGTTAAGGCCGATGTAGACGCCCAGAGGGGAATCGGGGTGCTCTTCCTTGTGCCCAGCCACGCCGCGCTGGATGGAGATCGCGCATTCGAGGGCCGCCGATGCCGTGGAAAACGACGCCATGATGCCGTCGCCGGTGTGCTTGATCTCGGTGCTGCCGTTGGCGCGTATTGGATGCGGGGATCCATGGCGGGCGTATTCTACCGAAGTTAGCAGGCCAACATAGATGTCGACAGGCCCATCTTTCCCTTCGGCTGCGCTCAGGACAGGCGACAGGCTCAGGATGGAGGAGAGCCGCAGAGGCGGCGAGGCACTTGCTAGCTGAGAAGCTGCAGGACCTCGGCAGCGGCGCGTTCGCCCGAGCGAACGGCGCCGTCCATGTAGCCGGGGAACACCGTGGACGTCTCGGTCCCGGCCCAGTGGATGCGGCCGCTAGGCTCTCGCAGGGCGCTGCCGTACTGGGTGAGCGTGCCCGGCGCCATGAATGCTCCGTAGCAGCCACGACTGTACGGCTCCACTGTCCAGTCTTGCTCGATATAGCGAACGGGCTTCGCGGCTCGGTCGCCGAAGTAGCGGGCGAGGGAACCGAGCGCCGCTTCGCGGCGTTCAGCCTCGTCGACGCCGGAGAGGTCGCGGGCGTCCTTGCCTTCGATGAAGCCGATGAGGATGCCGGGGCTGCCGGACTTCGGCGTGTTGTCGAACACGGTTCTGATCGGGCCCTCGTCGCTGACGGCCCGGCCGGAGAGGCCCTTCTGACGCCAGAACGGCTCGTCGTAGACGGCGTTGACCTTGATGACGCTGCCCATCGGCATGCGCTGCATGAGCTGGTCGCGGCGGGCGGGTAGGGCCGGGTCGTAGTCGACGCGTGCGGCGAGGGCAGGCGGGATGGCGATGATGGCCCGCTGGGCATGCAACTCAACGCCGTCTGCCGCGAGCACGATGCCAGCGCCGTTCTGGGCGACGCGACGGAGGGGAGCGTTGTAGATGACGCGACCGCCGAGCTCGTCGGCGACGCGTTGCGCGATGAGCTGCGACCCGCCATCGAAGCGGTCCTGCTGTGCGCCGCCCTCCGTGCCAATGAGGTTGGCGAAGCCGTTTGCGGCCTTGGCGTAGGCGAGCATGTAGAGCAGTGAGATGTCGCGAGGCTCGACGGCGTATACCCCCTGGACAATGACCTCCATGATGAGCTTCGCACCGTCTGTCGAAAGGTTGGCGTTCATCCAAGTCTGGACCGTCTGGCTGTCCCATTCGCCGGCGCGCTCGGCCTCCCAGGCGCGCTCGACGTCGATTGTCTGCGCCATCTCCTCAAGCTTGCCGAGGGCGGTGACAAACTCGCTAAGGACATCCGGATCGTCGTCGGGCAGGCCGGCGTTGTCGGTCGAGCGCTTGCCGTTGCGATAACGGACGTGCAGCGACTCCGCGCCGTAGGTCGGGAACGTCTCGACGCCGACGGCCTCCGCGAGTGCGAGGATGCGGTCCTGTCCCGGCCCGACCCACTGGCCTCCGATGTCAACGGTCTGGCCGTCGCCGAGGTCTTCGTTAAGGACGCGGCCGCCGACGCGACCGCGAGCTTCCAGGATGAGGGCAGAAACGCCGCTGGCTTTCAGTTCGCGTGCGGCAACGAGCCCGGCGAATCCGGCTCCAACGATCGCGACGTCCGCTTCTCTAGCTTCTATGGTCGTTCCTCTTGGCTACAGCACCTCAGCCGTAGGTCGTCGGGTAGCCGTCCAGTCTACGGTGGCAGGCTGTTCAGCAGCCCCGCGGTGAATTGCAGGATGAGGGCGGCATCGATGCTGTTGGTCGTGCCGTCTTCATTCACATCCCCGTTGGATATCGAATCGAAGAAGGCCGCTACGAACTGCAGCACGAGCGCCGCATCGATGGCATCGACCATCGCGTCGCCGTTGACGTCGCCCAACAGCCCCGATGGCGTCGATGTTGGCGCCGGCTCGGGAGTATCGGTTGGGACGGTAGTAGCAGTGTCGCTAGGCACAGGCGTAGCCGGCACCGCGAGCGTCGCAGTGGTGCTTGGTACAGGCGAAGGCGGCATCGGGAGCGTCGCGAAGGGTGTTGCAGTTACGCTGGGCACCGGCGAAGGTGGCATCGGGAGCGTTGGGAACGGCGTCTCCGTTTCGGTTGGCAATGGCGAAGGCGGCATCGGGAGCGTCGGCGGCGTAGGCACGCCCCCGCCCACGATGATCGTGCCGCGCATTTGTGTTGGGTGGATATTGCACTGATACTCGAATGTGCCGGGCGTATTGAAGGATCGTGAGAAGCTGTCGCCGGTCGTACTAACAAAGTGCCATTCGCGTGACCCTGTGCTGCCGATCGGGCTTCCGCAGGATCCGGTGCACTCGGTGGTGGTGTGAGTTGCCGACGCCGAACTGAAGTCCCAGGTGACCTGGTCGCCGACAGCGACGTTGGTCTCGCAGTCGCCACCCTGGAAGGAGGAGTCGCAGAACCAGTTATCGCCTACTTGGATCTGAAAGGTCGCCGCGCTCACGGGTGTCGAACGCTGAGACCCAACGCCGAGCCAGAGGAAGGCAGCTATACCTAGAGAGAATGCCGCAACTGCAATGATTCTTACTAACGGAACGAGCCATTCACGTCGCATGGTCTATCTCCTTGATTCGGGGCGCCGGCCCCGGATTCGCAGTTGAGCACCACTATACTACACGACGGCGAGGGATGCGTAAGGGAGCTTACAAAGCCGCTGCGTCGCGGTTCGCACTAGGTGGTAGAGCTAGCCTAGGAAATCGAAGATGGCTTCGACCGTCTCGTCTTCCTTGGCGACGAACAGCGTGTGGTTGGATGTGTCTAGCTCCACGATGCGAGCGTTAGGCGCGGCTTCGCGAAAGAGGCCGGTCCTGCGCTGTAGCCAGGGCCGGAACTTCTCGACGTAGTACGTATTGGCCGAGCGTTCCAACACCTCGGGCGTGTCTGGCGGCAGGAAGGGGTTGGTCTGCCCGCCGAGAACGATCGCGAGGGTCCGGGCGTTTACCTCGCCATAGGCGGGGTCTCGATGAGGGCCAAGCGCGCCGAACATCTGCGCCGTAACCTTGGCGCCGTGTCCATCAAGGACGACACGCTCGCCGTCCATCGTCAGGTCTTCCAGCCGATCGACCTCGATCGCCTCACACCAGATGCTGGCGAGATCAGGGCGCGATCGCTTCGAAAAACTGACGTAAGCCCGAGTCGATCCGAGATCTTCGGGCCTGGGTACCAAGTCTAGAGCCTGCAAGGCGGGGTTCTCTGCCGGATTGGGCTGCGGCTCCAGTAGTACGTATCCGGCGTCCATGTAGACGATGGCCTCCACGCGCTCCGGGTAACGGATCGCGAAGCGCGGGATCTCGATGCCCGCGAACGAGTGGCCGGCGAGGACCGCGCGCTCAACCCCGAGCTCGTCCAGGAAGCGGCGGATGTCGTTGACCAGCGTGTCCAGTTCGTATCCGGCCTCCGGTCGCTGCGACCTTCCGTGGCCGCGTCGGGTCAGTGCGACGACCCGGAAGCGCTCCGCAAGCCGCGGCGCCAGTCCTCGAAATAGCTGTGCTGTGCCGCCGAGGCCGGCGAGCAACACCAGCGGCCGGCCCACGCCGCGGTAATCGATGTAGTGCAGGCGAATGCCGTCAGAGTCGAAGAAGTTCTCAGTTAGCATGTGCGTCACCTCCAACCGCAACGTCTAGGCGAATCGCGCAGAGTACCAGACAGGTCCAGTATTCGCAAGGATGCCCGGGGGCCAAGATGGAGCGGCCGCTATGCCTCAGGCCGCAGGATGACGACCGGGACCGTCCGCTCCGTCTCGTCTTCGTAGCCTTGATAGCCGGAATAGTAATCCACCAAGATCGGCCAGAGACGGGCGCGTTCTTCAGCGTTGGCCGTCTCGGCTCGAGCGCGCATCGTCTTCTTGCCGACCTGGACCGTGACGTCCGAGCTGGCCCTGATGTTGTGCCACCAGGCCGGCTGATTGACATTGCCGCCGTTCGACGCGACGACGATGATGTTGTCGTCGTCCATCATGTACTGGAGCGGTATCGTCCGCTGCTTGCCGCTCTTGCGGCCTGTCGTGGTGAGCAGCACCATCGGCCGGCCGCCGAGCTTCGCACCGATCGAGCCGTTGGTGAGCCGGTACAGCCCCCGATGGATGACACCGATGGTGTGCATGAGTGTCTTGTTCATAGGCATGGGTTACTCCTGTTCGCTATGCCGGCGCGTCTTGCTCCCAGCGCAACTCCCAGAGCTTGACGGGGTCTTCGAAGCCGCGCAGCTCCGTCTCGCCCAAGTCGGAGAACAGGAAGTCCTTGCCGGCCGCGAGTTGTCGCACGACATCAGACGCGATGATCTGCCCTGGTTGCGCGTGGTCAACCAACCTGGCTGCCAGGTCGACCGACGTGCCGAAGAGGTCGACTCGCCCGTCCGGGTCGTCCTCAGCGATCGGCTCACCAGCGTTGAGGCCGACGTAGACGCCTAGCGGCGAGTCGGGGTGCTCCTCTTTGTGCGCCGCGACGCCGCGTTGGATGGCGATAGCGCAATCGAGCGCCGCGGACGCGGTAGTGAACGATGCCATGATACCGTCGCCGGTGTGTTTGATCTCGGAGCCGCCGTTGGCTGAGAGGGCCGACCGCACGATGTCGTTGTGAGCGCGGCGGACTTCCTGAGCTGCTGCATCACCGAGTTGCTGTGTGAGAGCCGTTGATGACTCCATGTCGGTGAAGAGGATGGTGGCAAAGCTACCTGACGGCGCCGGCGAGGTTGTCGGGCGCTCCAGAAACTCTTCGATCGCGGCGATCAGCGGCTCGATGTCGCCCCAGTACGGCAAGTGGATTCGCCCATCTAACGGGACGAACTGGGCGTTCGGGATCAGGGAGGCGATCTCGTGGCCCTGGTCGACGCTGACCGCCG
>JADFPV010000085.1 GCA_022562155.1 Chloroflexota bacterium
ACTCGCGCGAGAGCATCCGGACGCGAACGCGAAAGTCGTTTCCAATCCGGAGTTCCTTCGCGAAGGACACGCCGTAGACGACTTCCTGCGGCCGGAGCGCATCGTGATCGGGGCGGTAGAGCCGGAGGTCCGAACGCGGGCAGCCGAACTGTACGAGTCGATCGACTGTGCCATGATTCTCACCGACCTAGAGACAGCCGAAGTCGCCAAGTACGCGGCTAACGCTTTCCTGGCAACCAGCGTCAGCTTCATCAACGAGATCGCCAACATCTGCGAGCTTACGGGCGCGGACGTCAAGAAGGTCGCGGAGGTGCTGGCCCTCGACAGACGCATCGGCCCCCATGCCTACATCGACCCTGGAATCGGCTTCGGGGGCAGCTGCCTGCCTAAGGACATCAGCGCGTTGGCGGCGACCGCCGAAGCGCACGGCTACGAACCGGAGCTGATTCGGGCCACCATCAACGTGAACGCTCGGCAGCCAGAACGCATCGTGGCGTACTTGAGGCAGATGTTCCCGTCCATTTCCGACATCACGGTCGCGGTTCTCGGCATCAGCTTCAAAGGCGATACCTTCGATGTGCGCAGCTCCCCTGCCCTATCACTGATCCGACGTCTGAGCGAGGAGGGAGCTACGGTGCATGCCTTCGATCCGTTCGCCGATGCGACGGCTGAGAGTTGCACAGAATCGGTTGCTGAGTTACACGGCGATGCGTATGAGGCCGTCGCGGGTTGCGATGCAGCCATCATCGCGACGGAGCACAGCGAGTTCCGGAAGCTCGACCTGAAGCGTCTCGGCGAGCGGATGAGGTCCCGGGTCCTGATCGACGGCAGGAACTTGCTCGATCCAGAAGCGGCAAGAAACGCTGGATTTACGTACGTAGGCATCGGGCGCGACCGGAGAGGTGACTGAAAGCGCACGGATGCGCGATTCTTACGCTCGGCTCCGCCAGCTCCTACCAACCGCCGGTTCGCACTCGGCGAGCCTCCTCCCGACCCGTTCTCGGCGAAACGCGACGCTCTGGGTGATCGTCATCGTGAACGTCGCCCTGGTCGTCCTCTACGCCTGGAGCTGTGGGGGCGCCTCGACGACCGTGCGCCTGGAAGCGACAGATTCCTTGTTCAAGGGATACGTGGACGGGCGCCTGGTTCACGAAGGCGCGTTCAGGGCGGATTCGCAGGGCGGCATCGGCCTGCTACTCTCGCAAAACTATCGGCTGCCAGCACTTCCGGACCCGAATGGTGTCGACTGGATACGCGTCACAGATACGGAGACCGGTGAGGTCCTCTTCGAGGACGACTTCGATGGCGAACTATCCCCGCTTTGGGAAAACGAAAGCGGACGGTGGTGGACTGAAGACGGAGTACTCACGACGGATAGCCCGACCGCGATCACCACAGGCTTCCAGCCTTGGTCAGACATCGTTGTGGAGGTGAAATTCCGGAACATCACGGAAGGAAATGTGTACGTACGGCTGCAGGACGCCAACAACGCTGTGGTACTGGGCATTGGCCAGTTCCGGAATTTCGGCGGCGCCGTACTAGCCAGGCTCGAACAGGGAACAGCGGTCGAGCGCCTCGACTCAGGACGGCTGGAGGTCGATCGCGGTCAAACGCTCCAGTCGATAACGGCAATGCTTCTCCGCCCATACCCTCTGGTGCTACTCATGATCGCCGGCGTAATCGTCCTGGCGTTTGTGGTCCGTGTACAGCTATTGGAGCGCGTGCTTCAAGCTGTTGGTAGACTCGTTCCTGAGCTGGCGGCCGGGATCGTGATCGGGCTAACGGCCGGCACCGGCGTGCTCCTCTGGTATCTGCTCTACGTCGTCGGAGACGCCATGCCACACGTACCCGATTCGGTGCTCTATGTATTCCAGTCGAACATCTTCGCGTCTTTCAACCTCGCGGCGGACGCACCACCAGCGCGCGAGAGCTTTTCGATTTTCAATCCGCACATGCTGCAGGTCGTAGACGGCCGCTGGTTCACACACTATCCATTTGGGCACCCGCTGTTCCTCTCAGCGGGCCAGCTTGTGGGCGCGGTCTGGCTGGTCCCGCCAATACTCGGAGCAGCGTCAGTCGGCCTGCTGTACTTGTTGGGCAAGCGCCTTTACGGTGTTTCGGTCGGACTTGTAGCTGCCGTGTTGCTCTTCTCATCGCCCTTCTTCCTGATGACGGCCAGCACCTTCATGTCGCACAATACGGCGGCGTTTACCATACTTGCCAGCCTCTTTCTCATCACATCGCCTACCAAATGGCGGGTACCTGCCATGTTCCTAGCCGGCATCTTCATCGGGCTGCTTTTCAACATCAGGCCGCTGTCGGCCGTCGCCTTCATGCCCGTGCTCGCCGGGTTCATGGGGTATGAGGTCCTTAGCGCGGGTCCCGTGAAGGTGCCGTCAAAACCCTGGTTGCTAGCAGCCGCGATGAGCGCGACCCTGGTAGCAGCAGCCTTGACCGCCTACGCGGCCGTGGGCGGCCTGCCAGCGCTGCTGGTGCTCAGTCCGCTCGTGATTCCGGCGGCCTTCCTTGGTTACGAGCTGTTCCGCAACCGCACTAAGCGCGGCGACCTCTTCCGCGAGGATCTGGCGTTCGCGGGGGGGGCGCTGCTGCTCCTGGGCGCCTACTTCCTCTACAACCGCGCCACGACGGGTAGCTTCAGTACAAACGCGTACGAGATCCAGGGCACGTTCAGTGAGAATCTCGTTGGATTTGGCGGCGCCCACTCGCTCACCCTGGCGCTGCAGAACCAGCAGGAGCTACTCTCGCTGGTGCTGCTCGTCGCCAACGGCTGGCCGCTGGCCGTCGGCCTCATGATCGCCGCATTGCCATTCCTCCTAGGGTCGCGAAACAAGTGGGACTACTTCCTGGCGGCATGCTTCGTCAGCATCGCCACGTCGCCGATGTATTACGGCTCAGTGGCCATCATGTACGGGCCACGCTTCTGGTACGAGTCGCTACCGTTCTTGATCCTGCTGACGGCGCGTGGTGCACAGTACCTGGCCACCGCCGGTTCGAGCGCGGCCGACTGGCTGGCCGGACAGCTCCGGAAGAACACATCAATGACCTCCAGCGGCATCACGGGACTCGCGACGTATGGCATTATCGCGGGGCTTGTTGCCCTCAGCATCTCCAGCTGGATGTTCGGCGAGCGCGGGAAGTGGGGTGACGAAGACATTGGCGTCCGCACGTTCACGCCAGCGAGCGCTTCGGAGCTAGAAGGCTTCAACTTCACGGACAATCGCTTACTCGAGGAAGGGGACCGGCTCGGCTTGAAAAACGCGCTCGTGTTCGTTGAGAACTGCCCACAATGGTGGTGCTACGGTAGCGTGTTCTGGACCAACTCTCCCGGCCTGGACGGCAAGATCGTATGGGCCGAGCAGCAGACGACACCGGACGACCTTACACTTCTCGAGCAGTTTCCCGGGAGGACGGTCTACGTCGCGAACTATGCGAGAACGACGATCACGGAAACGTCTCGAGACCTAATCGCGGATCAGGTAGAGAAGCGGTTGGCGGAGGACCCCACCATCATTCCACCCTCGGATAATACGAGTCCGGAAGAGCGCGATACGATCAGGCTCGACGACCTTGTCGTGATCGCAGAGTTGCTGAACCAGTACGCCCAGCAGAACGGTTCCTTCCCGAACACGAACAATAATTTACAGTCTCTCTGCGGGTACAGGACGCTCGACGCTGGCTGTGACCTGGGGTCGGTCGGCCCCATCCCGATAGACCCTTTGCGGCAGCCGATCCAGTACGGTTACTGGTATCTGTCCGACGGCGAGAGTTACACCATCATAGCGCTTGACGAGGCGGGTTCAGAGTCGCCCGACCCATGTCCTGAAGGCCTGTTCGGCGAGGACGACAAGCGGCTCTGCTACACCGGGCCGAGGCCCGTGACGGAGTAGCGCATGCCACGTAGCCTCGTGACAGGTGCGGCCGGGTTTATAGGTTCACACATCGTCGACAGACTGCTGGCCCTAGGCCACGATGTGGTGGGTGTCGACTGCTACGTCGACTACTACGATCGCGAGCTAAAGGAGCGCAACGTCCTGGAGGCATCGTCCCAGGCCAACTTCCAGATGCTCGAAGACGATCTGGTCACGATGGACCTCGGCGGGCTGCTCGAGGACGCTGATTACGTCTTCCACCAGGCCGGCCAGGCCGGCGTCCGCCCGAGCTGGGGCAAGCACTTCGCCGGCTACGTCCGCAACAACATTGAGGCGACGCAGCGACTGCTGGAGGCCGCGAAGGACGCAGAGCTGACGAAGTTCGTCTTCGCATCTTCATCTTCGGTCTATGGTAACGCGAAGGAGCTGCCGGTAACCGAGGAGACAATCCCGCAGCCAATCTCGCCCTACGGCGTCACGAAACTGGCTGCGGAGCACCTCTGCTCACTCTACGCGATGAACTATGGCGTGCCCGCGCTCTCCTTGCGCTACTTCACGGTATACGGACCGCGCCAGCGACCAGAGATGGCGATCCAGCGCTTCCTCTCGGCCATTTGGAACGGTGAGACCGCAACGATGTTTGGTGACGGCACGCAGACGCGCGACTTCACGTTCGTGGGTGACATCGTCGAAGCGAACGTCCTGGCGATGGAGGCAGACACCGGCGAGCGTGTGCTGAACGTCTGCGGCGGGTCTCGCATCAGCATGAACGACCTGATCGCGCTCCTGGAAGAGACAGCTGGTGGTGAGTTGACGCTGCAGCGCGAGGCCGCTGCCAGCGGTGACGCCAGACATACATTCGGCGATAACTCGCGGACCGGAGATGCGTTGGGGTTCGAGCCTCGAACGAATCTGGCCGAAGGCGTCGGCGCGCAGTGGGAATGGCTGCAGGCCCAAGCTTCCTGACGCTCAGACCTCTGGCTCGCCTGCATCCCCTCGCAGAGCGGTCGCGAGCATCCGTTCACCCGAAACGTAATCGTAGGCCAGCACCACGAATACGATCAGAAGATCGATCGCGGTAGCCCAGACCCGGGCGACGACCGAGATGAGCACAGCCAACTCGAGCGGCATCGTGATCTGCAGCACCGCGACCACGACACCCTCGCGCACACCAAAGCCGGCGGGCGTGACGACGCTCAGAAGGCCGACCACACCGGCCAGCGCAAACGTGCCGGCAGCGAGGGGCAGATAGCGTGGTGAGTAATCCGTGATCGAGATGATCAGGAGATAGAACGAGCCGCCGACCAAGCAAAACGTGAACGCGTACAGCAGACCAAGGCACGCGATCTGGTGCGGTGGCAGGATCCATTCGAACTCCTCGTCACGCCCCATGAGGCGAGCGCCACGCTGCATGGCCCAACGAAGGATTCTGGGGTGAAGTGCCACAGCGCCGCCGATGGCAAACACCGGCAGCGCCAAGTACGGCCAGATCGTCTCGGATTCGACCGCGATTGACGGTAGGAGCGTCACGGTGGCGAAGGCCGAGCCCGCGACCGCGAGCAGCGCAAGCTCGTACGTAATGCTTCCGACCAGCACAGGCGTTGAGAAGCCGATTGAACGCCCCAAGAAGAAACGGCCGGCAACGTACGCGATTTTACCCGGAACGTATCTACCCACCCAGGAGTAGAGGAACACCTTCGGAAGCTGAGCCAGCTCCGACCGCCCTTGCCCGTCGAGGTAGCTGACGATCAGGCGCCAGATAAAGGCCTGAAGTACAATCGCCGCGATCAACGGGATGGCCGATACTATCAAGAGGACCGGTTTGACGTCGATCTCTTCAGCCCGAAGCTCGCTCCAGTTTGATGCCAGCGACCAGCCCAGAAACGAGAACGTGATTACGATGAGGCCAAGCCCTATAGACGTCCGGAGCAACGTCCCGCGACGGCCCAACGCTATCCTCATGTCGCCGAGCATAACAGCGCTGTCCGTAGGGCGCACGAACCGTTGACCCACGACCGCGATGACTCTACCATGACCTCTATGACGCCGAAGTCAGGCAGGCGAGCGCGTTGGTAGAAGCGAACCTGACAGCCAGCGAAGCTACAGCAGACGAGAGCCCTCAAGCGTCTGTCACCGTCATCGTCCCTGCTTACAACGAATCCGCGACGATCGCCGAAGACGTGCGCCGAATCCGCGCGGCCTTTTCAGATTCACCCAAGCTCCAGCTACTCGTCATCAATGACGGCTCCACGGATGGGACCGACGACCTGGCCAAGGGCGCCGGCGCAAGCGTTATCTCCCACCCCGTCAATCTGGGCCAAGGCGCGGCGATCAAGACCGGGATCACGAACGCTACCGGCGACTTCATCGTGATCGTCGACGGCGACGGCACGTACCCGGCCGAGGACCTGCCGAAACTGGTTTCGTTCACCATGGAGAGCGGATACGAGCAAGTCATTGGGGACCGCCAGAGCGAGCAAGGGAGCCTCCGGCTACTGCGCATGGTCGTGAAACGCCTGTTGCGCATGTTCGCGTCCTTCCTCAGCGGCCAGGCCGTCGGCGACATGAACTCCGGCATGCGCGTCCTCACGAAGGAGGCAGCGAACCGCTATCTAACGCTGATCCCAGATGGCTTCTCCAACTCAACGACGCTCACGCTCGCGTCGCTCTCACATCGCGGACGCATCGCATTCATCCCGATCGACTACGGCGCGCGCAAGGTCGGCAAGTCCAAGTTCCGTCCGATCGAAGACACCTACAACATGATGCTGACGGTGGTTCGTATGGTGATGTACGTCGACCCACTACGTGTCCTGCTACCGATCGCGTTCGTGTTTTTCATCGGCGGCGTTGGCAAAGGCATCTCCGACGTCATCCGGTTCGACCTCCACATCACTACATCCTCTGTCCTCCTCACGATGACGGCGATCCAGATCGCGGCGATCGCCCTCATCGCCGATCTAATCGTGCGTCGCACGCGATAGACGCGACTGTGAGCGAAGGCCGCGGGACGCCACCAACGGCATCCGTCCTCATGATTGCGCCGAACCCCTTCTTCGTTAATCGGGGCTTCGGCGTGCTCGTCCTAGAACAGGCGCGCGCGCTCAAGCGACGCGGGATTCATGTAGAGGTAGTCGCATATCATACGGGACAGGAGCTGCCTGACCTGACAGTACACCGCACGTTGCCCTTTCCAGGCTACAGCGCCTCGAAGATTGGCCCATCTCTGAGCAGACTGCCGTTGTGGGTACTGCTGCTCGTCAAGACGTTTCTGGTGGCTCGGCGCATGCGGCCAGACGTGCTCCACGGCCACCTGCACGAAGGCGCTCTCATCGCAGCGATTGTGGCGCGTTTGACCGGAATTCCCTGGGTGTTCGATTTCCAGGGCAGCCTGACCTTGGAGATGGCCGAGAAGGGCGCCCTCCGGCGGGGCTCTATGCCCTTCCGTGCCGTCGCCTTCGTTGAAGGCATGATCGACCGCAGGGCACTTTTGATCTTCGTTAAGTCTCAGCTCATGGAGAACGACTTGGTCGACCGCTTTCGCGTCGACGCTACGCGCATCCTCCGCGTGATGGACGGGGCCGACCCAGACATCTTCTCACCTCGTGAAGCGGACGCGGAACTCCGCCGCCAGTTAGGCATCGACGAGGCGGCAACCGTCATTTGCTATCTCGGGCTCCTCACCCTCCAGCAGGGTACGGAACGGCTGCTGGCGGCGACGGCCCAGATCGTCAAACAGCAGCCGAACGTGCACATGCTCATCATCGGCTATCCGATCGATGGCTGGGATGCGCGCGCCCGCGAGCTAGGCATCGAACGTCACGTAACGTTCACGGGACAAGTCGATCATCATCTCGCCCCCGAATACTTAGCTGTGGCAGACCTCGCAGCGGCGCCCAAGGTCAGCGATGCAGAGGGCAACGTCAAGGTCTACGACTACATGAGTATGGCGCTGCCAGTGGTCGCGATCGACAGCACGGGCAACCGCGAACTCCTGGGCGACGACGGCTACTACGTGACCGGCCATGAACCGGATGACTTCGCTCGTGGCGTGATGGCGGCTCTCGCGGCGCGCGGTGAGTGGCAAGAACGCGGCGAACGGCTGCGGACGCGCATCGTTGAGGAGCTGAGCTGGGACTCAGTTGCCGCACGGCTGAACGAAGGCTATCGAGACGTGTCGACGGATGCGTTCGCGGACGGACCAACGGCCACTGTGTAGCCTCTGCCGAACATGGCTAACGCTGGACATCATCGAGCCGCTCGGCGCGGAGCGCTTCTTCGAAGTCGGCTTCGGCAGAGGAGACATTTCGATCGCGTTAGCTCAGACGGGGCTGTGCAGGCACGGCATCGAGCAGTCGCCGGAGGCAGTGGACCTCTGCCGGGAGCGCATCAGCAACGCCGGCCTGGACGATCGTCTCTCCGTAGACACACAGGACCTCTTTACGCTGGATCGTCAGGGCGAGTATGACCTGGCGAATGCCTACGAGGTACTGGAGCGGCCGCGTGTTGCCGCCTCTCATTCCAATCTATAGCTGGCTTGTCTTTCAAGCCGGCAGGTTGTTCCACAACAAGGACATCGGCGAGCAGTACTTGGTGCTCGCGCAGAAGACCACCAGCTAGCTTTTCGCGTTCCGGCAGACGGCATAGAAGAAGCGGCAGTTTCCCACTTCCTCGTCGACGAAGACGTCGGCGCTCTGCGCAAAGTAATTCTGCACGAGGGGCAGCGACAGTAGGAGGCGCTTCAGCCAGGCCGGTGGGGAGAAACGTTGTGCCACCGAACGGGCCGTGTCCTGCGGCTGCTGGCCCAACATCCGTTCGACGGTGAAGTGCGCGCCGAGAATGTGTTCGAACTCTGCCAGCGTGAACTCGACGGAGTGGTAAGGGTTGAGCGGTTCATCTGTGTGGGGGCTGTGAAAGAGTTTGTTCGGTGTGGAGACCAGGAACATCCCTCCCGCCTTTAGTACACGCCGCATCTCCTTCAAGAAGACGTCGATGTCAGGGAAGTGCTCAATCGCCTCCATGCAGACGATAACATCAAACGCGTCGTCCGCGAGAGGGCAACTGGACGCAAAACCGCGGGCATATTGACTGATGGCGCTGCCGAACGTCGAACGGGCGTACACGAGTGCCTCGTCTGAATAGTCGACGCCGAGCACTCGTGCCGCCCCGGCTCCCTCCAAATGCTGATCGCCATACCCGGTGCCACAGCCCATGTCGAGCACGGTCATGCCGTCCTCGATGAAGTCCACTGTGTAGCGGTAGCGCGCGACGTGGGGTTCGGAGCGATAGACGGGCGTGCCTGGGTCGCCCAACGTGATGCGCTCCGTGATCTCGGCCATCGCTACGTCCTCCGAACCGGGTGAGCGTTCGGCGCCAGCGCCCGTAAGCGCTCGACCGAGTCCGGAATAATATCGAGAAGGCGCTCTATTTCTTGCATCGTATTGTCTTTGCCGAGCGTGATACGCAGGCTGCCTCGCGCGACGGCGTGCGGGATGCCCATCGCGAGCAGGACATGTGACGGCTCCAGCGAGCCGGTCGTGCAGGCCGAGCCGCTGCTGGCGCTGATGCCCTTGAGGTCGAGTTGGAGCAGGATCGACTCTCCCTCCACGCCATCGAAGCAGCAGGAGAAGCTGTTCGGGAGACGTCGGCTCGCGTCGGTCGGGCCGGTGATGCGCGTGCCGGGGATGCGCTTCGGCAGCTCCTCGGCGATGCGGTCGCGGAGGCCACCGGTATGCTCGCGCCGCTCGCCGCGTTCGCCGTCCGCTATCTCCAGCGCGGTGGCCATGCCGACGGCGTTGGCGACGCTCTCGGTGCCGGCGCGGCGGTTCTTCTCCTGCGAGCCGCCGAGCGTCTGCGCAAGGAACGGCGTGCGGACGCGCAGGTAGAGAACGCCCGCGCCTTTGGGGCCGTGGATCTTGTGCGCGGCTAGCGAGAGTAGGTCGACGCCGAGGGCGTCGACGTCGAGGTCGAGGTAGCCGGCAGCCTGGACAGCGTCGGTATGAACCGCGATACGCGGGTTGTGCTCCTTCACGATACGCACGACTTCAGCGATCTGGTTGACGGCGCCGACTTCGTTATTGGCGTAGATCACGGAGACGAGCGTCGTCTCGTCGTCGAGCGCTTCGCTGAGGGCGTCGAGGTCCACGAACCCTTCGTTGTCGACCGGTAGGTAGGTGACGCGGAAGCCTTCGTCCTCGAGCCGCTCCGCCGTATGCAGGATCGCGTGATGCTCGACTGCGGTCGTGATGATGTGATTACCTTGCTTTCTGGCACCGTACGCGACGCCGCGCAGCGCGAGGTTGTCGCTCTCGGTGCCGCCGCTGGTGAAGATCACCTCGTTAGGACGCGATCCCAACACCTGTGCGACAGAACGGCGCGCCACATCGAAGCCCTTGCGGGCTTCCCGGGCCTCGTAGTAGATGCTGGATGGGTTACCCCAGAACTCGGTCAGATACGGCAGCATCGCCTCGACGACACGCGCGTCCGGCGCGGTCGTGGCAGCGTGGTCGACGTAGATACGGTCCTCGTCCATGAATCTATTCTAGCTTGGCCGGGACTTCCAAATCAGGCCCGTTCATGAACGGCGCAAATAAATGGTAAGATGCGAAAACTCAGAAGGCTAAGGCGGGAGGTTCAAACATGACCGAAAAGCACGACGAACGCGAAGAAAGAACCCGGAGAAGCGAGAAACCTTGGCTGGACCATTTTAATCCCAGCCTGACCTTAGGAAAGTTGGCTGTCATCGCCTTCGCGATAGGGATTGGCGGCGTAGGCGTACTTCTGGCACAGAATGCCGGTGGGGAAGAGTCCCTGGAATTCTCCACCGTTGGCTTAATAGGAGTTCTCTTCTCCGTAGCCATCGGGGGAGCTGCGATCGTACTGGCAATCTCCGCGATCGGGCTCGGCAGGGCATCAGAACAGACGATGACCGATAGAAGCGACGAGAGCATCAGACTGCAGAACGAAGTCTTTAAGATGACCACCGAAGCGTTACAGAGAATCGAATCGTCGACCGGTGTCACTGAGAAAAGAATCGAGGATATCATCTCGGGAAATGTTGGAGACATTTCGGAGCGGGTCGCTGCTGGGCTCACGAGCGGGACATTTGTCGCGGGACGCAGTAAAGAGAACTTGGAAGAGGAGATCAGAGATTCAATTCTTCAGGAGGTGTCTGAAGAGCGGAACGATGAAAACAGGCAACAGGAACGGAGCCAGGCACTGAAGGCCCGAAAAGCTCGTGAGGAGTTGATTGAGCGAGACCACACGTTTCGGGATACGGTGCTTCGGGGTTTGATCAACTCCCAGCGCTTCCAGGTAGAAAGACTGGAGGGAGGATGGTTCCACGAGCCAGGAGATGAGGCAATGGACGGGATTTTGACGCTTGGTGGCGAACGAATAGGCTTCAGTGTCAACACGACCGAAAGGCTAGAGGACGACATCCGAGTGGAAATGTATGCAGGTTTCATCAATGGGATAGGGTCTTCGATTGCAGACGGCTTATTCCAGCAGGCGTTCCTTGTCTATGATGAAGACATGAGCGAGGATTCAGATCATCAAGCTACAATCGACTCGGCACGTCGGTTGATACGTAATGATGTTGTGTCCAGAATTCACGTCGTATTCGGCGAGCCTGCGGAAGTAACTGCCAAAGTAATGTCAATGCTGGAAAGTGAAGTCCCACCCAGTGCACCCAGTGCAGCCAGTGATAGCATACCTTCCGATCTTAAGTCTTGACCGTTCGTTAAAAGCATAAAAAGCGTGGTATACGCTATACTGGGAGCGACGCAGTGAGGGGCGTCCTACCCAATGGAAACCACCCGCCAGACGATCCTCGGCATCCTCCGCCGCCGCAAGGCGACCGTCA
>JADFPV010000086.1:0-8830 GCA_022562155.1 Chloroflexota bacterium
GGTAACTACCAGCGCGGCTATTCTAGCGAAGGGGATGCTGGCGAGGCTAGGGAAACGATGAGGCGAAGTGTTAGTATGCTGTACACGTCTTCGAATGAAGCCCAGGCGATTCAGCGGTGTGAGCTATGGACTTAATCGAGCAACTACGCGCACTCAGCGACAAAGCGGCGTCTCCCAACGCCGAGAACATCTCCGAAGCGGCCACAAGATCGCAGTTCGTAGAGCCATTACTGGCCGCTTTGGGTTTTGAAGGCCTAGTGGACATTGACTGGGAGTATCACATCAAGGCCTCCAACGAACGGATCGACTATGTGTTGAAGATCAACGGGAAGCCAGCCGTTGCCGTCGAGGCGAAGTCGCTCGGCACCGACCTCGTTGACAAACATGCGGCTCAACTAGTGCAATACGCAGCCATCGAAGGTATGGAATGGTGCTTGCTGACAAATGGCAGGGAAGTCCGCATATTTAATGCCAATCTCCAGGGCAGTCTCGAAGCAAAACACGTAGTCGATCTCGATCTACTGGACGAACAAATCAGCGAGGCTGCCGCCATCCTCACGCTCTTTTCGAAGGACAGTCTCTCTAATCCAGGAAGGCTGCGTGAGTGGATGAGGGAGACACTGCTGGACAGAGCATTGAGATTGCAACTCCTCAACCCCGGTTCCGACACTATAAGACAGCTCGCAGAGGCGGCTGCACGCTCCACCGGGTTCGGCATGACCGCAGAGCAGGTCTCGCGGTGGTTCGCTCGGCTGCTCGCCCCCGCAGACACCCCAGCACCGCAGATAGAGGAACAAGTGGCTTCAGTAGACTTAGGCTCTCAGAGCGCCTACTGGCTGCTGCCAGCCGGTTCAGGTGATGACGGCGCTAAGCCGGAAGAGGTACTTCGTCGCTGGCTCGGCGCGAACATGTGGGGTATGGGCAGGAGTACGCCCAACCGCACACGGATGCAACCAGGCGACGGCCTGTGCTTCTATGCGAACCGAGTAGGCGTCGTGGCCCACGCCAGGCTTACTGCACGGTCGGATGAACTCGTAACAGCGGAAGAGTGGCCTGAACCCAACCAAATGGGAACCGAAGTCTTCAAGGTTCCACTTGAGGGGATTACCTGGCTGCCAAGACCCACTGTGATCGACGAAAAGCTGCGAGGGCGCCTAGATGCTTTCTCGGACAAGAGACCTTCCCAAGCCTGGTCTTGGCTTGTTCAAAAAACGAACAAACTATCGGAGCACGACTTCCATATCTTGATCGGCTCGGCTTAACCTATACCCGTCCAGCCTCTAGCCTCTAACCTCTAGTCTCTATTCGTCCGGCTCTTGCGGCGCTCTTCCTCGATGCGCGCGGCGGCCAACGTTATTGAAAAGCGTCCTCGAATAGGCCGACCGCATCCTCAACGGCAGTTATCAGTCTGTCGCAGAGGGCCACGGCGGACCGCTGTTCTCCAAGGCTTAGCGCAGGAGTCAGCTGTCCGACTTCCTCCCGTTCGACGCCCCTCATCGCCGAGGAGAGCTTGACGCGTTCTAACTCCATGCCGAGTACTATCCGCTTGAACATCAAGGTCATGATCAAGGCATCGGCAGCGGACTGAGTACCCCTATCTTTCTTGGACAGCGCGCCTAGCATTTCGATGGATAGGTTGTTCATAGGGACGACGTAGCCCTTGGGCACAATGAAAGCTGCAACGGGAAGTTGGTGCTTGTCTGGGTTGTTAAGATCCCGCAAGATAGCTAGGGCCCGGTTGGGGTCCATGTGCCGTCTGGCAAACGGCTGCAACTTCTCGAATCTTGTCCAGTAGCCGCGGACTTCCCTGAGATATGTCTTGGTCTTATCGCGAAAGCCGTTGCCATTGTACCTACGCCGGAAATCGCAGATTGGAAATTGAACCGCTCTAGGCCGTTGCACGTTGTCCTTGGTGCATTTCACCGCGAGCTGAAACACCAGGTGATCCAGCGCCGAACGGAGATTGTTGAGAAGGTCGCTCGTCAACAAGGCGCACTCCTGCATGACCTCAGCAAAGTCCCCTAGCCGGCTCACATACAGCACATGTTCTCCCGTTTCTTGAGAGAATCTAAGGCCAAACCGTGGCGGGGCCGGGTCCTTCCCGAACCCTTCGTTGATCTTCGTTTCGAGCGAATCGCGGTGCATCTTTGCCCGACCTATCTTGGCCCAGACGCCATTGAGTGAAGGTTCGGTCATACTAAGTGTTCCCGCTCAGGCCTAGCCGCCCCTACCGCCGTTCCCGGCTCTTCCGGCGCTCTTCCTCAATGCGCGCGATACCGTCCAGCGATTCCTCAATCGCCTTGCGCTTCGCGTAATCCGTCACGTGGGTGTAGATCTGCGTCGTGTTGACGTTCGCATGCCCCAGCAGCGTCTGCACCACCCGCAGCTCCGCCCCGCCTTCCAGCAGGTGCGTCGCGAAGGTGTGCCGCAGCAGATGAGGATGCACGGCCTTCTCGATACCCGCCTCGGTCGCGTAGTGTCGCACCATGATCTGCACCGCCCGCTGCGACAGCCTGCCGCCGTCGCGATTCAAGAACAAGGCTGTTGCTGGTTTCTGCGCCAAGCGCGGCCGGCCCTCCTGCACGTAGCGCTCGACCGCTTTCACGGCCGGCTTGCCCATCACCACCATGCGCTCCTTCGCGCCTTTGCCGAACACGCGCACCGTCTGGTCGTCGAGGTCGACGTTCGCCACCTCAACGCCGACGACCTCACTTACCCGAATCCCCGATGCGTACAGCAGCTCGAGGATCGCGCGGTCACGCAGGCCCTTCGGTGTATCACCATCTGCCGTCATGATCAGTGTCTCGATCTGCGTGAGCGTCAAGAACTGCGGCAGTCGCTGCTCCTTCTTCGGGCCGCGCACGCCTAACATCGGGTCAACGTCCAGGATGTCCTCGTTGCGCAGGTAGCGATAGAACGTCCGCAGCGTGCTCACCTTCCGCGACACGCTCGCGTTCGCCAGCCCCGACGTCACCAGCGACGACAAGTACTCCCGTACCAGCAGCCGGTCGACCGTGCGCAAACCGTTACCGCGGTCGTCCAGGTAGTCGAAGAACTGCCCTAGGTCGGTAGCGTAGTTGCGAAGCGTGTAGTCGGAGAGGTTCTTGCGCGCCTTGAGCGCGATGAGATAGGTAGCTAAGAGGTCCTCGGCCTCGACTCGTTCTGGGCGGCTATCGATGGCCGCGGAGGTCATGCGAATCGCCTAGGCCATCGCCTCCGCCAGCTCAGGGTCCGGATCGCCGCTGTCGATCGTGCCCTTGAACTCACACTTCGTGCACTTCGCGGGCTGCCCTTCGGCCTTCGCCTTGCCCGCCCCAACGAGCAAGCCTTCACACTTCGGGCACGGCACTTGTAGCGGCCGGGTCCAGCTCGTGAATTCGCAATCCGGATACCCCGCGCAGCCGTAGAACGTCCGCTTCTTCTTGGTCCGCTTCTCGACGATGTCCTTTCCGCACTCAGGACAGGGTATGCCTACCTTGATGAGCAGTGGCTTCGTTCCCTTGCAGTCAGGGTAGCGCGTGCAGGCCAGGAACTTCCCGAAGCGGCCCATGCGCACGTTCATGTCCGCGTTACATTCGCCGCACTTTTCGTCGGTCTGCTCCTGCTCCTCCTCACCGTCGATCGGGCGCGTGCTCTTGCAATCCGGATAGCCGGTGCAGGCCAGGAATTGCCCGAAACGGCCCCATTTCTTCACCATCGGCTTGCCGCACTTCTCGCAGACCTCTTCGGTCAACTCCTCGACCTTCGGCGCGGCGGCGGCGTTCTCTAGGTCCACCTGTAGCGGATCGTAGAACTGCTTCACGACAGGCTCCCACGGGCGCTCACCTCGCGCAACCTCGTCAAGCTCCTCCTCCATCTCAGCCGTGAAGCCAAGGCTAAAGACGTCCGGAAAGTACTCGATGAGCAGGTCGTTGACGACGAAGCCAAGCTCTTGCGGCACCAGCGCGCGTCCATCGCGTTCCACGTAGCCGCGGTCCTGGATCGTCGAGATGATCGGCGCGTACGTGCTTGGCCTCCCGATGCCGTTCTCCTCAAGCGCCTTCACCAGCGTGGCTTCGCTGTAGCGTCCAGGCGGCTCAGTAAAGTGCTGCTCCGGCTTAATCTCGGCCGCGTTTAGCGCGTCGCCCGTCTCGATCTTGGGCAGGCCTCGCGCTTCCGGGTCCTCTTCAGGCGCATCCTCGTCCTTCTGCACTTCGTAGACCCCCTGGAAGCCGGCGAACGTGAGAACGCTCTCGGTCGCGCGCAGCAGGAACGGGTCGGACCCATCGCTCGGGTGCGCATGCACTTCGACGGTTGTCCGGTCGTACTCCGCGTCGGCCATCTGGCATGCGACGAAACGCTGCCAGATCAGGGTATAGAGCCGCAGTTGGTCGCGCGTAAGGGCTGCCGACAGCGACTCCGGTTCGCGCTCCGCCGATGTCGGCCGGATCGCCTCGTGCGCCTCCTGAGCGCGCTTGCCTTTCGTCTTGTAGGTGCGTGGCCTATCCGGCACGAACTCCTTGCCGAACTTCTGGCCGATGTATTCGCGCGCCTCCCCAACGGCCGAATCGGCCATGTTCACAGAGTCGGTTCGCATGTACGTAATCAGGCCCACTTGGCCCTGGTCTGACAACTCCAAGCCTTCGTAGAGTTGCTGCGCGACTGCCATCGTCCGCCGGGCGGTGAACCCGAATCGGCGGGAGGCGTCCTGCTGCAACGTGCTGGTCGTGAACGGCGCAGCGGGCTTTCGAGACTGCGGCCGCTTCTTGATGTCGGCGACGCTGAACGTTGAGTTCTTCAGCAGCCCAACCAGCCGGTCGGACTCCGCGTTGTTCGGGATCTCCATCTTCTTCTCGCCGACAGGGCCGATGAGCCGTGCGGTGAACGATTTCTGATCGTCACCCTCCGCGGCCACCATGTCCGCGTCGATCGACCAGTACTCCACCGGCGTGAAGGCCTGTATCTCCCGCTCGCGTTCGACAACCATGCGCAGCGCGACAGACTGCACCCGGCCGGCCGAGAGGCCACGCCGGATCTTCTTCCAGAGGATCGGGCTCACCTGATAGCCGACCAGGCGGTCCAGCACGCGTCGCGCCTGCTGCGCGTCCACGAGCCGGTAGTCGATCTGCCGCGGGTGTTCGAAGGCCTCCTTGACGGCTTCCGGTGTGATCTCGTGAAACACCACGCGTTGGTGGGGGCGGTCCTTGAGGTTCGTCGCCTCCAACAGGTGCCAGGAGATCGCCTCGCCCTCGCGGTCGGGGTCTGTCGCCAGGAAGATCTCGTCGGCCTTCTCCGCGGCCTTCTTGATCTCCTCTACGATGGCCTTCTTGTCCTTCGGCACCAGATACTTGGGCGCAAAGTTCCGGTCGGTGTCGACGCCAAGCTGCGTCTTCGGGAGGTCGCGCACATGACCAACTGAAGCCCGAATATCGTATTCGGGCCCAAGAATTCCGCTGAGCGTCCGCGCCTTCGCGGGCGACTCAACGATTACCAGGGTCTTCTTTTTCTTAGTTGCCAATCCTCACCTCGTCATCACTTGAACTAGCGAACCGCTTTCCTTAGCGGACCTTGACGTAGTTCATCGTGCCGACTTCCCGCACCATGCCCTTTAGCTCAAGCATGGATAGCGTGCTACTCACTGTACTAATGGCTAAGCCGCTCCCTCGGCTTACCTCGTCGATATGTATCGGCTCGGTCGACAAAAGCCTCAATAGGTCGGCTTCCGTCTCGTCGGCTGGGATCAACTCCTTCATCTCAAGTTGATGCTCAGCCATTGTCAGGTTCAACTCCTCCAGAACGTCCTCCACCTCCGTCACCAGCTTCGCCTGGCCATGCTGGATCAGCCAGTTCGTGCCGCGGAACGTCGGGCTGTAGATGCTGCCCGGTACCGCGAAGACTTCTCGATTCTCGTCCAGTGCCTGTCGCGCCGTAATGAGCGCACCGCTCTTGACGTCGCCTTCGACGACGAGTACGCCTAGACTCAGACCAACCATGATCCGGTTCCTCCGCGGGAAGAACTGGCTCTGAGGCTGCGTCCCAAGTGCATAGTCGCTGACCAGCGCGCCGTTATCTGTGATCTCCTGCGCGAGCCGCAGGTTCTCCGGCGGATAGACCGTATCCAATCCGCACGCTAAGACGGCGACCGTCCGCCCTCCAGCGGCGAGCGCACCACGATGACCGATAGTATCGATGCCTCTCGCCAGGCCGCTCACCACGGTCACGCCGTTGCTCGCCAGACCTTTGGCAAGCTCCTCGGCAGCCTGGCGGCCGTATGCCGTCGCCCTTCTCGTTCCTACGAGCGCGACGCACCAGTCGTCGCTGCTTGTCAATTCTCCACGAACGTAAAGGAGCGGTGGCTTGTCGTGGATCTCCTTCAAGCGAGCTGGATACGCGTCATCGTGCCACGTGAGGGTCCGTACGTTAGCGCGCTCCAGCCTCTCCATCTCCTCTTCCGGCACAATGCCGTCCCGTGCCGCCAACAGCGCCGAAAGCGCCGAGCCCTTAAGCCCGGCTTGCTGAAGGGATGCCGGGCCCGCCTTCCAGGCTTCCTCCAGCGAGGAGAAGTGCTGCTCCAAAAGCGAGAAACGCGCCCGCCCTATCTGCGGTACGCGCCCGAAGGCCACCCAGTATTGCAGTTCGTTCCTAATCACTGGAGAGCAATTGTAGCACATGTGTACGGCAATCCCGCAACCTGACCATAGTATACGATAACACGCGCTGACGCTTAAGTGGTTCTTTCCTCCTCAACTGCCCCAACCTCTACTGGCGCTTTGGTCACGCGGATCTTCTTGATCCTTCTGCCTAACACTGATAGCACACGAAGGTCGAGTCCGTCGGCTCGCACTTCGTCGCCAGGTGCGGGCATCCGCCCCAGTTGATAATACACAAAGCCACCCACCGTGTCATAGTCCTCGCCCTCAATCTCGAGACCGAACAGCTCATTCAGTTCATCGAGGCTGACGCGCGCGTCCATGATCGCCTCGTCGTCGCTCACGCGCTGGATCGCGACCTCTTCGCGGTCATACTCATCTTGGATCTCGCCGACGATTTCCTCCAGCACGTCCTCGATCGTTACGAGACCCGCGGTGCCTCCATACTCGTCTACCACGATCGCGAGGTGCACGCGATGCTCGCGCAGGTCGGCCAACAGCTCATCGATGTGCTTGACCTCCGGGACGAAGTATGGCGGCCGGGCAATCTCCCGCAGAGAGTTCGGACGCTGGCCGTCCGCGAGGAATTGCAGCAGGTCTTTCGCGTGGACAACGCCAACGATGTTGTCGATCGACTCCTCATACAGCGGGATCCGGCTGAAGCCGCGCTCCATCACGAGCCTGAGCACGTCATCCAGAGTAGCATCGTCCTCTGCGGCGACCATGTCGATGCGTGGCACCATGATCTCGCGGACGGCGCGGTCGACCATGCCGGCAATGCGCCGGATCATCGTCAGTTCTCCGTTGTCGATCCCGCCGTTGCCCTCGCGAAGCTGAACGAGCCTTAACAACTCCTCCTCATCGTCGTCTGACTCCGAAGACCGGTCCCGTGTGCCCAGCACGCGGAGCATCCTGTCAAGTACGGCGTTGAGTCCGCGCATTGGAAGACCAAACAGGACCTCGAAGACGCGGATCGCGGGGACAAGTGTGAGGCTCCAACGCTCCGGGCTGCGGGCGACAACCAGTCGCGGCACGGCCTCCAGCACCACCAGCGCTGCCAGCGCGCCGGCCATGATAACGGCCAGGGTCACCCATGTATCGTCTCTATCTCGTAGCACGAGGAACGTCCCGACGCCGATACCGAGCACAACCGCGGCGTCTCTCGCCACAGCAAACGTACCCATGAGCGACTGCCGTTCCTTGACGAATGCATCCAGCGCTTCCGCCCTCGGCACGCCCTTGGCTGCATAGCCGCGGACGCGCAAGCGGCTGACCAGCACAACGCCCGTTTCGGCCGCCGTCGCGATGACGAGCACCACCAACGCGGCCGCTAGCAGCCCAACGCCTATCCACGTATCGCCGCTCATGCCGCGCTTCCGCCTTTGCGAATACGTGCCGGCGCACCCGCTGCCAGGGCGCCGGCAGGGACGTCGTGGTTCACGACCGAACCCGCGGCGGTTCTAGCACCGTCGCCGATCGTCACCGGGGCGACCAGCATTGTGTCGCTTCCGATGAAGACGTTACGGCCAATCTGCGTACGGTTCTTCTTCTTGCCATCGAAATTGCACGTGATCGTGCCGGCCCCGATGTTCGTCTCCTCACCTACCTCGGCATCACCGATGTAGCTGAAGTGGCCTATCTTGACTCCACGGCCGAGCCGGGCGTTCTTCACCTCCGCGTAGTTGCCAATGTGCACGTCGGCGGAGATGTACGTACCGGCACGTAGGTGGCTATATGGCCCAACGTCGACGTTTTCCTCCAGTTCCGCCTCTTCGATAGTTGACGCCACGACCGAACAGCGGTCTCCAATCTTGGAGTCCCGCACCGTCGTATCGGGACCAATCCGGCACTCTTCACCGATCAGCGTATCGCCTTTCAGATGGGTGTTCGGCTCGACAACGCCGTCCTTGCCGATGCTGACGCCGGCGTCGATGTACGTGCGGTCTGGGTCGACAAGCGAAACGCCGCCCAGCATGTGCTCGCGGTTGATCCGGCGACGCAACATAGCTTCCGCCTCCGCCAGCTGAATTCGATCGTTGATGCCTCTCACCTCGTCACTGTCTTTGGCTAGCACCGCCTGGAGAGCGGCGCCCTCCTGCACTGCGACGTCGACAAGCGACGTGATGTACTGCTCGCCATTGGGAGCAGCCGGGACGTTAGCGAGCTTCGGCCACAGCCATGACGCGTTGAAGCAATACTGA
>JADFPV010000086.1:8929-11655 GCA_022562155.1 Chloroflexota bacterium
CCGCCTGGAGAGCGGCGCCCTCCTGCACTGCGACGTCGACAAGCGACGTGATGTACTGCTCGCCATTGGGAGCAGCCGGGACGTTAGCGAGCTTCGGCCACAGCCATGACGCGTTGAAGCAATACTGACCCGCGTTGATCTCCGCCGGACCTTCGACCGCGCTATCACGCTCCGGAGCCTCGACGATACCCGACACTCGTCCCTGTGCGTCGCGTTGCACACAGCCGTACTCGCCCGCGTCTTCGACCTGCGCGGTCAAGAACGTGAGGTCTGCGGACGTCTCCTCATGGGCGGTGGCGAGGCGGTGTAACGTCTCAGCCGTAATCAGCGGCACGTCGCCGTTCAGGACGAGCACGCGTTCAGCGTCGCCAACGGCCTCTTGCGCCTGCAACAGAGCATGGCCCGTTCCCAGCCGTTCCGCTTGGACGGCAAAGGCCACGCCATCGCCTGCAGCCCTTCGCACTTCGTCAGCGTCCAGCCCAACGACCACCACGATCTTCGCGATGCCGGCCTCGCGAGCGGCCTCGACGACGTAGTGCAACATCGGCCTACCCGCGAGCGGATGGAGGACCTTGGGCAGCGACGAGCGCATCCTCGTCCCTTCGCCTGCGGCGAGGATGATGGCTGTCCAGCTAGTTAAATCGACGGTCATACGGTCACAAGAAAGTAGGTTCTTCGACTCCACGAGGCGGGAGCCGCTGTGAATCAACCGCCAATCACAAACCTAGCGCGCAAATTGACAGCAGTAAGCCGCCGGTCGCACGGTGCCATTCCAGCTAGGGCCGCGGATGAGGTTCTATCAGGAGGGGGTTCGTCGTCTGTTCGTTCCACGTATCGAGTATCTCACTCACAGCTCGCGGTCAACATAATCACGCGTAGACCGCGAGTTGCTGCCTATGCTATCGGTGCTCTTGTGGCCTGTCAAGTCGGATATTCCCTACATGCCAACTATCGACCGGCCGCGCCGACTTCAGGAGTGGCGGGTTCCGTGTCTCGATCATCAGTCCGGCCCGCGCCTATAATACCCCGAATCGGTGGGTGGAGATCGGAGAGCAGGCCAAGGTGACTCGTATTCTGGGAATCGACCTCGGAGAGCGGCGCATCGGCATCGCCATCTCGTCCCCGGAAGGCCGCCTCGCCGTACCGCTGCGCATCCTCAATTCTCAAGATGCTCTGTCCGATGCACTGGCGATTAAGGAGATAGCGCAGGCCGAAGACGTAGAGCGCCTCGTGCTTGGGCATCCGCTGTCTATGGACGGAAAGGTCGGGCCGCAAGCGCGTAAAGTGGGCGAATTCGCTCAGACGCTGCGAGACGTCACCGGGCTGCCAGTAGATCTCCGCGACGAACGGCTATCGACGGCCCAAGCACGTCGGTCAGTGAAGAAGACCCGCGGAGCACGCAAGCCGGTGGACGACGTTGCGGCCGCCGTCATCCTGCAAGGCTATCTGGACGGGTTACTGCCAAGTGGCGCTTCCAAGCTATGATTGATACCCGCTCGCTTCCGCTCATCGTCGGGATCGGACTGGTAGTGATGCTGGGCATCGGCATTTGGCTGCTCAGCGGCACGCCCGGCTCGCTCCTCGACAATGCTCCGGAACGTTTCGGCCCAACCACTCAGCCCGACAACCCCATGTTCATCATCACCGTTGAGGAGGGAGAGAGCGCGGGCGATATCGGCCAGAAGCTGGAAGAGGCCGGCGTGATCCAGAGTGAGCGGCTCTTCGTCGTACTGGCGGCCCTCATGGACGTCGGAAACGACCTAGAGTCCGGCGACTATGAGTTCGGCCTCGGCGAGACCGCATTGAGCACCATCAGGCGCATCAGCCAGGGCCGGACGGCCGCGTCCGGCGTAACCATCCGCGAAGGGCTGCGTCTGGAGGAGATCGCGCAACTGCTGGAGGAAGAGAACATCGTCTCCGCCGGAGAGTTCCTCTCGGCGCTTCAAGGCCCGTTTGAGGCGAGCTTTCTTACAGCACTCCCCGAGGGAGCCTCCCTGGAGGGGTTCCTCTTTCCCGCCACCTACAACTTCCTCCTCGACGTCGACGCTTCTCAGGTCGTCCAGCTTCTCCTCAGTGCGTTCGACGAGCGCTATCAGGAGAGCATCGAGGCGCCACTCGCGGCCAGCGGGCTGACGTTGCTTCAGGCAGTCACGCTGGCATCGATCATCGAGCGCGAGGCAGTCGTATCTGAAGAGCGCTCTACGATCGCCGCCGTGTTCTTGAATCGGCTTGAATCCGGCATCGCGCTCCAGGCCGATCCGACAGTCCAGTATGCGGTCGCCAACGACCCGGCCAACGTCGAGCAGTTCGGCTACTGGAAGCGCGACCTCACCGAAGCTGACCTCGCGCTGGAGTCCCCGTATAATACGTACGTGCTTCCAGGATTACCGCCAGCCCCCATCGCGAATCCCGGCCTAGACTCCATCTTGGCCGCCGTACAGCCCGCCACAACAGACGTTCTCTACTTCGTCGCCTGCCAAGACGGGAGCGGAGCCCACATGTTCGCGGAAACCCTGGACCAGCACCTCGAAAACATCAACATCGCCGATAGCGGGGAATGTCCATCATGAAGCGCGCCACCAGCGGTCATACCGCCGGCGTCATCGGATACCCGCTCGCGCACTCACTCAGCCCGACGATCTTCCAGGCCGCATTCGATGCGGCAGGGCTGGAAGCCACGTACGAAGCTTGGGCGACGGAAGAGGAGCAGCTTGAGGGCCGCGGCA
>JADFPV010000023.1:0-12421 GCA_022562155.1 Chloroflexota bacterium
CGCGGGCGATGCCGTGCGCGATCGCGTCCGCCCAGCCTGTGATGCCGCCGCCCGCGACCTTCACCTGGGCATGGAACTTGTCTGTGGCCTCGGTTGCTACCAGTGGCTGAAGGATCTTGTAGCGATGCTGCAGACGCGTGAACAGCTCTTCCATCGGCCTTTCGTTCACAATGTGCTCGCCTGCGCCCGGGAACAGCCGTACGCGCGCGACCGCGTTCTTCCGGCGTCCGGTACCGTAGTAGTAATGCTCGTCCGTCACGCGGAGGCCTCAGCCTTGACCGCCTCAGCTTCAGGCTGAGCCTTCTCAGTCCCAGACTCGTCCGCCGTTGCCTCACCCTTGCCAGCGTTCACCTGTGCCTCATGCGGGTGGTCTGGGCCTGCGTAGACCTTGAAGTGGCGCAGGATTTTGCGTCCCAACCGGTTATGCGGGATCATGCCCTTCACCGCCGCCTGGATGATTCGCTCTGGATGCTTCTCTAGCATGCGGTCAAAGGGCGTCTCCGTAAGGCCGCCGGGGTAGCCGGAGTGCCGGTAGTAGATTTTCTGCTGCGCCTTGCTGCCCGTCACCCGTACCTTCGACGCGTTCACGACAACCACGAAGTCGCCGTTGTCCATGTGAGGCGTGTAGGTGGGGCGATACTTGCCGCGGAGGAGATGCACCACCTCCGTCGCGAGACGGCCCACCGGCTTATCCGTGGCGTCGATGACGTGCCAGCGGACCTCTACGTCCTTTGAGCTCAGCGAGTATGTCTTAGTATTCATTACCCTATAAAGCCCGCCTGAGGCGGGCTCAAGGCTTATCATAGCGCGTCTGTGTCCATAAGGTCGAGGCCCGGATAGACGACGCCTTCAAGGCAAAGACCCTGCGGAGGCGCTACCGGGCCCGCCGACGCCAGTTCAGGGACGTCTAGGAGCCTCTGAAAGCCGTCGACGTTCAGCTTGCCACCTCCGACCTGGACTAGAGCGCCGACGGTGCGACGGACCTGATTGCGGAGAAACCCGTTCGCCTCCATCTCGACGAACACGTTAGGAGGCTCAGTTGATACACGGCAGCGGCGAACGCAGCGGACCGTCAGGATGCCTTCGTCGCGTGTGAACGACGCGAAGTCGTGCTCGCCGACGAGTAATGACGCGGCCTGCTGCATCGGGGCCGTGTCGAGTGGCTCACGGACGTGCCACGCGCGAATGCGAGCGAGGGGCGAGCGCGCAGCCTCGTTGTGAATCGTGTAGCGATACGTACGGCTCACGGCATGACGTCGTGGGTCGAAATCAGCGTTGACCTCGCGGGCACTTCGGACCGCGATCTGGTCGGGTAGGTGAGCGTTCAGCCCGCTCACGAAGACCGGCGTCTGGAGGCTGGAGCTGGTGTCGAAGGCGCCTACCTGGCCCCGGGCGTGGACGCCCGCGTCCGTGCGTCCCGCGAGGGCCACACGCGGCCGCTTGCCTGTCAACTGCTCGATGGCGGCTTCAAGCGCGTGCTGGATACTAGGGGCGTCCGGTTGTGCCTGGGAGCCACTGAAGTCTGTGCCGTCGTATTCGAGGACGAGGGCGATTCTGCGCTGCGAGGCGGCCTCGCTCACTCCTCTTCGGCCAGGAGTTCGATTCTGGCCATCGGAGCGCCGTCACCGCCGCGCGGCCCGAGCTTGAGGATGCGCGTGTAGCCGCCGTTGCGGCCGGCGAAGCGCGGTGCCAGCTCTTCGAAGACCTCCGCGACGAGCTGTTTGTCGTTGAGGTACTTGAGCGCTTGGCGGCGCGCGTGGAGGCTGCCGTCCTTACCCAGCGTGATCATCTTCTCCGCGCTGCGGCGCATCTCCTTGGCCTTCGGCTCTGTCGTGCGTATCGATTCGTAACGCAGCAGGTCCTTGACCAAGTTTCGCAGCAGCGCCTTACGGTGGCCGCTAGGCCTGCTGAGTTTGTTGTAGCCTAGGCGATGTCGCATGGAACTCTACGCCTTCTCGTCTGCCGTCTCCAGCAGTTCGCTGGGGTCTTCGCCGGCCTCCTGCAGCGCCTGGATGAGAGCGGCGCCCAGTGGGCTGACGGCGTCATCGCCGTCAGCGAGGGCTTCGCCTTCGGAGTCCTTAGATTCCTGGATGTAGCCGAGATCGCTCAGCTTAGCCTTCAGTTCGTCGTAGGACTTCTGACCGAAGTTGCGGAGCGTCAGCAGCTCGTCCTCGCTCTTCTCAAGCACCTGGCCGACGGTCATCAGGCCGCTGCGCTTCAGGCAGTTGTAGGCGCGAACTGAGAGGTCCAGCTCCTCGATCGGCGTGTTGTACTTGTCGGCGTCCAGCGCCACGCCGCGCCCTACGCCATGTTCGACAACAGCTGGCTCCGGCTTACCGAGCTGCGCGAAGATCACTAGCTCCTCTCGCAGGATGTCCGCGCTGGCGCTGACGGCGTCCGCAGCCGTCATGGTGCCGTCCGTCCACACTTCCAGGACCAGCTTGTCGTAGTTCGTCATCTGACCGACGCGCGTATGCTCGACGTGATAGTTGACCTTGCGCACGGGGCTGAAAATGGCGTCTACAGGGATCACGCCGATCGGCAGCCCTTCGGACGTATCGGCCGGCAGGTAGCCTTGGCCGCGTTCGACGGTGAACTCAACGGTCAACTGTGCCTTGTCGGAGTCCAGCGTGGCGAGGTAGAGGTCCGGGTTCACGATCTCGTAGTCCGCGGCCACCTGAATGTCTCCGGCCGTTACCTTGCCCGCGCCGCGCGCCTCAAGGTAGAGCTTTCCGGGGCGCTCCGAGAGCGGCCGCAGCCGGATCTCCTTGAAGTTCAAGAGGAGCTCCATCGTGTCTTCCCTGACACCCTTGATCGTGGAGAACTCATGCACGACTTCCTCGACGCGGATAGACGTAATCGCTGCGCCCGGCAGAGAACTGAGGAGGGCGCGTCTGAGGGAGTTGCCCAACGTGATACCGAAGCCGGCTGCCAACGGCTCGGCCGACAGACGCGCGTAGTTCTCGGTCTCTTCGTCGACCGTGAGGTGCGGCGCCTCCGGCTCAATGACCGTAAGGCTGGCAGGCTCTGTTGTTTCGAAGCTGGCGACGTTCATGTATGCCTTCCCCTAACGCGAGTAGTACTCGACGATGACCGCTGGGTCGAACTTGGCGCCCACCTGGGCGACGTCTGGCTGAGCAACGACGCGGCCGGTCATCGTGGCCGCGTCTACACCTAGCCAGTCAGGGATCTCTTTCCCCTGCATGGTCTCCTGCATGACCTTCAGCAGCTCGGTTTTCTTGCCCTTTTCGGACCAGGTAATCTCGTCACCGACCTTGGCGGCGCATGATGGGATGTCCGTCAATCGCCCGTTCAGCGTGATGTGGCCGTGACGTACTATCTGGCGCGCCTGCGCTCGCGAATCGGCGAACCCGAGCCGGTAGACGACGTTGTCGAGGCGCCCTTCAAGCAGGCGGACAAGCGTATCGCCCGTGACCCCGCTGCGGCGTAGGGCTTCCTTGTAGTAGCGCCGGAACTGCTTCTCCAGCACGCCGTACGTGGCCCGCGCCCGCTGCTTATGCTGCAGCTGGAGCGCGCGGTCCGACACGCGGCGACGGCGCATACCGAAGCGCTTCGTCTGGCCGGGCGGGTTAGGCCGCCGCTCGAAGGCGCACTTGGGGCCCATACAGCGGTCCCCCTTGAGATAAAGCTTGTCGCCGTACCGGCGGCAAAGCCGACAGACGGCGCCCGTATATCGGGCCATGCAGGTTCCTCCTAGACTCTACGCCGTTTGCGCGCCCGGCAGCCGTTGTGCGGCATGGGCGTCACGTCACGAATACTCAGGATGCTTAGGCCTGCTGCCTCCAACGAACGGATGGCAGCCTCCCGTCCAGAGCCGGGGCCCTTCACGCTCACGTCCACCTGACGCATGCCGTTGTCCATTGCCTTGCGGGCGACGCGCTCGGCGGCTTGTCCGGCCGCGAACGGCGTGGATTTCCGCGAGCCCTTGAAGCCGACCGTGCCGGCGCTGCCGGCGGCAATCACGTTGCCGTTTGGGTCGGTCACGGTGATCAGTGTGTTGTTGAAGGTAGACTGGATATAAGCCCGGCCCCTCGGGACGGACTTCCGCTCTCGCTTTCGTGCTCCTGTTCCCATACTTGCTCCTTGCAGCGGCTACTCGCCGGACTACTTCTTAGACAGCGTCTTCTTCCTGCCGGCGATTGGTCTGCTTGGTCCCTTGCGGCCGCGGGCGTTGGTGCGCGTGCGTTGGCCGCGGACGGGTAGATTGCGCCGGTGGCGAATGCCCCGGTAGCAGTTGATTTCGATCAGGCGTTGGATGTTCTGACGCACCTGGCGTCGCAGGTCACCTTCAACCGTGCACGTGCGGTCGATCACCTCACGGATGCGGGTGACCTGATCATCGGCAAGGTCGTTCGTCTTGGTGGAACCATCGACGCGCGCTTGCTCGCAGATGTTGGCCGCGCTGGTCGCGCCGATGCCGAATATGTATCGCAGCGAAACGTCGATCCGCTTGTCCCGTGGTACGTCGATGCCGGCGATGCGTGCCATCTCTTGCTCCTAGCCCTGACGCTGCTTGTGGCGCGGGTTCTGGCAGACTACGCGGACGACGCCTCGCCGGCGCACGATTTGGCAGTTGTCGCAGCGACGTTTGACAGATGCTTGGACTTTCATGCCTGCTTGTCCTTACCTGAACCGATACGTGATGCGCCCACGGCTCAGATCGTACGGCGATAGCTCAACGAGGACTCGGTCGCCGAGGACGATTCTGATGTAGTTCTTGCGCATCTTTCCAGAAATGTGAGCGAGTACTTCATGGCCGTTCGCGAGGTCGATCCTGAACATAGCGTTTGGAAGTGGCAGCTTCACCACACCCTCAACCTCGATCGCGTCCTTCTTCGGCATCTAACTCCGTACTTCAGCGGGCTGCTCCAACGCTGCTGCCAGCTCCTGCTCGTCGCTCCGCAGCGTCAGCACCATCGGTCCATGTTCCGTAATAGCCACCGTGTGCTCGAAGTGAGCCGAGAGGCTGCCATCGAGCGTACTCACAGTCCAGCCGTCATCGTGCTTCTTGGTACGCCAGTCTCCCATGTTGACCATTGGCTCCAAGGCCAGCACCATGCCTTTTTTCAGCACCGGACCTCGGTCAGGAAGACCGAAGTTAGGCACCCGCGGGTCTTCGTGCATGTCGCGTCCGATACCGTGTCCGACGTACTCACGCACTAGGGAATATCCTTCCGGCTCGGCGCACGTCTGAACCGCATGTGAGATGTCGCTCAGCCTAGCGCCGGGCTGAGCCGCCCGAATGCCTGCCCAAAGGGACTGATAGGTGGTATCGATCAGCCGTTGCTTCTCCTGGCCTATCTGGCCCACACCGATTGTCAGCGCTGAGTCCGCGACGAACCCCTTGTGAGTCAAGCCCAGATCAATGCCGACGATGTCCCCGTCTTGCAGCGCACGGTCACCCGGGATGCCGTGAACGATCTCTTCATTCACGGACACACAAACATGCGCCGGATATCCCTGGTACCCAAGAAACGTGGGCACCACGTCCCGGCGAAGGTATTCCTCTTTCACGATTGTATCAAGATCAAGGATGATAAGGCCAGGGCGAACCTCCGCCTGCAGAAGTTCCAGCACCTCGGCCAGAATACGGCCAGCTTCGTGCATGATCTCGATCTCTTCGTCGGATTTGATGATTATTGGCATATGCTAATTACTAATTCTGGTGGTTGCCCTCTCAATCTCGGCTAGCAGGTCCCTTGTCACGTCGTCGGGCGCCTGCGCTCCATCGATGTCGACGAGCCTGTTTTGGCCTCGATAGTAGTCAAGCATCTCTGTCGGCGGTCGTTGCTTTTCCAGCCGAGCCCGCACCACCGCGGGTCTGTCGTCGTCGCGCTGCTGCAGTTCGTTTCCGCAGTCGTCGCAGAGTTGAGCCTTGATTGGGGGCTGCGTCTGCTCCTGATAGATGGCGCCGCAGTCTGGGCACAGCCAGCGTCCGCTCAAGCGCCGGACGATTTCATCGTCCGGCACAGTGATGTGGAGGGCTGCGTCGACCGCTTTACCCTTGCCGGCGAGCGCCTTGTCCAGCGCCTCGGCCTGCTGGAGCGTTCGCGGAAAACCATCAAAAATCACGCCGCTCTGCGCGTCCGGCTGGTCGATACGGTCGAATAGCATGTCGATAGTCACGTCGTCCGGCACAAGTTCGCCACGGTCCATGTACTCCTTCGCGCGTGCCCCAAGTTCCGAACCCTGTTTCACGGCATTACGGAAGAGATCACCTGTCGCGACGTGTAGCGCTCCGAGCCGATCGGCGATCAGCCTGGCTTGCGTGCCTTTACCAGTGCCCGGTGGGCCGAGCAAAATCAGATTCAAGCCCTTCCTCGATTGTCGCTGGTGTCAGAGAGCTAGCGAATGAAGCCCTCGTAGTTGCGCATCATGAGTTGCGCCTCAAGCTGGCGCATCGTATCTAGCACCACGCCGACCATGATCAGGAGGCCCGTGCCGCTCAACGTCAACGAGTTGACGTTCTGGAACCCGGTTACCACATAAGGCAACAAGTAGGGGACAATCGCTACGAAGCCAAGGAAGATGGCGCCTCCCCACGTGATGCGCACTAGGACGCGCATGATGTACTCGGCGGTGGGGCGCCCCGGCCGGATGCCGGGGACAAAGCCGCCGTTCTTCTGGAGGTTTTCCGCCATATTTTGCTGCTGGAAGACCACCAGCGTGTAGAAGAACGTGAAGATCATCACCAGCAAGAAGACGGTGATGATGAAGACCGGTGACACGATGGCACCCGTCGGTCCGAACCAGTTGACGACCGCGTCCGCGAAGTTGACTACCCACACCGTGTCGGTCTGGTTGCGGACGAAGTCTGCGGCGACAGGTGGGAAGATGACGATGGAGAAGGCAAAGATCAGCGGAATCATGCCTGCCGAGTTCACTCGCAGCGGGATATGGCTCTGCCCTGACTGCCGGTACATCCGGCCCGATCTAAAGACGCTACGGGCATATTGAACGGGGATCCGCCGTTGCGCCTCCTGCACGAACACGATCGCCGCCAGGACCGCGAGACCGATGGCGATCATCGCGCCGATGCTGAACCAGCCGACGTTCTGGCTGACGATGTTCGGGAACAGCGATGGCAGGCCGGCGACGATGCCGCCGAAGATGATCAGCGAAATGCCGTTTCCAATGCCGTTCTCCGTAATCAGCTCGCCGAGCCAGACCAGGAACATCGTGCCCGCCAACATCGAGATCACGGCCGAAATGGTTGGCAGGGCCTCCGGACCGGTGAACCCAATGCCACTGATCGCTCCGGCGTTCTGCAGAATGACTAGCTGGGCGTAGCCCTGGACGATGGCCATGGGGACGGCCAGGTAGTGCGTGTAGAGCTGGATGCGGTTGCGGCCTGATTCGCCCTCTCGAGAAAGCGCCTGCAGGCTGGGCACGATCGGCACGAGCAGGTTCAGGATGATCTGGGCCGTGATGAATGGGTAGACGCCGAGGGCGGCCACGCTCAGGTTACGAAGCGCGCCGCCGCTGAAGAGGTTAAAGAGCCCCAGCAGGGCGTTGTTTTCGAAGGCCTGTTCTAGGAGGGCCCGGTTCACGCCCGGGATCGGTACGTGTGCGACGAAGCGGAAGATAACCAGCAGCCCGATCGTAATCAGGAGCTTCTGGCGAATGTCTGGCTGGCGAAACGCGTCGATGAGCGCCTGGAGAAGTCGCGGCCTCGGCGCTTGCTGCTGTCGGGCAGTCCTACTCGCCATTCTGTTCGTCGTCCTCCTTGGGTGCGTCGTCCGCTGCGGACTCCTCGGTGGAGTCCGCGTCCTCGGCGGAGTCCGGCTCTTCAGCCTGAGCTTCCGCCTTCGGGGCGGCGCTCTTCTTCTTGCGGCGCTGGCGTTTCTGCTCCGGGTCCTTGCGCGGCGTCAGCTCTTCAACCGTGCCGCCCGCAGCTTCGATCTTCGCTCGAGCGGAGGCCGACACGCGGTGGACCTTGACGGTGAGGGCGTTGGTTAGATCACCATCGCCGAGGATCTTGATTGGCTGGCGGACGGAGCTGACCACGCCGGCGTCGCGCAGCGACTCCGGTGTAACATCGGCCCCTTCGATACGCGCGAGCTGCTTCAGGCTGACCGGAACGTAATCGACGCGGAACGGGTTGTGGAAGCCGCGACGGTGGGGGAGGCGGCGAATCAGCGGCGTCTGTCCGCCCTCGAACCCCGGGCGTGTCTTGTAGCCAGAGCGGGACTGCTGGCCCTTGATACCCTTGCCAGAATAGGTACCGTGGCCGCTGCCGTTGCCACGGCCGATGCGCTTACGGTTCTTCTTCGCGCCGCGAGGGGGACGTAGTTCGTGTTGTTGCACGGCTAGTCCTCAGCTTCCTCGACGGACACTAAATGGTGCACCTTCTTTATCATACCACGCACCGAAGGTGAGTCCCCATGTTCGACGGTGTGCCCAAGACGTCGCAATCCAAGGGCCTTCACCGTGCGCTTTTGGTCAAACCTGCGCCCGATGGTGCTGCGGACCCACGTAATCCGCAGCTTAGGCATCGGTTTGCTCCGTTGGCAGTTCCGCCGTGGCGGCCTCCGCAGACGCCTCCTCCGTCGGGGGGGCAACTCCTTCGGCTGGGGCAGGGGCCTCCGGCTGGGGAGCAGGCCTCACGCTGGCTCTGCGACGGGCAACGACTTCGGATGGTATGCGGAGGCTGGCGAGCCCTCGAATCGTGGCCTTCACGATGTTGATCGGGTTGTTGCTGCCGAGTGACTTCGACAGGATGTCGCGAATACCCGCCGCCTCCACCACGGCGCGAACGCCACCACCGGCGATGACGCCGGTACCGGCTGAGGCGGGCTTCAACAGCACCTTCGCGGCGCCGAATCGCGTCAGCACCTCGTGCGGAATCGTCGAGCCCTGCATCGGTATCTTGATGAGGTTGCGTCGGGCGATGGTCGCACCCTTGCGGATCGCCTCAGGCACTTCGTGGGCTTTACCCAGACCGGCGCCCACGCTGCCCTGACCATCGCCAACGACGACGACAGCGCTGAAGTTGAAGCGGCGGCCGCCCTTGACGACCTTCGAGATCCTGTTGATGTAGAGCACCTTCTCAATGAGTTCAGGCTCCTGGTTCTCGTCGAACTGCTGCGTCTGCGGCTGGCTCTGTGTCACCATGCTACTCCTTAGAACTTGAGGCCGGCCTCACGCGCACCGGTCGCGAGCGCTTTCACGCGCCCGTGGAACTGGTAGCCGCCGCGGTCGAAGACCACGGTGCTGATGCCGTTTTCCTTCGCGCGCTTCCCGATCAGTTCGCCAACAAGCTTCGCGATGTCGCTCTTGCGCTTGCCTTTGGCCTCGGCTCGAGCTGCCGCTTCGACGTCCGATGCGGACGCGATCGTGTGGCCGCGGTCGTCGTCGATCACCTGCGCATAGATGTGTGAAAGGCTGCGGTACACGGCCAACCGCGGCTTCTCCTGCGTGCCGCGGATGCGCCTGCGTAGACGCATGTGGCGCCGAATACGTGCGGCCTGCGAAGTCTTTGAACGTTTCATTACTGCATCATGGTCTTGCCGGCCTTGCCGGCCTTGCGGCGAACGTACTCGCCCTCATAACGAATGCCCTTGCCCTTATAGGGCTCGGGCGGCCTGATCTGGCGGATTTCAGCGGCGGTCTGTCCCACCTGCTCCTTGTCACTGCCGCTGACGATGATCTTGTCGTTACCCTCAATCTCGATCTTAATGCCCTTCGGCGCCTCGACGTCGACGGGGTGCGAGAATCCAACAGAAACCTGGATGTTGGAACCCATCTGCTGTGCCCTGTAGCCAACGCCGTGCATCTCCAGCGTCTTCTTGAAGCCCGTCTCCACGCCAATGACCATGTTCTGGAGAAGAGCCCTGGTCAGTCCGTGCAGGGCGCGGTGGTTCGGGCGGTCGCTGGGGCGGGTCACGACGATCTTGTCGTTGTCCAGCACCACGCGTATGTCGGGGTGAACGTCCCGTTGCAGCTCGCCAATCGGACCCTTGATGGTGACCGACAGCCCATCGATCTTTACATCGACGGCGGATGGAACGGGTATCGGCTGCTTACCTATGCGTGACATGATTACCTACCAGACGTAGCAGAGCACCTCACCGCCCATGTGAGCGCGCCAGGCCTGCTGGCCGGCCATGATGCCCTTTGGCGTAGAGAGGATGGCGATGCCGAGCCCGTTGAACACGCGCGGGATTTCCCGTTTCTGAACGTACACGCGCAGGCCGGGTCGGCTCACGCGCTTCAGGCCGGTCAGTAGCGACTCCTTATTTTCGGTGTAGTTGAGCTGCACTTTCATGAAGCGGCCCGGGCCTTCCTCAAACGACTCGTAGTCCCGGATAAAGCCCTCTTCCTTCAGGACTTTTGCGATAGCGAGCTTCACCTTGGATGAGGGGATCGTGACATAGTCGTGCTTCACCATCACCGCATTTCGTAGGCGTGTGAGCATGTCGGCGATTGGGTCAGTCATCGTCATTGGTCTAACCCCCTTTTACCAGCTTGACTTCTTGACGCCGGGCAGTTTGCCCTGCAGCGCAAGCTCTCGAAAACAGATACGGCAGAGCCCGAAGTAGCGCATGACGGAGCGGGGCCGTCCGCATCGCTGACAGCGCCGGACCGTCCGCGATGAGAACTTGGGCGGCCGTTTCGCTTTCTCTACCAGTGCTTTCTTCGCCATCGATCCCTCCTGGGCGCCCCTAGGCCCCCTTGCTGAAGGGCATGCCCAACAGCTCCAGAAGCCGGGTTCCTTCTTCGTCCGTGCGTGCTGAGGTCACGATGTTGATCTGCATGCCACGGACGCGGTCGATCTTGTCGTAGTCGATCTCCGGGAAGATCAGTTGCTCCTGCACACCAAGGCTAAAGTTACCCCGGCCATCGAATGCCTTCGGCGAGACGCCGCGGAAGTCGCGGATACGAGGAAGCGTTGCGTTCACTAGCCTATCCAGGAACTCCCACATGTGGCTGCCGCGCATGGTCACCATCACGCCGATAGCGTTGCCTTCGCGGACCTTGAAGTTCGCGATCGACTTGCGCGCCCGCGTGATCACGGGCTTCTGGCCCGTAATTGTCGCGATATCCATCGAAGCCGCGTCTAGCGCCTTCGCGTCCTGGAGCGCTTCGCCGAGGCCAATGTTGACCACCACCTTCTCGACTCGAGGCGCTTGCATCTTGTTCGCGTAGCTGAACTCCTCGATCAAGGCGGGAGCGACTTCTTCTCGATACCGCTGCTTCATTCTTGGTTCCATTTAATCGATGTCCTGTCCGCACGACTTGCATACACGCACTTTCACGCCGTCGGTGCGCAGGCGGAAGCTGACGCGCACCGGCTTCTCGCAGGCGCGGCAGATCAGCTTCACGTTCGATGTGCTAATGGGCGACTCTTTCTCGATGATGCCGGCCGGCGTTCGTTCGTCTTGCTGCCGTTGGTGGCGCTTCACCATGTTCAGGCCCGTAATGAGCAGCCGGTTCTTGTTTGGGATCACCTGGTGCACCTGGCCCTGCTTGCCACGCTCTCTGCCGCGGATCACCAGCACCGTATCGTCTCTCCTGATCCGTTGCATCAGACAACCTCCGGGGCGAGCGAGATGATCTTCATGAACTTGCGGTCCCGCAGCTCGCGAGCGACAGGGCCAAAGATCCGCGTGCCCTGCGGATTCTGCAGGTCATCTTCTAGTATCACGGCGGCGTTTTCATCGAACTTAATTGAGGAGCCATCGGGGCGTTGCCAGCCCTTCACGGTACGTACGACAACGGCTTTCACCACATCACCCTTCTTGATGGCGGAACCCGGCTGGGCTTGCTTGACGGAGGCTACGAAGACATCTCCTACCCGAGCGTAGCGCCTGCGCGTGCCGCCCAGAACTTGGAAGCACATGATCTGGCGCGCGCCTGAGTTGTCAGCGACCGTCAGCCGGGTGTACTTCTGGATCACGCCTGTTCTTCCTCTTCCGTTTCTGGCGCTTCGTCGTCATCCGAGCCGGTCGTGGGCTCCTCGTCCGCGTCGTCGTCAGACGCTTCTTCCGCGTTCACCGCCTCCTCAGCGGGCTCCTCGTCCGCGTTGTCGTCAGACGCTTCTTCCGCGTTCACCGCCTCCTCAGCGGGCTCCTCGTCCGCGTCGTCGGAAGCTTCAGGCTCCTGGGTCTCTACCTCCGCTGTCGGAGCTTCGTCGCCATCTGCATCGTCAGCAGTCGCTTCGTCAGCAACTCCTTCGTCGACTGGCTCCTTGCGTGGCGGCGGGGGCAGTGGCGTTTGAACCTCGCGCTCCTTCGACAAGTATTCGCTATCGATCTCGCGCGGTGCGATTTCGGCAACTTCCCCTCGCCGCAGAATCTCAGCGACACGCCAGCGCTTGTGTCGGGATAAGGGGCGCGTTTCCTCTATGCGCACCAGGTCGCCAGGCTTGGCATCGCCTTCATCATGCGCGAAGTAGCGT
>JADFPV010000023.1:12519-37545 GCA_022562155.1 Chloroflexota bacterium
TGTGGATTGGACCATCACGACGACAGTCTTGTCCATCTTGTCGCTGACGACGCGGCCGGTCATGGTCTTTTGACGTCCTGCCACCTATTCCTCCTCGTCCTGCGGTTGCGTGGCCGCCTCGTAGAGGGCGGCAAGCTCGCGCTCGCGCTGAATTGTCTTGATCTGAGCCAGCTTCGTGCGCACCTTTCGCGCCTGCGACGTGTTCGCGAGCTGTCGCGTTGAGAGTTGGAGCCTGGTGGTAAACATTTCTCGATAGGTCTCTTCAAGCTCCTTGGCCAGGTCCTCATCGTTGAGGTCGCGCAGTTCGGCTGCCTGTTGTTTCGCTGGCATTAGAACTCCTGGTGCTCCTTGATGACGAACCGCGTCTTTACCGGCAACTTGTGGGCGGCCAGGCGCATCGCCTCGCGGGCAAGCTCTTCGCGGACGCCCGCGACTTCAAACAGCATGCGCCCGCGCTTTACTACAGAGACCCAAAACTCAACAGGCCCTTTACCCTTGCCCTGGCGCGTCTCAGCCGGCTTCTTAGAGACCGGCTTGTCCGGAAAGACTCGGATCCAGACCTTCCCACCACGGCGCAGCTCGTGCGTGATGGCCCGGCGGGCAGCCTCGATTTGGCGGGCTGTGACCCAGTCGTTTGAAAGCGCCTGCAGGCCGAACTCGCCAAAGGTGACGGTAGTCCCGCTGCTCGCCTGTCCTCTTCGGCGGCCTCGGTGCGCTTTGCGCCACGCAACTCGCTTAGGTTGCAGCATTACGCCTTGGCCGATTCCTCAGTTTCAGCAGCTTGTACTTCGGCTGCGGGCTCTTCTGTGGTTGTCGCTTCCACGGCCAGAGCGGGCTCTGCTGTCTTCTCAGGCGTATCCGCCGGCGGTTCAGCGGGAGCGGGCTCTGCGGTCGCTTCAGGCGCGGCTGCCGGCGGTTCGGCGGGAGCGGGCTCTGCGGTCGCTGCCGGTGGTTCGGCGGGAGGGGGCTCTGCGGTCGCTTCAGGCGCGGCTGCCGGTGGCTCTGCGGTCGCTTCAGGCGCGGCTGCCGGTGGTTCGGCGGTCGCTTCAGGCGCGGCTGCCGGCGGTTCGGCGGGAGCGGGCTCTGCGGTCGCTTCAGGCGCGGCAGCCGGTGGTTCGGCGGGAGCGGGCTCTACGGTCGCTTCAGGCGGGGCTGCCGGCGGTTCGGCGGGGGCGGGTTCCGGTGTGGCCTTAGGCGCGGCTGTCGGAGGCCTGGCCTGCGCTTCATCGGGGCGCTTCTCAGAGGCGGCGGCCTCGCGTCGCTCAGGCAGCCGGTCGCCTTTGTAGATCCAGACCTTCACGCCGATTCGACCGAAGGTCGTGGCCGCCTCGGCCTGGCCGTAGTCGATGTCGGCACGCATTGTGTGGAGTGGCACGCGACCCTCCATGGTGCTCTCGGTGCGGGACATCTCGATGCCGCCGAGCCGGCCCGCGACCGTCGCCTTGCAGCCTTCGGCTCCGCGCGCCATTGTGCGCGAGACCGTCTGCCTGAGGGCGCGCCTGAAGGCGACTCTGCGCTCGAGCTGATCGGCGATGTTGCGCGCAACCAGGGTCGCCTCCAGCTCCGGCATGCGGATTTCCTGGATGTTCACCCGAATGCGTTTATTCGTCAGCGTTTCCAGCTTGCCGCGTAGCTCATCGACCTTCTGCCCGCCGCGACCGATGACGATGCCAGGCTTGGCGGTGTGGATCGTGACCGTTACCATGTTCGCGTCGCGTTCGATCTCGACGCGGGCGACGCCGGCGTCGCGCATCGTTTCCTCAAGATAGTCGCGGATCTTGAGGTCTTCCAGCAGTAGCTCTCTGTAGTTGTGGTCGGCGAACCACTTGCTCTGCCAGTCGTAAATGATGCCGATGCGGAAACCGGTTGGGTGTACTTTCTGTCCCACGCTACTGCTCCCGTTCGTCTACCGTGATGGTGATGTGGCTCGTGCGGTGCATGTATGGGTGAATGCGCCCGCGGGCGGCAGGCCGAAAGCGCTTCAGCCTGCGGGAGTCGTCCGCGTAGGCACGCTTCACGTACAAGTTCGCTGGGTCGGCCGCGAAGTTGTTCTCAGCGTTGCTGGCGGCTGACTGGACGATCTTCGCGATCATCTTGGCGTGCGGCGTCGTCATGAACTTCAATAGGTTTAGCGCGTCCTCTATCGACTTGCCTGGCAGGTGTGCGAGCACCAGCCGGACCTTCGTCGGCGAAACGGTCGCGTATCGATTGGTCGCGCTGACTTGCATTCCTACGTCTTCCGTACCTGGGTTGTTCGCTCCGAGCGTCCGCTGTGACCCCGGAAGATCCGTGTCATGGCGAACTCGCCCAGCTTGTGGCCGACCATGTTTTCCGTAATGAAGATAGGGACGTGCCGGCGGCCGTCGTGAACGGCGATATTGAGGCCGACCATGTCCGGCAGAATCGTGCTGGCGCGTGACCAGGTTTTGATGACAGTCCGCTCGCCGCTCGCACGCGCTGCCTGGACGCGCTTGAGCAGCTTCGCCTCTACGAACGGTCCCTTCTTCGTTGATCTAGACATAAGCTTACCTACTGATTCCTGCGCCTAACGATGTGCTTGTCGGAGGGCTTCTTGCCTCGGGTCCTCTTGCCGAGCGCTGGCTTACCCCACGGCGTCTTCGGCGCCTTGAGGCCGATAGGCGCCTTGCCCTCGCCTCCGCCGTGCGGGTGGTCATTCGGGTTCATGGCCGAGCCGCGAACTGTCGGGCGGCGTCCGCGCCAGCGCGAGCGGCCGGCTTTGCCGAGCTTGGTAAGACTGTTCTCTATGTTGCCTATCTGGCCCAGCGTGGCGAGGCATGCCGATGGTACCCGGCGCATCTCTCCCGAAGGGAGTCGCAACAGGGTCGTAGCGCCTTCTCGAGCCATCAGCTGTACTGCGGTGCCGGCGCCCCGGGCCAGCTGGCCGCCGGCGCCCGGTCGCATTTCGATGTTGTGTATGAGCATGCCTGTTGGGATGTTCGCGAGCGGGAGGGCGTTACCGGTACGCAGCTCCGCGTCCGGCCCTGATGAGATCGTCTCGCCCACCTTGAGGCCTTGCGGCGCCAGGATATATCGCTTGTCGCCGTCGCGATAGTGGATCAGCGCGATACGGGCAGTGCGGTTCGGGTCGTATTCGATCGCCGCGACCTTGCCCGGCACGCCGAAGTTATCGCGTTTGAAGTCGATCTTGCGCAAGTGCCGCTTCGCGCCGCCGCCGCGATGGCGGACGGTGATGCGACCTTGCTGATTGCGGCCGGCCTTCTGCTTCCTGGAGGTGATGAGGTTCCGTTCCGGCTTCTTCTTCGTGATCTCCTCGAAGGTGAACCCCGTCATGCCGCGCCGGCTCGGCGTCGTTGGCTTGAATTGCTTTGTCGGCATCTATACGCCCTCGAATATCTGGATCGTATCGCCTTCCGCCAGCGTGACGATCGCCTTCTTCCAGTCTGGCGCCTTTGTGGCGCGCGCGCCGACCCGACGGCGCTTGCCGTGGACGTTCATCGTGTTGACCTTGGTGACGCTCACGTTGAAGGCGGTCTCCACGGCGTTCTTTACCTGTGGCTTGTTCGCGCGGCGGTCGATCTCGAACGCGTACTTGGATTCGCCGGCGAGCCTGGTGGCCTTCTCGGTGATGAGCGGCCGAATGATGACGTCGTACGGGTGGAGCGTCTTAGACACCGGCCGGTACCTCTGGGACGGGCGCACGCCGCTTCGTTGCCCTTTCACCGCCCCATAGCGCCTCTGCGACATGGACGGCCTCTTCCGTCATCAGGAGTCCCTGATGGTTGAGCAGATCGAGCACGTTCATGTAGGCCGCTGGTAGGCAGGATACGTTTGGCAGGTTGCTTACACTCTTCTTCAAGGTCTCAAGAGACTGGCCGGTTACGACCAGCGTGCTCCGCTCGAATCCAAGCGCGGCAAGAACGTTCTTAAGCTCCTTAGTCTGTGGTTTATCGAATGAGAGGGTGTCGATCACCCGCAGCTTACCGCTGGCCACCTTGGCGGACAGCACAGAGCGAAGCGCGAGGCGTCGCATGCGCTTTGGAAGGTCCTGGTGATAGCTTCGAGGCCGGGGTCCGAACGCGACACCTCCGCCACGGCGTATCGGCGAGCGGTTGCTGCCCATGCGGGCGCGCCCAGTACCCTTCTGGCGAAACAGCTTCCTGGTGCTCCCGCGCACCTCGCCGCGCGACTTCGTTTTGTGCGTCCCGCGATGCAGGTTCGCCCGATAGGCGAGCATCGCCTGATGGACAAGCGAGCGGTGAGGCTTCGTCGCGAACACCAAGTCGTCCACGTCGATCGACTTCACCTTCTTGCCTTCGCGGTCCTGCACGTCTAGCTTCATGACTTCTCTTCTTCGTCCGATTCCTCAGAATCGGCGTCCTCAGAAGCGTCGCCTTCAGAATCAGCGTCGCCCTTAGACGTGGCCTCATCAGCTTCCTCTTTTTGCTCCCCTGCTTCGGGCGCGTCCTCTTCCGCTTCTGCCTCAGACGGGGTATCCTCGCCGCCTTTCGCCTCTGGCGCCTCTTCCGCAGTCGCCTCGGCCGTTTTTTCTGCTTCGGCCTCGGGCGTCTGTTCCTCCTCGGCGGGCGGGCTGACCTCCTCGGCCGGCTTGGGCTCGCGCGTACGGACGATCTCCAGCGTTTGCTGGTCGTAACGGATCTTCAGCAGGCCGTTTTTGGCGCCCGGGACAGAGCCGGCGATAATCAGCAGTCCGCGAGCCGGGTCGCTCTGCAAAACTTCCAATCGCTTCACGGTCACCTGCTCATCGCCCATGTGGCCAGCCATGCGCATGCCCTTGAAGACACGTCCCGGCGTGTTACCGGCGCCGATCGAGCCGCGGGCGCGATGGCGGTCGGACTGGCCGTGGGTCTTCGGGCCGCCCGCGAAGTGGTAGCGTTTGACGACGCCCGCGAATCCACGGCCCTTGCTAGTGCCCGTGACGTTGACCATGTCGCCCGCTTCGAACATCTCAGCGCCGATGCGCTCGCCCACGGTGTGGTTGGACGGGTCGTCGACGTTGAACTCGCGTAGGTACCGGAGGTCGCCCTGCTGCTTTAGGTGGCCGCGCATCGGCTTGTTCCGGCGCTTGGCGGCGCCGAAGCCGAGCTGAACGGCGTTGTAGCCGTCCCTGTCGGCGGTCTTGATCTGTGTGATCAGGCAGGGACCGGTCTCAACGACGGTCGCGCCACGCATGTGGCCGTCCTTATCGAAGACCTGGACCATGCCCAGCTTCCTGCCCAACAGTCCGTCGATCACAGCTTTACTTCGATGTCGACGCCGGCCGGCAGTTGCAGCCGCATCAGCGTATCGACCGTCCGCGAAGACGGGTTCTCGATGTCGATGATGCGCTTGTGGGTGCGGATTTCAAACTGCTCGCGTGAGTCCTTGTCGATGAAGGGCGAGCGGATCACGGTGAACTTCCTGATGTGTGTGGGCAGGGGAATCGGCCCGGCGACGACGGCGCCCGTTCTCTCCGCTGCTTCGACGATCTGTTCTGCGGACTGATCCAAGATGCGGTGGTCGTAGGCCTTGAGTCGAATGCGTAGCTTCTGTTGTGGCATGTCTTATGCTTTCGCTGTCGCGACCCGGCCTACCGTGACCTTCTCGGTCACTTCCTTGGGAACCGGTGCGTAATGCTCAAACTCCATACTGAACGACGCGCGCCCTTGAGATAGAGAGCGCAAGTCCGTAGTGTACCCGAACGATTCGGCTAGTGGCAGGAGTGCGCGGATGATCTGGAGCTTGCCTCGCGGCTCCACTCCAATCACCTGGCCGCGCCTGCTGTTGATGTCGCCCAGCACGTCTCCGAACGACTCGTCGGGCGCACTGATCTCGAGCCTCATGATCGGCTCCAGCAGGATAGTTTCTGCTCGGCTGAGCGCCCCTCGAATCGCGAGCATGCCTGCGTTGCGGAACGCGATTTCCGAGGAGTCGACCGCGTGCGCCTGCCCATCGATGAGCGAGATGGATATGTCGATAACTGTGTAGCCCCCGATGATCCCAGTCTGCAACGCCTGCCGAATGCCGGTCTCGATTGGCTTGATGAACTCCTTTGGAACGGAGCCGCCCCTGGTCTGGTCGATGAATTCGATCCCGGCGCCCCGGTCGCGCGGCCGGATCTCGATGTTGACGACGCCGAACTGGCCGTGACCGCCTGTTTGCCGTACGAACCTGCCTTCGGCTGCTGCTTCACGCGTGATCGTCTCCTTGTAGGCGACCTCCGGACGGCCGATGTTGGCTTCGACCCGGAACTCGCGGACGAGCCGGTCGGCGATCACCTCGAGGTGTAACTCGCCCATCCCCGAGATGATGGTCTGGCCGGTCTCGTCGTCGTAATGCGTGACGAACGTCGGGTCCTCTTCCGAGAGACGCCGTAGGCTTTCGCCCAAGCGGTCTTGATCTTCCTTCGTCTTTGGTTCGATCGAGCGGGACACGACGGGATCGGGGAATCGGATCGATTCCAGTAGGATCGGCTTGTCGAGGTCGCAGAGCGTGTCACCCGTAAATGTTTCTTTGAGGCCAATCGCCGCAGCGATATCGCCCGCGTAGACATCCGTAATGTCTTCGCGGCTGTTGGCGTGCATGCGTAGGAGCCTGCCGAAGCGCTCCTTCTCGCCTTGCGTGGAATTGAGCAGTGCATCGCCCTCGGATGCATGGCCGGAGTAGACCCGGAAATAAGCCAAGCGACCCACATAGGGGTCGCTTACAATTTTGAAGGCCAGCGCGCAGAACGGCTCCCCGTCGTCCGCGGTTCGTTCCTCGACATCGCCGGTCTTAGGATGGTTGCCCGCGATGGCCGGAACGTCGATCGGAGAGGGCAGATAGTCGATGACGGCGTCCAACAGCGGCCGTACGCCCTTGTTGCGCAGGGCCGCGCCGCACATCACAGGTGTGGCCAGACTGGCCAGCGTCGCGCGACGGAGGGCCTTCTTGAGTTCCGTGACGGTGACCTCGTGGCCCTCGACGTAGCTGATCATGAGCTGGTCGTCGACCTCGGCGGTCTTCTCGATGAGCAACTCCCGATATTTCGCCGCGTCCTCAGCAGATTCAGCCGGAATCGGCGAGCTGACGGGGTCCACTTCCTTGCCAGGCGGGAACGTCCAGGCCTTCTCCTCGATCAGGTCGATGACGCCCTCGAACTTATCCTCCGTGCCCATCGGAATCTGAATCGCGAGCGGGCGCGCCTCCAGCCGCTCCGCAATCATATCGATCGTGCGCCAGAAGTCGGCGCCGATGCGGTCCATCTTGTTGACGAAGCAGATGCGCGGCACCTTGTAGCGGTCTGCCTGCCGCCAGACGGTCTCCGACTGTGGCTCGACGCCATGCACCGCGTCGAAGATAACCACGCCGCCGTCAAGGACGCGCAGGCAGCGTTCGACTTCAACTGTGAAATCGACGTGGCCGGGCGTATCGATAATGTTGATCTGATGGCCGTTCCACTCCGCAGTCGTAGCGGCGGCCGTGATGGTGATCCCGCGCTCGCGCTCTTGGACCATCCAGTCCATGACGGCGGTGCCTTCATGGACTTCACCCAGCTTGTAGGTGCGGCCGGTGTAGTAGAGGACGCGCTCGGTCACGGTCGTCTTACCGGCATCGATATGGGCGATGATGCCGATGTTACGTACTCTCTCTATGGACTGTTGACGCGGCATGTCAATCTCTCGTTACAGGAGTGGGGCCTCAAGTGAGGCCCCACAGGCGTGCTACCAACGATAGTGAGCGAAGGCACGGTTCGCCTCGGCCATGCGATGCGTGTCGGCCTTCTTCTTGATCGTCACACCCTGGTTGCTGGCAGCCTCTGTCAGCTCGTCCGCGAGCCGGTCTGCCATGGTAGGGCCCCTGCGGGCCCGGGCTGACTGCAGTAGCCAGCGCAAAGCGAGCGCTGTGCGGCGCTCGGCTCGGATATCGACGGGGACCTGGTACGTGGCGCCTCCAACGCGGCGCGGCTTTACCTCTACGACCGGCGTCGCGTTCTGGACCGCCTGCTCGAACACCTCGACAGGGTCGCGCTTCTCTTTAGTCTCGATCTTGTCGAGGGCCTGGTACATGATGCGCTCCGCCAGGCTCTTCCGGCCTTCGACCATGAGCTTGTTGATGAACATGCTCATAAGCCGATTGCCGTACTTGGCATCGGGAAACACCGGTCGCTTTGTTGCGCGTGATCGCCTTGACATCTGTCCCTCTTATACAACGCGCCCTTTGTAACCGGGCGCGTTAGCTTCCTCTCAGATTCGATCCGGCTGGGCTGGCTAGACTCCGCCGCCGGGGATTCCCCCCTTGCGGGTGCCGTACTTGCTGCGGCTCCGCATGCGGCCCGCGACCCCTTGCGCGTCGAGGGCGCCGCGAATGATCTGGTAGCGCACACCAGGCAGGTCCTTGACCCTGCCACCTCGCAGCAGCACAACCGAGTGCTCTTGGAGTGTGTGGCCCTCCCCTGGAATGTAGGCGGTCACTTCAATGCCGTTGGTGAGGCGCACGCGCGCGATCTTGCGCAGCGCCGAATTCGGCTTCCTCGGCGTAGTCGTCTTCACCTGAGTGCAGACTCCGCGCTTCTGAGGTGAGCCTTTCCCACGTATCAGCTTGTTCTTGAGCGCATTGTACGTAAAGCGAAGGGCAGGCGCCTTGGTCTTGCGCGCTCCACGCTTCCTTCCCTTACGTATCAGCTGGCTCGTTGTTGGCACGTCCACTCCTTATGTGATGCGGCCTGGCGGAAATCGCAAAGCGAGACCAAAGCCATCGTCCGGAGCCAGTCCCGGCGTAGGAACGATCCCCACTGGGGCGCGAACCCACTGTGGCCGGCGGTGTTCACGGTCGGGGCCTTGGCCTTCCGACTGAATGTCCCCCGTTAGGCGGACAGCTAAGTCTAGCCGTCGCCATTCTGAGTGTCAAGCGAATCTAGAGTCGATTCCCAAGGGAGGCCAATTAGGGGTTTCCCCTTTAGGTGACCTTCCGCGACGCCGATATTTACCCAGGCGACTCCCTTAGGGAGTCACCTCAACATAAGGAGTCTGGTCATCAACGAAATCGTCGCTCTGATGCGATTCTGGCGCCGTGGGCTCTGGGTTCTGCGCGGGACCTTCGTGGGCCTTGTGATATCGCTCACGCTGGTCACTTCCGCATTGCTCCTGAGTGGGGCTTGGGGCCAGCCGGGGCCTGGTAGGGCGGTCGCGTTCCTCGTCGAGCCGGTCGCAACACCTACGGCCGCGGAGCCCACACCTACGTCTGTCTCAGCGGCGACGCCGACCCACGTGTCGACGCTTAGGCCCTCGAACACGGCCACCTCGACGCCCGTAGCGACCGTAGCTGAAGCACAGCCTACGGCCGTAGCTACCCGCCCAGCTGTGGCTCCGACGCGGATTCCGCCCACGTCTACGGACCTACCAGCGGCGCCGCCCCCTAGCTGTCCTTCGGCGCCGCTTTCTGGCTACGCGACGGACTTATTCGGCGCGATCAATGGAGAGCGAAACGCGCAGGGCATGTCGAGTCTCGCCCTACACGGCTGCGCAGTGTACGTTGCCCAGCTACGCTCCGATGACATGGCGAGCATCGGCTACTTCTCGCACACGAGCCCGACGGGCGACACCGCCTTCTCGCTGCTGGACGCCTTCCTGGTTCCCCACGGCTGGGCCGGCGAAAACCTGGCCCGCAACAACTACCCGGACAACGAGAGTGTGGGCGTCGCGATCCGCGACCTGATGGCCAGCGACGGCCACCGCGCGAACATCCTCAATGCGAACTACACCTCTTTGGGCGTCGCCGTCGCCTTCGACGGCGAGGGCATGAAGTACTTCACCATGGTGTTCATGGGCCCGCCGTAGGGCTGGTTGCTGATACGGACGAACAAAGAGCCCGCGTCTGGAACGCGGGCTCTTCTATGTCTGCTGAAAACCTTGTGCTACGGCGCCTCGTCAACGTCGACGAAGTAGGAGGCGCTGGCGAGGTCGATCCAGCGCGGTTCCAGGGCTGGCTCGCCGCCGTGGAACTTCGAAAAGTCGATGATCAGGTCGACGATGTCGCGTGGGTGGCAGGCCTTCGGCTCGCGCCCTCTCTCCTCGTACTGGCTCGCGATGAGGTACTTGGCGCCTTCTTCAGAGTACGGGACCCCTCGGTCCTTGCAGATTCTCTTCAGAATGAGCAAGTACTCATCCATCGTTGGATTCGGCGTTTCCACCTTGTGGCGGATGCGGCGGAAGAACGCCTCGTCGCCCAGGCGTCCCGGCGGGATGTTAGACGAGAAGATGAGCAACACATCGAACGGCGCCTCGACCATGTCGCCAGTCTGGAGCGTAAGGTGGTCGATGCCCTGCTCCATCGGCACGATCCAGCGGTTCAACAGCTCCTGCGGCTGAATCATCTGGCGGCCGAAGTCGTCGACGATGAGGATGCCGCTGTTTGCCTTCCATTGGAGCGGGGCGATGTAGAACTGGGAGACCGGCGAGTATCGCAGCTCCAGGTCCTCGAGCGTCAATTCGCCGCCTACGCTGACGACGGGACGTTTCGTAACTGCCCAGCGGGCGTCTCGGCGACGTTCGGCACCTGAGGTGGGAAAGGGGATGATCCCCTCGTTCCGGCGCTCAGGGTCGGTCACGATCTCCATCTCCTCGTGGAGACGAGGGTCGAAAACGCGAATGATCTGCCCGTGGATCTCTACGGCGTATGGGATCAGGACAGCACCGGGCAGCATCCTGCCGATGGCCATTGTGATCGAGCTCTTGCCGTTGCCGGCGCTTCCGTAAAGGAGAAGAGATTTCCCAGAGTTGATGGCAGGGCCCAGCGCTGCCAGGACAGCGTCGCCCAGCACGAGGTCCGAGAGGCCGGCCTGAAACGTGTCTAGATCGATGTGAATGTTGTCGACCGATTGGCGCTCCAGCACGTCGATATAGAGCGAAAATGGAACGGGAGCCGGGCCCAGGTACTGGTTACGCGCCAGCGCGTCGTTCGCGCGCGCCTGTCCCTTTTCAGTGAGCCCATACTGATAGCCTTGCTCGGCTACGCCGGTCGTTCCAACGACCTCGATGTCCTGTTGCTGGCGAAGGAACGAGATCAGTTCATCCGTGACGCCGACCGAAATAGCCATCTGTTGTGAGAGCTGCCGTCCTGAGGGCCGCCCCGCGAAGTGGACCGTCTTGAGCAGCAGGTCGGTGAGCATAGAGAGCTCTAGGCCCGTTTCCTCTACGGTCGATGGCTGGCTGACCAGCGGTGGAGCGTCCGGGTCGTTGGATTCCGGCGCAACTAACTCGTCAGCGAACGGTACGGGTTCAGCGACCATGCGTTCACCTCACGTGAAAACCGAGAGACTATCGTCCCCCTAGGCATTATCGCTCAGCCTGACGGAATCCTGAATGGCTTCTGCGGCGCTATGGTACGCGCCAAGTCGGAGAAACAAGCTTGGACAGAGGGGAGGCATCGGGACCCGACGTACCGGTTACGAAACATCTCGGCAAGTAAGAGGATGGCGACGACGAGGGCGATCATGCTGATGCGGACGGCCACGAAGGTACTTCTGCGCTGGAAACCTCTTCGGCAGCCGTGCCGTCTGAGTACGTATTGGCCCTGATCGGTATGAGGGTTGGGCCAGGGGTTGCCTTCAAGGCCCCGCTTCCTCTTCCAGCGCCCCCTGAGCCCGTAGCCCGATCTCGCAGCCCGGTTAAGGACTGTTGATCGCATCATGCTGTGACGCCCCAGGCGCCACGTTCTTCGGTTGGCACATCTGCCCTGAACGGAACCGATTTCTTGTCGATACTACTTTAGACAGCAGTTTCGGCGGTCTCTCTTCGGGCTTTCGCAGCGCCCGGATCGAGGGCCGTAGTTTGTCACAGACCGGACAATATGTCAAGCCGAATCGACTAGTTCAAGATCATGAACGAGATGGGCAAGAAGCATGTTACAGAGACAGGAACATAGCAGGTTAGGAGTTCTTATGCGGAGTCGTATCGCCGTGTTGTGCGCAGGCGCCTTGCTCGCGCTGCTCTCGATCAGCGCGTTTGCTCAGATCGAGGAGCTGACGGTCAACCTGACTGGCTTAACCTCCGAGAACGACTCATCCGCCGAGGTCGTCGTGACCGTGCTCGACAGCGAGTCTCGTCCACTGGCCGATCTGGCCGCCGCCGACTTCAGCGTCTTGCTGAATGGCGAACCGGCAGCTGTATCGGCGCTGGAACGAGGCGTGGACAATACTCAACCAATCTCTGTGCTCCTGGCGCTGGATGTGAGCGGCAGCATGGATGGTGGGGCGCTGGACGAGGCGAAGGCCGCGGCCATCACCTTCCTGAACGGCCTGGAGCCGCAAGACAACATCGCGGTGCTGACGTTCGCGGACGGCGTCAACCTGGTCCTGCCCTTCACGACGGACCGAGCCGCCGCGACGGCCGCCATTGATGGTCTGGCTGCTGCGGGGCAGACAGCCCTGTATCAGGCGACCGAAGATGGTCTGCGATTAGCGGCCGGAGAAGGCACGAGCTACAGGGCTGTGATCCTGCTCAGCGACGGGCTCGATCATGGAAGTGCGCTACCCCAGGATGACGTTCTCGGCACCGCAGGAGCGCTTGGCGTACCCGTGTTCGCCATCGGGCTCGGCCAGGACATCGACCGTCAGTATCTGGAATCGGTGGCGGAGCAGAGTGGCGGTAGCTTCGCGGAAACCCCATCGCCGGCGGGGTTGGCGCAGCTATATCAGGAGGCAGGAGAATTCCTCCGGGGCCAGTATATTCTGACCCTGGACACTGCCGGCCTCAACTTCGTACGGTCGGAGCCGGCTATCCTGCGCGTTGACGTCTCCCTGGGTGACCGGCTCGGCAGGGCGGAGCGAGCCGCGTGCGCGCAGGAGCTGTGCGTTGGGCTTAGCCAGGTCCTTGCCGGCGAGCAGTTGGATGCCGCACAGACGGTTACGGCAGACGTGATCTCGTCTGAGCCGGTTGCCTCGGTTTCGTTCAGCGTAGATGGCGGAGTCGTTGAGACGGTCATCGAGCAGCCCTATCGGTACACACTAGACCCTGCTGCCTTCGAAAACGGCGAGCGGACGCTGTCCGTCACGGTCGAAACCGTGAGCGGCCGGTCCGAGTCAGCCCAGGTCGCTTTTAACATCGGGAACGCCGGGGGCGGATTGAATGTGATGCTCGTGGTCGGTGGCATGGTGGTTCTGATCGTGGTCGCGGCTGCGCTCTACCTGTTCTTCCACCGCCAGCCTCCCGCCAACCTCCGCAAGCTCGATCCCGCAAACCTGAAGCCCCCGTCGAAACCCGGTGTGGAGTCGAACAGCACGCAGGCGCGCCGGCTCTGGCCGGACGGCGGTCCGCCTTCAGCACCCGTCGAGGCGGTGGGACGCCTCTATGTCAGCGGTGGCAGCCTGACGGGGGAGTCCTTCCCCGTGAGTGGCTCACCGGCCAGCATTGGCTCAGGGGAGGACTGCGCGATCAAACTGTCCTACCAAGTTGATGACGAAGAGCAAGTCGCGGTCGAACATATGCGGGTCTGGGTCCGAGATGGCCGGCTGATGGTCCACGAGATCCGTCGCATGACCGCAGAGGGCGCCGAAGGAGGCCGCTGGGCCAAGCTTGATCCGGGCGAAACTCTGCCTGTAGGACCGTATACGTTCCGCTTCGAACTCGGCGCGGAAGCGGACCCTTCCAAGGAGGTGCCGGACGTGCTTCGCGATCCGGCAGCCGCCAACGGAGATGGGGATGCCGCCTCGGCATTGGAGGCCAAAGTTGCGGACGAGCCAGCGGACGTCTCGCAGCTCTCCCCACTTCAACCGCAGCCTGAAGATTAGGCGGCGAACCACCCTCTACCTTCGCCCACCTCTCTAGTATTCCTTCACGGCTGCCGAAGCTTCTACAGAGAGTCTTGGCAGGCTTTCGAAATCGACATGCTAGACGTTGCTGAGTCACCGGAACTAGACGAACGCACGCTGATCAAGCGGGCGGTCAAACGAGACCGCGAGGCGTTCGGTGCGCTCTACAACAAGCATGTGTCCCGCGTGTACCGCCACATCTACTACATGGTGGGCAATCCGCCGGAGGCGGAGGACCTGACCGCCCAGGCGTTTCTGCAGGCGTGGCAGGCGATCGAACGCTACCAGATTCGGGGCGCGCCGTTCGTGTCCTGGCTCATGCGTATCGCCCACAACTTGGGAGTCAGCCACCTTCGGTCTCGCAAGCCGAGCACAGAGTTGCCCGAGACCCTCGTCGACCGTAGCCGCGAGGGGAACCCAGACGACGTATTGCAGCGCCAAGCCGACGGCGACCGCGTGCGCGAAGCGATCCTCCGGCTTCGCGAAGAGCATCGTCGCGTGATCATCTTGCGCTTCGTGCAGGACCTCGCGTATCGCGAGGTTGCTGAGATCGTCGGGAAGAGTGTTCCGGCGGTCCGCGTCATCCAGCACCGGGCGCTCAACGCCCTACGGAAACAGATGCAGCTGGACGAAGAGCAGCGCGCGGCGGCCAACGCCTAGCTCAAGGCCCAGCCCACGCCCCCTTTGGCACATCCACGTCGGATCTCCGTCAGACTCTTTGTCCATTGGCAAATCCGTAGGTAAATTCGCCCAGAAAAAGTACTGAAACCCCTTCAGACTTTGCGGGCACTTCCGACAATGACCATAGGAGTCCTCCTAGAAGTGCCCGGCGGTTGCGTCGGAGCCGTGAAGAGAGGAGAGCTAACCAAATGCGAATGCTAAACGAAGCACTTTTTCATGTACTGTCCTTCCAGGCTCCGCGGATCGAAATCTCGGACGAGAAGGGCCAGACGCTGGCTGAGTACGGCCTGATCATGGCCGTCATCGCCGTCGCTGTGGTCGTGACTGCGGTAACCCTGTTCCGCGGCGCCATCGTCACAGCGTTCAACAGCGCCTCGAGCTGTCTCGACGGAACCTGCTAGATCCGTCTGAGTAGGAAAAGGCACATGGTGGGTCCCCCTATAGATTGGGGGACCCACCATCTTCTTAACCGCGGGGAAGCCAGCTACCTGTAAAGCTTGGCTACCTACGACCGATACATCACTAGAGAAGCAGTGAGTGTCTCCGCTCCACCGTTGCGGAGCGCCTTTCAGACCTTACGCTAAGCGAGGTAGTCACATGGCCCAGACAATGACCGCCGCCTCCGCCGGTCGAGTAAACCGTCGGTTCCTGTTCCTAGCATTCGTGCTTGCCGGACTGAGCGCGGTTCTGATCTATCCACTGTTGACGCGCTCGTCCGATCCGGTTAGCACCGCAACAGGCGTGCCAGTGGTAGTGGCAAAGGTGACGATCAACCCCGGCACGACGATCACGTCCGACATGCTGGAAGTGCAGCAAGTGCCGGAGGCCGCGGTTGGCGCGCAGGCCTTTTCCGCCGTGGAAGGGGCCGTCGGCGAAGTAGCTCGCTATCCGATCGTTCCGGGAGAGCAGGTACTGGTTTCCAAGATCGTCGGCAGAGGGGTGTTCGCTTCGCCGGACGTACTGAGCAACATCATTGAAACCGGCCTGCGCGGCATGGCGATTAGGACAGAGCTCGTGATCGGCGCTGGCGGACTTGTCTTACCCGGTGACTATGTGGACGTCTTTTGGGTGCCTGAAGGGAGCCTTGATGACGTCCCCGGTGCCCAGCTAATCGCTGAGGACGTGGAGGTGATGTCGGTTGATCAGACAATCGTTGACATTCCTCCAACCGCTCCGGGGCTGCTAGCGGAAGGCGAAGAGCCACTCACGGGCAGTGACACCCGCGTCCGTGGGTCTGAAGAAAATCCGATTCCGGAGGCTGTGACCGTGACACTGATGCTCTCCATCGCGGAAATTCAGACAGTGTTCTGCGCGGAAGAGATAGGCGTAATCAGGCTGGCTGTTCGTGCGTTCGGCGACCATTCGCCGGCGGGCATTTCGCCTGTCGACTGCGTAATCGTAGGCCTGGACAACTAGCTGGATGCTCCCCACAGACGAGAAGGGATGCAGAGAGGCACCTCATCGTGGCACGAGACCCTGAGATCATCGTCGTCGACCCTGACATAGACAGCCGGACCGACACGGCCCACATGCTAGAGGCGTCCGACCTGACAGTTATCGCGGAGTCCGACTACGGCATCGCTGCGGTCGCGGTCGCGAAAGAATCCCCGCCGGATGTCTTCCTCGTCAGCATGGAAGAGCCGGTAGCGCGAGCGCTTCAGACGATTGAGATGATTACCAGTGCGGCCCCGCAGGCGGCAACGATTGTTGCCTCGAGTTTGGCCGATGCCGGTTCCGTCCGCCGCGCGATGGTGGCCGGTGCACGAGACTACCTGATCAAGCCGCTGAAGCCCGAGGACGTCACGCGGGCAGTCTACGGCGTGCTGGAACAGGAAGAGCGCAAGCGCCAGCAGGCCGGTGGCGAACTGGCAGAACCGACGGGCCGCGGCATGGTGATCACGATTTTCGGCGCCAAAGGCGGCATCGGCAAGACGACGATCGCGACCAACCTCGCCACGGCGCTCGCGCGCATGACGAACTCCAACGTAGTCCTCGTCGATATGGACACCCGGTTCGGCGACGTCGCCATCATGATGGACGTTGCTGTGGAGCACAGCATCGCTGACCTGGGAAGGCGCGTTGATGAACTGGACAGAGAAACAATCAAGGATGCGCTGACCTCACATCACACGGGCGTCTCCATCCTGCCGGCGCCACTGCACCCCACTGAGTGGCGCAACCTGACGCCGGATCACATCACGAAGATCGTGAACCTGCTCGCGCAGGGCCACGACTACGTCGTTATCGACACGCCTGGAACCTTCAACGAGATCATCGCGGCCACGCTGGAGCTGGGAGACATCATTCTCCTCATGACCAGCATGGACATCGCGAGTATTAAGGACACCGCCCTGGCGCTTGAGATGCTCCGCGCGGCAGAGGTCTCTGAAGACAAGGTGAAGCTGATCATCAACCATTCGACGTCATCCAACAGCCTGCGCGAAGAAGACGTAGAGCGCGTCCTGGAGTACGAAGTCACTTGGCGCATTCCGCACGACTACCACGTCGCGAACTCCAACCAGCTCGGCATTCCGATCGTCATCGCGAAGCCGTATGCGCGCGTCTCGCGCGCCGTAACGGAGATGGCGCATGCGTTGTCCGGTACGCCCCGGGAGAGCAAGGGCTTCCTGGAGCGGTTCCTAGGCCGTGCGAGTTAACCGGCAGTAGAAGGAGTTCCGCATGAGTCAATTCTCTTGGCAAGCGAAGGAAGGCGGCGAGGGCGACGACACGCCACAACCAAAGTTCAAGCGCCGCGGCCAGAGCGCGGACGCGGTAGACGAACTCAAGGTCAAACTCCACCAGCGTCTGATTGAAGAGCTGGACCCGGCTAAGCTGAAGGGCCTGGAGCCGGATCGAGCACGAGAGGCCGTAGTCGTAGCCGCACGGGCGCTCATCTCACAAGAAATGCCTGGCATCGTCGGCGGCGTACGAGACGATCTCATCGCCGCCGTTGCGGACGAAGTGCTGGGCTTCGGACCGATCGAAGGACTGATCAACGAGCCCGCCGTGTCAGAAATCATGGTGAACGCACCAGACGAGGTCTTCTATGAGAAGGAAGGCCGTCTGTATCTGAGTTCAGTGCGCTTCCGCGATGACGCCCACATCATGCGGATCATTGAGCGGATCGTGGCGCCACTTGGGCGCCGCGTGGACGAGTCCTCGCCGATGGTCGATGCGCGTCTGCCCGATGGCTCGCGTGTGAACGTGATCCTTCCGCCGGTTGCGCCCAAGAGCCCGACCATCACGATCCGGAAGTTTCAGGCAGACAAAATGACGATCGAGAATTTGATCGAGATGAACTCGATGACGAGAGAAGTTGCCGAGTTCTTCCGGGCCTGCGTTCTGGTTCGGCTGAACATCATCGTCTCCGGTGGTACCGGCACAGGTAAGACGACGCTGCTGAATGCTCTCTCGTCCTTCATCCCGGACACGGAGCGCATCATCACGATTGAAGACCCGACGGAACTGCGGCTGCAGCAGGGCCACGTGGTATCTCTAGAAGCCCGCCCGGTAGGCCTGGAAGGCAAGGGCGAAGTCACCCAGCGTGCCCTCGTGCGGAACGCACTACGTATGCGCCCGGATCGGATCCTGGTCGGTGAGGTGCGTGGAGCCGAGGCGTTTGACATGATGCAGGCGATGAATACGGGCCACGAAGGCTCTCTGGGAACCGTCCACGCCAATTCGCCGCGGGACGCTCTCGCACGTATCGAAAACATGATCCTGATGGCGGGGCTGGACCTGCCGATGCGAGCAATCCGCGAACAGATCGCCTCCGCGATTCACATGGTCATCCAGATCGCGCGACTGTCGGACGGCACGCGCCGCATCACCCAGGTCTCCGAGATTTCTGGTATGGAAGGCGAAGTGGTCACCATGCAGGAGCTCTTCCGATTCCAGCAGACTGGAGTCGATAGCGACGGCCGTGTGCTCGGAGAGTTCCAGACTACCGGTATTCGACCTTCATTCGCTTCGAAGTTTGAAGTGGCCGGCGTCCACCTGCCACCTGGCCTGTTCAGTGAGAACGCCGTCTAATGGACCCGCTCGCGCTAGGCGCAGCGCTGTCGACCGCGGCCGCCGTGTTCGCCATCGGGCTGGCAGTTGCTGTCGGCTCCGGTTCTAGTGTACAGATCCGCGCCCGCCTGGAAGGCGCGCTCAGCGGACAGGGCCCAGCAGAGGTCTCGGAGGTCGACCCGCTGCGGAAGCTTCACCTTACGGCGGGTATGCTCGAGTTCATCGTCTCCGGCAAGTGGCTCATCAGGATCAGCGAGAGTCTCCGTAAGGCCGATAGCCAGCTGAAGCCGGTGGACTTCCTGACGCTCAGGGTCGCACTGGCCGGACTAGGCTTTGCAATACCTTACCTCTTCGCCGGCGGCATCATGGGGGTCCTCGTTGCGATTGCCGCAGCCATAGCTGGCTACCAAGCGCCCCAGATCTGGATAAACCGCCGGGCAGAAGCGCGCTCCAAGAAGTTGGAGGAGCAGCTCCCGGATACCCTGACAATGCTCGCCAACTCGCTAAAGGCCGGCTTCGGACTGCTCCAGAGCTTGAGCCTGGCGATCGAACAGCTAGAACATCCGATTTCGACCGAACTTGCTCAGACTGTGCACGAGACGAATATTGGTTCGTCCATCGACAAGGCGTTTCTGGACCTAAGCGAACGTTGCGAGAGCTACGACCTCGACCTTGTCGTGACGGCCATCCTCGTGCAACGCGCGTCCGGTGGAAACTTGGCGGAAATCCTCGCTACCGTTGCGGAGACGATGCGTGAGCGCGTCCGCATCCGCAATGAGATCGTTACCCTCACCGCTCAGCAGAAGATGACAGGCATCGTCATCGGACTCATGCCGGTGGGTGTAGCCGGACTCTTCCTGCTTGTAAGCCCGGACTACATCACGCCCCTCTGGACGGAACCGGTCGGGAAAATGGCGCTCGGGGCCGCTGTAATTCTGGAGTCGGTTGGCATCATGGTGATCCAGCGCATTCTGGACATTGACATCTAGGCCATGGTTATACTAGCTGTTCTCGTATTATTCGCGACGGTATTCGTAGCCGTGCTGGCCTTTTCCGGTGGTACGCAAACTCTCCGCGTGCGCCTGGAGTCGATACGCGGTCAGACGGTCGCCCCCGTCGATGAACCTGCCGACGAGTATCTGCCCTTTACGCAGCGTGTGTTGATGCCCATGGTGCGCGTGCCCGTCAATCAAATGGCTCGGCTGATGCCGAAAGCCGTGCTCGACGGGGTGCAGCAACGCCTCGTCATAGCTGGCGAGCCGATGGAGCTGCAAGCGTTCCTGACGATGCAGTTCGTCAGCATCGTGATGTTCACGCTGCTGCCGTTGCTGCTCATCCTGGGGACTGGCTCCGTGAGCATCACCCGGATAGGCATCATCGCCGGGTTTGCGCTCGTGGGCTACATGCTGCCGCAGATGTGGCTGAAGCAGCGGGTGACCGCCCGCCAGACCCAGATCATCAAGAGCCTGCCTGATGCCTTCGACCTCATCACCACATGTGTTGAGGCCGGCCTTGGCCTCGATGCTGCCCTTGCGCGGGTGGCCGAGAAGGTTGAAGGCCCGTTCGCCGACGAGCTGACGCGTACATTGCGCGACATCAGCCTCGGGGGGCAGCGACGCGATGCTCTAAAAGAGCTTGGAGAGCGCACCGGCGTGCCGGACCTAGTGACCTTCGTCAACGCCGTGATCCAAGCCGAGCTGATGGGCTCCAGCGTTGGCACCGTCCTCCGCGTCCAGTCTGACCAGCTCCGCGTCAGGCGACGTCAGCGCGCCGAGGAGCAGGCTTACAAAGCGCCGGTTAAGATGATCTTCCCCCTCATCTTGTGCATCTTCCCAACGTTGTTTATCGTGATCCTAGGACCAGCGGTGATCACGATCATGAATGACTTCCCCGGCGGGTAGACGATAATGCGGATTATCAACCAGACGCGTGGTGCGGTCTTAGCGGACCGGGCGTTCGAGGCGCGCGGCTTCTGGCCACGTCTCGTCGGCCTGTTGGGCCGCGCTTCGCTGGAGTCCGGCCAGGCGCTGCTGCTCGATCCCTGTACCTCGGTGCATACGGCCTTCATGCGGTTCCCGATAGACGTTGTCTACCTCGATCGTGAAGGACGTGTGATCAAGACGAGCCCGGACCTCAAGCCGTTTCGCGTAAGCGGCGTGCTGCGCGGCGGTCGCTCCGTGATCGAACTGCCGACCGGCGTGATCGAGTCGACCGGGACAGTGCCGGGCGACCAGATTAGCTTCGAGTCTTAGCTGCTTCCGGCGCCTGCCTACTGGCAGGAGTGGTTATAGGAAGAGATGACGCCGAGAATGTCGTTGGTGAGGTCGATCACCCCATCCGGCGCCGTCATGCTCCACGGGTTCCCGATGGCCGGCCCGCGGTCGAACGCGACATCATACGTTGGTTCCGAACCCGTTGGTGCGTAGTGGATGATCACACCGAAGATGTCGTTCGATAGGTCGATTATCTGATCAGGCGGTCCGCCGCCTCCACCCTCAACATCGTAGAAGTCGTACGGGTTGAGCGGGTCGCGTCGGCCGCCCAGGAACTCGTTTGGCCCCACCTCGCGCCCGTCCAAGCAGCCGTCGCCGTCCGTGTCAGGGTTGGTGGGGTCGGTGCCCAGCAGGAGCTCATCCGCGTCCGGCAGGCCGTCACCGTCCTGGTCGGGCGCCGGTGTCGGTGTGATGGTCGGTGTCAGCGTGATGGTTGGCGTGAGTGTGATGGTCGGTGTCGGTGTGACCGTCGGCGTCGGCGGGGCGAGGACGTCTACGTCGATCACCGCGGCGTTGTTCAGCGTCTCGATCTGTTCCGCGACATTGTTGAACGGGTCCACAATGACCGTGTTCCTGATCGTGGCGGCTGTGGCGGAGACGAACGTACCCGTAATCTCCAGGGTCGCGATCTCGCCCGGAGAGAATACGCTGAAGTCACAATTTAGGACGGTTAGCGACGTTGGGAAGCAGCTCCCGCCCTGGTCTGCCGTAAAGCCGCTGATTGTGAAGCCCACTTCGACCTGATCTATCACGCGCGTCAGAATCTCCTCCCCGGTGGCGGGATCGATGGCTCCACCAACTGGTGCCTCGCCGATGTTTTCAACCTGGATCGTGTAGGTCAGCGGCGCCCCGTTGGCGACCGGGTCGGGGCTGGCAGCCAAGGTGACGGCCAAGTCGCCCGGAATTGGTGTGGCGGTGGGCGTCGGCGTGTTGGTCTTCGTGGGCGTTGGCGGCGGTGAGATAGTCACACTGACCTGGGCCTGGTTGTTGGTCTCATCGGCCTCCGTGACCTGGCCGAACGGGTCCACCACGACGGTGTTCGTTATCAATCCCTCTTCTGGCACGAAGCCGATTACGGTGATCGTTGCGATGGCGCCCGGCAACATGGCGCCCAGCGCGCAGTCCAGCTCCCCACCCGTGAGCGTTCCGATGATGGCGCAGCTGCCCACGCTGGAGCTGACGTCCGTGTAGGTAAAGTTCGTCGGTGGCGTGTCGATCAGGCGTACCGGGTCCGCCACCGTGCCGCCCAAATTCCGCACCTCTATCTCGAACGTGATGGGGTCAAATCCGCGGATCACGCCTGACAAAACGGTTTTAGTGATCGTCAAGTCGACGAACGGAGGCGTCGCCGTGACCGTGCTCGTTGGCGTTGACGTGGCTGTCGCGGTGGCCGTGCTGGTCGGCGTCGACGTCACGGTCGGTGTGTTCGTCACCGGCGTTGCCGTGGGCGTGATCGTTGGTGTGGATGTGACGGTGGCCGTCGGTGTGATGGTCGGCGTCGGTGTGATCGTAGGCGTTGGTGTCGCCGTGTTCGTCGGCGCTGGCGTGATTCCGGCCACCGTGGTCAGCACTGTGACCCCATTGTTCGCCTCGTTCTGCTCGACCACGATGCTGGCCGGGTCGATGGTGGCGGTGTTGCTCACGACACGGTCCGTGGGCGTCGTTATGCGACCCGTAATCGTGATTGTCGCGACCGCGCTCGGCCCGATGCCGAAGGCGCCCAGGTCGCAGTCCAGTGTGCCACCAATGACGCCTCCCGTGAGCGAGCAGATGCCCCGCGTCGTCGTGAAGCCCAGGTATCGGAAGCCGGCATCTGGCTCGTCGATGACGCGTACCGATGCGGCCGGCGCGGAACCGATGTTTCTGGCTTGGATCGTGTAGGTGAGTGTGTCGCCGGAGAAGACCGGGTCTGGCGCGCCCGACTTCGTGACGATCAGGTCGGGCAGTAGTGGCGTCGCCGTGGGTGTCGGCGTGTTCGTCGCCGTGGCCGTATTGGTGGGCGTCGGCGTGATCGTAGGTGTAGATGTAGCGGTTGGCGTAAAGGTGGCCGTCGCCGTCGGAGTCGATGTGAAGGTCGGCGTGGCCGTGGCCGTGAACGTCGGCGTGGCGGTCGCCGTCGGCGTAGCGGTCGCGGTCGCTGTTGGCGTGGCCGTCGGCGTGTTGGTGCTGGTTGGCGTCGGCGTGGTCGTGGGCGTGTCAGTCGGCGTCGGCATCGGCGTCGGGGCGAGGACGCCCGTCGTCTCGATGGCGGTGTTGTTGGTCTCCTCGAATTCAGTGATCGTGTTCGCGGGGTCGACCTCCGCGGTGTTCGTGACGGTGTCGTTGATGGCGCTCGTCAGGAAGCCGGTGACGGTGATCGTCGCGAATGCGCCTGGGCCCGTGCCGAAACTGCCGAGGTCGCAGTCGAGCGTTCCGCCCGTGATCGAACCGACCAGAGCGCAGCTTCCGCGGCTGGTCGAGAACCCGACGTAGGTGAAGTTTGAGGGTGGTGTGTCGAGGAAGTTGATGAAGTCGGCGCCTAAGGAGCCGATGTTCCTGACCTCGATGGTGTAGGTGAAGTTGACGCCGCTGGCGACCGGGTCGAGGGAGTCGGTCTTGGTGACGGTCAGGTCGGCCGTGAACGGTGTTGCCGTGGGTGTCGGCGTGTTGGTGACGGTCGGCGTGTTGGTCGGCGTGGCCGTATTGGTGGGCGTCGGCGTATTCGTCGGCGTCGATGTCGCGGTCGGCGTAAAGGTGGCCGTCGCGGTCGGCGTCGACGTGAAGGTCGGCGTTGGCGTGGCCGTGAAGGTCGGCGTGGCGGTCGCCGTCGGCGTAGCGGTCGCGGTCGCCGTCGGCGTGGCGGTTGCCGTAGACGTGGCGGTTGGCGTCGGCGTGGTCGTGGGCGTGTCAGTCGGCGTCGGCGTCGGCGTCGGGGCGAGGACGCCCGTCGTCTCGATGGCGGTGTTGTTGGACTCGTCGAATTCAACGATCGTGTTGGCCGGGTCGACGGTGGCGGTGTTGGAGACGGTGGTGTCGGCGTCCGTCGTCAGGAAGCCGGTGATAGTGATGGTGGCGAAGGCGGCCGGGCCGGTGCCGAGGGAGCCGAGGTCGCATTCGAGCGTGCCGCCTGTCGTTCCGCCGACGATGGCGCAACTGCCGTGGGTGGTGGTGAAGCCGATGTGCGTGAAGGTAGCGGGCGGCGTGTCGATGAAGCTAATGAAGTCGGCGCCTAAGGAGCCGATGTTCCTGACCTCGATGGTGTAGGTGAAGTTGACGCCGCTGGCGACCGGGTCGAGGGAGTCGGTCTTGGTGACGGTCAAGTCGGCCGTGAACGGCGTCGCCGTGGGCGTCGGCGTGTTGGTGACGGTCGGCGTGTTGGTCGGCGTGGCCGTGTTGGTGGGCGTCGGCGTATTCGTCGGCGTCGATGTCGCGGTCGGCGTAAAGGTGGCGGTCGCCGTCGGCGTCGACGTGAAGGTCGGCGTTGGCGTGGCCGTGAAGGTCGGCGTGGCGGTCGCCGTCGGCGTAGCGGTCGCGGTCGCCGTCGGCGTGGCCGTCGGCGTGTTTGTGCTGGTGGCCGTCGGCGTAGCGGTCGCGGTCGGTGTGAAGGTAGGCGTGCTCGTCGCCGTTGGTGTTACCGTTGGTGTCGACGTGGCAGTCGGGGTGGCGGTCGGACTCGGCGTACTGGTGGGCGTTGGTGTGGGCGTTGGCGCGAGGACGCCCGTCAGCTCCGTCGCCGAGTTGTTCGATTCGTTCGATTCTACGATGACGTCCGCCGGGTCGACGTCGGCCGTATTGGTGACCGTATCGTCGATGGCCGACGTCAGGTGGCCTGTAATAGTGATGGTGGCGAAGGCGCCGGCCCCAGTGCCGAATGAGCCGAGGTCGCAGTCGAGAGTTCCGCCTGTCGTGGGCCCGACGATGGCGCAACTGCCCCTCGTGGTCGTGAAGCCGACGAACGTGAAGTTCGATGGCGGCGTATCAACCATTCGTACGCCGGCTGCACCGGCAGAGCCGATGTTCCGCACCTCGATTTCGTAGTCGAAGTCGGTGCCGCTGGCGACCGGGTCGACGGAGTCGGTCTTGGTCACGGTCAGGTCCGGCGACGTAGGCGTGTTAGTCGGCGTCGAGGTGAACGTCGGCGTGGCGGTGGGCGTGTTAGTCGGCGTCGAGGTGAACGTCGGCGTGGCCGTGGGCGTGTTCGTCGGCGTGTTCGTCGCCGTAGCGGTCGCGGTTGCGGTCGCTGTCGCGGTGGGCGTAGGCGTGATCGTGGCCGTGTTCGTCGGCGTCGAGGTGAACGTCGGCGTGGCGGTCGGC
>JADFPV010000024.1 GCA_022562155.1 Chloroflexota bacterium
GCCAGAGCGTCGGGCAAGTCGCCGAAGCAAACGGCGTCAGCGAGGAAGCGCTGACTGCCCATCTGCTCGAGCAGATCGCGACGAAGGTCGCCGAGAAGGTCGCGGATGGCACGATCGACCAGGCAAAGGCCGATGAGATCCTCGCCAACGCGGCGGAAAAGATCGCGGAGCACATCAACCGCGAAGGTCCGCTGGAGAAGCCGGAGGGCTTTGGCGCGTTACGCCAAGGCGACTTCCCCCACGGTGAATTCGGTGAGCTCCGCGAAGGCCGGTTCCCCGGCGGCTTCGGTCGCTTCCACGGTGGCTTCCCGCAGCACGACAACACAGACGTGACGGAGGCTGTGTCCCCCACCTTCTGAGCATTTGACGGCGCCGCCTATGGGCGGCGACCGCGCTAACTAACGGCGCGGTCTGCGAAAGCGCCGTCGAATGCCAGAATGTGTTTATCGGAGAGGGAGATCCACGCCTCACCCCAGGCGCTGGCTCCCTCTCCAAGCTTTCTAGACCCGCGTTTCCAGACCGATGATAGACTGATGGTAGCTATGAGCAGTGACAACGACCTGATCCTGGTGGCGGACGACGACGAGCACATCGTGGAGCTGATCTCCATGTATCTCAAGAAGGCCGGCTTTCGCGTGGAGACGGCGTTCGACGGCGAAGAGACGCTCAAAAAGACGAAAGAGAAGCGGCCCAGCCTGCTTGTGCTCGACATCATGATGCCGGGTCCTGACGGGCTGCAGATCTGCCGGACGCTGCGCCGGCGCAGCGATGTGCCGATCGTGCTGCTGACGGCGCGCACGTCGGACGTCGATAAGATCGCGGGCCTAAGGTTCGGTGCTGACGATTACATCACAAAGCCCTTCAACCCCGACGAGCTGCTCGCCCGCATCGAAGCGGTGCTCCGGCGCGCACGGAGCGGCTCCGCCGAACCGAAGGAGCAGCGCATCAGCCTCGCAGCGCTGGAGATGGACCTGACGAGCCGCAACGCCAAGATAGGCGGGAGCGATGTGCCGCTCACGCCGAAGGAGTTCGATCTGCTCGCGACGTTCGCGCGCTTCCCGAACGTCACGCTCGACCGCGAGCAGCTGCTCGACCTGGTGTGGGGGACGTCGTTTTACGCGCTCCGTACCGTCGACGTGCACGTTGCGCGGCTGCGCGACAAACTGAAGAACAGCCCCCTGAAGATCGAGACGGTCTGGGGAACGGGGTACCGGCTCGCGGCGGAGCAATAGCATGGCCATTGAACCGGCGAGCATCGTCTTCAGTCTGCGGAGCAAGCTCATCCTCGCCTTTGTCGGCGTGGTAGTGGTCGCGCTGGTCATCGCGGGCAGCATCTTCGTGTTGGTGCGGCGCGGCGAACAAGAGCAGCAGGAGCTCAATCAGGTGATCGCAGCCTCGCCTGCGATCTACGCCGTGTTTTCGGTGCTTGAGGAGCGCCGGGCTACTCCACTCGTACTTAGGGAGTTCGTGGACTCTGCCGCTGAGAGCTTTGATGTCCGTGTATTGCTGGTGGACAGGCACGACGCGCTTGTGGTGGCGGACAGCAGTGACAGTCTCATGGGTGAACGGCTCGATCTGCCCGATGAGGTGATGGTCTCGCAGCATCGGCGCGGCCAGCGGCCCTATATCTCCTGGGAGCCGGACCGTGGATCGCCCGGCAGCGACCTGATCCTCGTCTCGGCATCCGTCGGCCGCCAGCTGAGTCCGTTCACCCCGTCGCCTGATGAGCGCTACCAGCTTCTGCTTGCGGTCTCACAAGGCACCATCCGCGGCGCCTGGCGTGGCCTCCTGCCCGCAATGGGTGTTGCGGCCCTGATCTCGATCCCCGCAGCGGTGGCCCTGGCGATCGTCGTCGCGCGCTACATCACGCGGCCGCTCCAGCAACTGACGTTGGCGACGCAGCAGATGGCAGAAGGCACGTTTGACGTCGACGTGTCGATTGAACGTCGCGACGAAGTGGGACGTCTCGCGCAATCCTTCAAGATGATGGCACAGCGCGTAGGAGAAGCTCATGCGGAGACGCGGGCGCTCGTCGCCAGCGTGTCCCACGATCTCAAGACACCGCTGACGTCGATCCTCGGCTTCGCGCAAGCACTCCGCGACGACGGCGGCGACGCCGAGGCGCGCCGCATGGGCGGCGTGATCCACGACGAGGCGACGCGGCTGACAACAAGGCTCAACGACCTGCTCTACCTCTCCGAGATTGAGTCAGGTAAGGCGCTCCTGGAGCGCGCCCAGATCGACGTTCGTAAGCTCATCGAAGGGATCATAGGCCGGCTCGGCAACGGTTCTGAAGAGCGAGAAGTGCAGCTCAGTACCGAGTTGGCTGAAGGACTCATCGTCAGCGCCGATGGCCCTAAGCTGGAGCGTGCCGTCGAAAACCTGATCGAGAACGCGCGCAAGTACACGCCGGAGGGCGGCGAGTTTCGCATCCGAAGTGCGGAGAGCGCCGGAAGCGTCCTGATCGAGGTTGCGAATGCGGCCCCCGATATGAATGCAGACGAGTTGCCGCGCCTCTTCGAGCGCTTCTACCGTCGCGATCGAGCACGCGGCGCATCTACTGGCTCTGGACTCGGCCTGCCGATCGCGCGCGACCTCATCGAGCTGCATGGCGGGACGCTGGAGGCATCGCTCTCCGGCGGCGAAATCAAGTTCACGATTCTGTTTCCACGCGGCGACTAGCAGGCCCCCTCTCGAAGGGCCTTCGGCCCCGCGGAAGCCGACTGGCTCTTGATATCCATGCTGCCTGAGAGTTAGGCTCCACGTATGGCAGAGGAAGAGGACGCCGAACAGCGGGAAGAAGAGGCTGACCTAGACGCAGATCGCAAGCCGCTGGCCTGGCGCGACTTACCCAGCGTCGTCAACATCAAAGACTTCGCGCAAATGGTGGGCGGCGAGGCCGAGCAGATCGGCGGGTCGGTGCGGACGTCGCTGGAGTCGTTCGGCCGGCTACCGTTCGGTCCCATCCTGGGATTTATCGGACTCTTCATCCTCAGCATCCGGAGCTGTCTGCTTGTGATGGTGATCTTCGTCTTCGGCACGGGCATCCTGCTGGTTACGCTCATGCGCGGCCTCGGCCTGATTACGCGCGGCCGCTCCGCTAAGGATTAGCTGAGCGCGCGCTGGATTTCGCGGTCCGATTTGAGGAACTTCACCAACTGGCTTGTCGTGATGCCGAGCGCGGCTGCCGTTCGAGCGTAGCTACCCCCGGTGGCTTGGAGTGCGTCCAGAGCGGTTGCGACGATGATCGGGTAAACAGGGTTCTTCTCGTTCACGCCTAACGTGCCCCTGGATCCACGTTGCTTGATGAACTCGTCCGGTAGTTCCGGCGCATCGAGGTCGAACGGCGCGCGGACGTTGAGCGCGATGCGCTCGCGGAGGCGTCGGACGGCGGTGAGCCGGTTCCGCTCGAGGTAGCGCGAGTCGTTGGAGTGCACGGAGGCGCCGGACGCTTCGTGGTGGAGCTTGACGGCGGTCTCGACTTTGTTGCGACGCTGGCCTCCTGGCCCGCCCGATTTGTAGCGGTCTTCTCTGCATTGCTTGAGCAGCGCCTCGTCGTCGAGGAGGAGCCAGACGTTGCGTTTGGTGCGCGAGACCTTCACGGCCGTTCGCGATCGAGCAGCTTGCGCTTGCGGTCGATGCCCCAGCGGTAGCCGTGCAGCTTGCCGTCGCTGCCGACGGCCCGATGGCACGGGATGACGATCGACGCCGGGTTGCTGGCGCAGGCGCGCCCGACGGCGCGAGCGCTCGTCGGCCGGCCCAGCGCCTCGGCAATCTGCTGATACGTGCGCTGCTCGCCGTACGGGATGCGCCGCAGTTCGTCCCAAACGCGTCGCTGGAACGCCGTCGCCTGCACGTCGAGCGGCAGATCGAGGCTGGGCTGGTCGCCTTCGAGGTGCGCGAGGATTACCGCTACTGTCGATGTCATTTCCGGGCCACCCTCGCTGATCTCGGCCTTCGAGAACTCGCTTCGCAGGATAGCCGTCAGCTCGTTGTCGGCGTCGCCGAGGTAGACGGCGCAGACCCCCCGCTCGGTTGCCGCCACGAGCAACCGCCCGAGTGGACAGTCCGCGATCTCGTAGCCGATCGTCATGCCGGCGCCGCCCTTGCGGAACGTGGCGGGCGTCATGCCTAGCGCCGCAGACGCTTGCTCGTACACACGGCTGCTCGACCCATAGCCCGCGCTGTAGAGCGACGACAACACGCTGTCGCCGTCCTGGAGTCCGCCCTTGAGCGCGGCTAGGCGTCTCGCTCGTAAATAATCGTTCGGCGTGATGCCGGTGACGCGCTTGAAGGTGCGTTGGAGATGGAACGGACTGACGTCGAGCGCCTTGCCCAGTTCTGCCAGCGTGACTGACTCGTCGACATGATCGTCGATGTACTGGCAGGCTCGTTGGGCGAGCGCCACCGCCGGGTCGGCGGCGTCGATCTCGTCCGGCTTGCATCGCAAACACGCGCGGAAGCCCGCGTCTCTTGCTTCTTCAGGCGTCGCGAAGAAGCGCGCGTTCTCGCGCTTGGGGCGTCGCGCGGGGCAGGTCGGGCGGCAGTAGATGCCGGTCGTGCGCACCGCGAGCACGAAGAGGTTCCGGAAGCGCTCGTCGCGGTCGACCGACGCCTGCCACCAGACCTCGTCGGTGGGTGTCTCTGGATGTTTGCCGTTCGTTGCTGTCGTCATCGCATGACCTCCTGCCGTGACGGTACGGCAGGCGACAGAGGCAGTCTATCCGAATCTTGCGGTCAAAGTCCTGTGCTGCATGCTATCCTCGCCGCATGGCCGCCCGCGCCACATCTAAGCCTAAGCGTCGCAGCGCATCTACGAAGCGCAACAGTGCGCGCCAGCGCACACTGACGCCAACGCGCGTTATCGAGCTGCTGGACGGCGAGTACGGCACGCTGCCCTGGCGTCCGGCCGGCGATCCGATCGCTGAGCTGGTGCTAACGCTGCTCTCGCAGAACACGTCCGACTCCAACTCCGGACGCGCGTTTATCCGGCTGCTCAGCGAGTTCCCGGACTACGAGTCGCTCCTCGATGCCGATGTGAAGAGGATCGAGAAGGCGATCCAGCCCGGCGGCCTCGCGCCTACGAAAGCGCCTCGCATGCAGGAGATGTTGCGCGAGGTCTGGAACCGTCGCGGTTCGTTCGACCTGACGTTTCTCAAGGACATGCCGTTGGACGAGGCGCGCGCGTGGCTGCGCAGCCTGCCCGGCGTCGGGCCGAAGACGGCGGCGTGTGTCTTGCTGTTCGCGCTCGGCATGCCCGCGCTGCCGGTCGATACGCATGTGCATCGCGTCGCGAAACGGCTCGGGCTCGTGCCGGAGAAGTCGACTCCCGAGCAGGCGTTCGAGCTACTGGAGCCGATGCTTGAGCCAAAGCAGGTCTACCCGTTCCACATCCAGCTCATCAAACATGGCCGCCGCACCTGCTCCGCCCGTAAACCCAAGTGCGGCGAGTGCCCGCTGGCGTCGGAGTGTCCTTCTGCGGAGATCGGCCAGTCCTAAGCGTCGATAGTAGGGGAGGCTTTGGGCCTCCCGGGACCTTTGTTTCGAAGAACGAGCACAGCGGGCGACCTGAAGGTCGCCCCTACTCTAGCCCGCCGCATCTGCTGAGCTTCCGTCATAAGTCGAACGCCATGTTGGGTCCCCACGGATCCCGGCTCGTCTCGACAAAGCCCCAACTAGTGTAAAACCCAACCGAGTCCTCCCAGAACCCCGTTTCGATCACGACGCGCCAGCGGCCCTGCAGTCGAGCCTCTGTGATGAGGCGTTCGAGGATGGCGCGGGCGATACCGCGACGTCGGAGGTTCCGGAGCACCGACATGCGCTGCACGCGCGCGATGCCGTCGCCCTCGTAGATCAGCGCACCGCAGCCAATGATGACGCCGGCCTGCTCGGCTACGAGGAACAGGTCCCCTGCGTAGCTGACCGAGATGTCGTCCAGGTCCGGGTTCAGATCCTCCTGGACATTCCCGAAGTGCTCGCCCAGCCCGTCGAGAATTAGCTGGCGTGCCTTCTCCTGGTCTTCGACGCGGAACGGCCGGATCTCGATGGGTCCCATGGTGTTACGATGCCAGGCTTACGTCCGTTCTGCCAGCACAACCATCCGGGGGCTGCGCATGCTGAACGGCTGACCGTCGAAGCCACCCCAGGTCTTGACGACGGTAAGGCCAGCCTTCGACAGCATGGCCGATAGCTCCGTGAAGGTGTAGAGCCGCAACGAATGGAAGCCGTGTAGCCGCTTGCCGTTCTTCGGTTGGTAGAACCAGTCGACGTTGGTGCGGCCGGCTTCGATGTCGTAGGCGCGGCGCTCCATCATGAACGCGCCATTCCCCAGCTCGCGGAACTCGCTTACCTGGAAGACACTCATCAGCCAGTCGTGGTTCATCGTGTCGATGAAGAACACACCACCGGGCTTGAGCGCGCGCCGGATGCCGTCCAGAACGCGTTGGTCTTCCGCCTCGGTTTCTAGATAGGCAAACGACGTGAAGCAGTTCATCACGGCGTCGTAGCGCGCTCTGCCGGGGACCTTGCGCATGTCCGCGTTGACCCACTCGATGTCGACATCGGCGAGCTTCGCGGCTTTCTTGGCGAGCCGGATGTGGTACTTCGACAGATCGAGGCCGGTGACGCGATAGCCGCGCTGGGCCAGCGGGATGGAGAGCCTGCCCCAACCGCAACAGAGATCGAGCACGCGGGCGCCCTCGGGTAACTCCAGACACTTGGCGATGAAGTCAACCTGACCTGCGGCTCGCTCAGCTTCTTCTTCCACCGACCGGGGTACGGGCCCGGCTCGATAGAAAGTGTCGTGATAGTCGCGCTCGAACAGCGCTTTGTACCAGGGTTTCCGTGCCATCTCTCTCCAAACCTCCTTTTGAGATCAGAAAACCCGCTGCGTGTGGCAGCGGGCTGACTGTTCTGATTCCGGACGCGCGATCAGTCGCCTGCTGCCAAGCAGATACCTACCAGTACCAGGCGCATAATGTCGCGTTCGTTCATGTTGAGTGTTGGATACCAGACTGGGATGAGGATGTCAACGCCAAGAGAGAGCCGCCATCGAAGGCGGCTCTCTCTTCATCGTTCAGTGACTCTCCTACCGCAGCCAGCGCCTCCTGGCGTACCAGGCCGCGCCGCCCAGCGCGAAGGCGCCCACCGCCGCTACGCTCGCGATGCCAACCAGTATGCCTGCGTTGCTGCCAGACGAGCCGGGCGCCTCTAGTGGCAGTCCGGCTACTCCCGGGCCGACGGAGATGCCGCCGACGGGTGGCTCCGGCTTCTTCCCGCCCAGGTCAATCGCTCCAGGCCGCGCTGCGAGAATTTGCTCTTGATTGAGCAGCGTGTCGCCCGCAACCTTAGAAGCATTCATCAGATTCTTGGACTTATCAGGTTCGTTGTGCTGTAGTCCAAAAGTGTGACCAAGCTCGTGCGCCAGTACACTCGGGTTCTTTTCTGCATGAATGGATAGGACAGCATAGCTTCCCGGCCCCTTCGAGGCCGCCCCAAGAAAGCCGACCTTCGTGCCGTCATTGCCGACGAAATGATGGATCAGGAAAACCCGTACACACTGTTCCTTGCCTGATATGTTCGGGTTAGGTGGCCCCAAGGCGTTGATTTCGGCGAGGTCTTTCGTGAAGTCAACGATGTCACCCTTCTGGCCAGGCCCGGCTGGCACGGGATCTTCGAATGGCGTAATAACGTTGTTCCATGAGATGCTGATGCCCGCTTGTGCCCATACGTCATTGGCGCCGGTAACCAGCGCATCAATCTGCGGCTTGTCCCACTCCGATTCCATCAGCCCGTTGGTTCTCTTGATATCCAAGCACACGGTGATCTTGTTCGATGGTGTAACAGTGTGGCGGGCTTGCGTCAGCACTCCTACTTGCTCGTCGCTCTCATTGAACAGCGGCACAGGCTCGTCCACTACGTGCTCATACACACACGCCTTTGGTGGTATCGGAGGATCACCCTTGCCTTCGCCGATCTTGCATTCGAGTCTAATGGGGTCGTTGTTGTGCAGAGTGATACCCACGACGTCTACCTCAAAGAAGACATCGAAGAAACTGTCTGCTGGGAAGGTTAGGTCGTCGTCAGCGGGTCCGTCTTGCTCTTCGATCCGGCCAGTCGAGTCCTTGGTCGGGCTCTCTCGGAGCGTCACTTGGATCGCGCCCGGCTGGCAATTTCCTGTCAATTTCAGAAAGATGAGTTCCGTGGCTATGTCGTCACGATCGGCCACATGAGGCTTGGAGGACTTGGCGACGTTGGCGTGATTCCCGGGGTCCCCGACGTCCGAGCGCGCAACTTTGAATGGTCCGCTTAGCGAGCAGGTCAAGTTCCCAATCCCGGTTATCGACACACCCACAGCGGCCGTTGATTCTTGTCCGTCGCACCCCGCACCGTCAGGAAAGTCCTGGGCAGGAACCACGGGGCAGGCCGGTACAGGATCGACCGCGTAAGCCAGCCCCGCTTCGCCATGTCGCGCTGCCAACGCCACGATCGCAGCTAGAGTCGCTAGCATGGCTAGCAACAGAATCGTTGTGGTGAGATAAACACGTGCGCGATTTGGTCGAGTTCTGATATCGGCGACCATTGTTGGTCCTCCTCTTGCCTTCAACTTTCCGGCCGTCCAGGGGACACGAATAGCCCGCTTACCCAGCGGGCTCTGTGAGTCCTCTAGTCGATGCGGATCGTGTGGATTGCGGCTCCGGCGGAGCCAATGCACCGAGGCATCCTGTCTCCATTGGCGGGGCTGGAGATACGGCGGGGTCACGGTTTGTGGGGGATTACTCCTCCACCAGTCGCACCTAGTATACAGTGGCTGCGAGGTTTGTCAAGGGCTGGACATAAAGTTTCTTAACGGGGCAATCATGGGCAAACGCACTGGCTCTTGATGGCCTATCAGGGGTCTGAGCTGGCCCACTGACCCACTCTGAGACGTAGGCGCGGCATTTCGACACGTCGGGCACCGGCCTCGGCTACAAGCATGCCACGAAGCTCCTCTGCCATGGCGGAGACCCAATGCCTAAGGCCGCTTCTTGCTCGTCTAGATTCGGGGTCGGTTATACTCGATCATACTCTCGAATCGAGGCGAAATCGTGGTTCGCGTAGGCATCATCAACGTCACCGGCTATATGGGCGCGGAAGCGGCCCGCATTCTGCACGGCCATCCCGAAGTGGAGCTCACCTCCGTGACCGGCCGCAGCGAGGCCGGCAAGCCGCTCGGCGAGGTCTTTCCGCACCTGGCGCCGCTCAATCTGCAGGTCGAGGAGGAGTTGGGCGACGTCGATGCGATCATCTCGGCGCTCCCTCATGGCGCGAGCGCCGAACGCCTGCAGCCGTATATCGAGAGCGGCATGCCGGTGGTCGACCTCAGTTCCGATTTCCGCCTTAAGGATGTCAAGCAGTACGAGCGCTTCCGCGGGCCGCATCCGGCGCCGCAGCTCTTGGACCAGGCGGTGTTCGGCATCCCGGAACTGCACCGCGACGAACTCTCAAAGACCAAACTGGTCGCGAACGCGGGCTGCCACGCCGCCGCCGCGATCCTCGGCCTCGCGCCGGCCGTGCAGGCCGGCCTCGTCGACACGGACATCGTTGTCGATAGCAAGACTGGACTCTCCGGCGCGGGCCGGAGCCTGACGCTAGACTCTCATTTTTCCGAGGCAAACGAGTCGGTCTCGGCGTATGGGTTCGATGGCCACTACCAGCAGCCCGAGATGACGCAGGAACTGGGCGCGCTCTGGGAGGCGCCGCCGCCGAAGATCGCGTTCGTCCCGCACCTGGTGCCGATCACGCGCGGCATCTTGGCCACCGCTTACGCCGCGCCGCGCGATGGAGCGAACGGCACACCTACCGGCAAGCTGCGCAAGCTCTACCAGGAGTTCTATGCTGATGCGCCGTTCGTGCACGTCGCCGACGCGCCGCCTAGCACCAAGCAGACGGTGGGCAGCAACCACTGCCTCATCTATCCGACGTTCGACGAAGACTCGGGGCGCTACATCATCGTGAGCTGCCTGGACAACCTGGGTAAGGGCGGCGCGGCGGGCGGCGTCCAGTGCCTCAACCTGATGCTCGGCCTGCCCGAGATCGCCGGCCTCGAAAGCCTGGCGCTCTACCCCTAATCGAGATGGAAGCGCCGCTCATCGACGTGCCGGACGGCACGGTTACGTCCCCCATCGGATTCGTCGCCGGAGCAACGGCAGCGCGCATCCGGGAGGACCTTGCCGAACGTCTGGATCTGTCGTTGCTCTACTCCGAACGCCGCTGCGTGGCAGGGGCCGTCTATACAACACACCGTTTTCCCGGCGCGTCGCTGCGGGTCTCACGCGAACACCTCGCCGACAACTACGTGCAGGCGCTGGTCGTGAACTCCGGCGTCGCCAACGCTTTCACGGGCGAGCAGGGCATGACGGACGCGAAGGAGATGGCGCGGCTCATTGGCGAAAAGCTCGGCATCCCGGCGAACGATGTCTTAGTGGCCAGCACGGGCGTTACGGGCTGGCTGCTGCCGATGGACCGGATCCGCGCGGGCATGAGCAAGATCGAGTTGTCGCCTGATGGCGGCAGCGATCTGGCTCATGCGATTATGACGACCGATACGGTCGCCAAGCAGGCGGCGGTTCAGTTCGAGTACGGCGGATTCACCTATACCGTCGGCGGGACGGCCAAAGGCTCGGGCATGATCAACCCCAACATGGCGACCATGCTTGGGTTCCTGACCACGGACGCACCGCTTGAGCCGGCCGTCTTCCCAAGTCTCGTCCACCAGACTGTTGACGCTTCGTTCAACCAGCTCACGATCGATAACGAGACCAGTCCGGACGATACGGTGGTGCTCATGGCGAACGGCGCCGCGGGCGGCGAGGCAATCGGTCCCCACCATGCCGCGCTGCCCTTGCTGGCCGCTGCCGTCGAACGGGTCGCGGTCATACTCACCCGCAAGCTGGCCCGCGATGGCGAGGGCGCGACGAAGTTGATCGAGGTGCGCGTTAGGGGTGGGGCAACGCTCGCAGCGGCCCGGCGCGCGGCTAAGTCCGTCGCCGGCTCGATGCTGCTCAAGGCCGCGATGTTCGGCAGCGATCCCAACTGGGGCCGCGTGCTGGACGCAATCGGCTACAGCGGTATTCAGGCGGAGGAGACACGCATCTCGCTCTCGATCCAGGGGGTGGAGACCTATCGGGGCGCACCTGTCCCGTTCGATGAGGCTGCGTTGCGAGACGCGCTCGCCGAGGAAGAGGTACGGATCGAGATCGACCTTGGCGAAGGCGAAGAGACCGCGATGGCCTGGGGCTGCGATCTGACGCCCGAATACGTCCGTATCAATAGCGAATACACCACCTGATGTCGAAGACATCAGCGAGCTCCTCCGGTATCAGCGTCATCAAGATCGGCGGCAGCACACTGGGCAACCACGATACGTCGCTCGATGACATCGCCGAACTGCACGGCGAAGGCCGCCGGATCGTCGTCGTCCACGGCGGCGGCGCCACGATCAGCGAGTGGCTCGATCGCCACGGTGTCGAGTCGCGATTCGTCCGCGGCCTGCGCGTCACAGACGAAGCAGCGCTGGACGTTGTCGTTGCTGTGCTGGCCGGAGTGGTGAACAAGCGCCTTGTCGTCGAACTGGAGTCGCGAGGCTCGAGCGCTATCGGGCTTTCGGGCGCTGACGGCGGGATCCTGCGAGCGCAGCGTTACGATGCTGAGCTTGGCTTTGTGGGCGAGGTCGCACATGTCGATCCGAAACCCATCCTCAAGATCGTCGATGCCGGCTCGATATGCGTCATGGCGCCGATCGCGGTCGAAGGGGACCGCGATTCGGTCGCCGCGCAACTGCTCAACGTCAACGCGGACACCGCGGCAGGCGAAGTGGCGGCGGCGCTTTCCGCTGAGCACCTAGTCTTTCTGAGCGATGTAGCCGGCGTGTTGGACGAGTCCGGCCAGGTACGGCCCGAGCTGACCGCAGCCGAGGCCAGCGAATTGCTGGGGGGCGAGTCGATTACTGGAGGCATGATCCCGAAGCTACAAGCTGCCGTAGGAGCCGCCTCTTCGGGGGTCTCCACGTTCGTAGCTGATGGCCGGGAGGCAGGAGCGCTTCGGAAGCTGATTGGCGAGTCTGAACATGCCGTAGCGACTCGCATTTCGTAGCTACGTCAGCTCTAATTAGATGTGTTAAGATCGCGTTGGCAGCGTCATCAACCTGCGTTGAATGTTCAATTGTGTTGGAATATTAGTTGAGCGTCTGCTAAAATAGTCTCTTAGCAGATGCTAACTTCTCGTCTGCTCGCTGATCCGCTCGTAATGAGGAGGCACACGACATGGTGAAGGCAGAAACATTAGAAATGCTCCGCAAGGAGTCGGCTGGGGAAGACCTGGACCTTTCATGGATTGATAAGCCCGCCGCTGAGCGCGGCCTGCGCGTCACGCGTGGCAAACGCGGTCTCACGTTGGAGGACATATCTGTGGGCACCTACGGCAACCCGCCGGAGGTAACACGTAACCAAAGCGGCCGCATGCGAGGCTCCGCCCCCCGCGACGACGCCCAGAACTTGGGCAGGCACTGGATGCTCAAGAGCGAATCCTGGTCGGACTCCTCGATGATGATTTACGAAGAGGCGCTCCAGCGCCAGTGGAGCTCCGCCACGGACATTCCGTGGGAGGAGATGCCGGAAATGGACGACGACCTAGAGCTGGCCATGTCGCAGCTCTGCACGTTCCTGACGCAGGTCGAGTTCATCGCGGGCGATGTGCCCGGCAAGTTCGCGCCCAACATCAGCGCCGACCACTTCGAGACCGGTCTCTTCCTCGCCACTCAGATCATGGACGAAGCCCGCCACCTAGACGTGTTCCGCAAGCGAGCGCTCGCGAACGGCATCGGCCTGCTGCAGGCCGGTCCGGGCGCTATTGGTCTGCTCACTGCCGAGAGTTTCATCGATATGACTGCCAGCCTCCACCTGGTCGGTGAGGGCTTTATACAGTCGATGTTCCGCATGGGCGAGCTGTTCGCTCACAGCGAAGTCGACAAGCGCATCTTCCGCCTCGCCGCGCAGGATGAGAGCCGCCACGTCGCGTTCGGCGTGATGCACATGAAGCACCTGCTCGACACGGAGCCGGAGCGCAAGGAAGAAGTGCACACGTACCTGGACCGCATGGAGGGCCGGGTAGGTGCCTCTTCAACCCAGGCGGGACTGACCGGCGGTGGTGACACCAGTGAAGCGCTGGCGATCCTGCTCGGGGGCGGCAAGGACGAGAAGCGCCTGAATGAAGGCTACAAGAAGCTGATGGCCGTACGACGCCGCCAGTTCACCGAGTACCTACACAGGTTGGAGGTTGTTGGCCTCGGTGACCGCAAGGAGCGGCTGCCGGAGCGCATCAGGGCGTTCCTGGACGCCGACGTCGCATAGGGCTACCTTCGGGTAGCCACTAGAGCAAATCGGCGCCACAGTCTGACGGCGACAACTAGGTCGCCGTCAGCTTTCCTCTCAAGGAGAGGGGTGGGTCTGAGAGCACGAGGAGGAACCATGGCCACGAAAACCGAGGTCGCGAAGCAATATGTCGACTTCCAGCAGGCGAGGGACTTTGACGGTCTCGCTACGTTGCTGGCGGACGATGTTGAACTCAAGATGCCGATGGCTGGAGAAGTTTCTGGCAAAGAGGCGGTCGGAAAGCGGCTGAGGAACCAGCCCGGTGGCGATAACGCCCCGCAGTTGCAGTGGTCCGACCCCGAAGAAGATGGCGATGACATTAAGGTCTCCGCCACCGGCGCCCCGTTCGGTCCGCTGAGCCTTGTTCTCAGCTTCAACGCTAACGAGCAGATCACGAAGATCAACATCGCGATCGGCGCCAACGGCGGCGGCGGCTTCCAGCCTCCACCCCTGAACATGAGCTGGGCCGACGTGCCAACAGAACGCCCGCCCAAGCCAAGCAACTTCGGTGAGGACGGATTCACGCTTGCAAAGGCCGACTCCGGCTCCTATGGCTGGGCGCCGGCCCACTGGCCGTACCAGAATGACACGCCACGGGGCGCCTGGCCCGCCGAGGACGCCAACCGCGGCCTGCCCGCGCCTTATACGATATTCGACAAGCACGAGGTCTGGGCTGACAATGCCGCCGACCTCTACGAGCTTGGTATTCGTGAACGGTGGATCCCCGCAACCGAGGTCTCCTGGGGTTCGATCGAACCGCTGGACGACCACGTAGAGGCTGCGCTCGACCAGGTCTTCACGAACATTTCGGAGACCCAGTACAACTCCAACCAGATTCTGATGGGCTGGTTACAGGAGATCTCCTACGGCTTCCACGAAGTGAAGCTCTACCTCTCTACACAGGTCTTTGACCAGGCGCGCCACGTTGAGGCGTTCCGCAAACGGGCGCTCGCGAACGGCGGCGGACTGGGCGTGCAGATGCCAGGTTTCATGCACCGCACAGTGTACGCTGCCTTCAAGTTCACCGAACTCATCTGCTACATCAACATCCTCCGTGCCTCATTCCTGCTCGCGCTCGCGGAGAACGAACACCTGCCCAAGTCCGAGGCTGACCGCCAGTTGTTCGGCCACACGGCCAACGACCTGCAACGTCACCTAGCCTTTGGTGTGGACCATCTGAAGCACTACATCCGCCACGACACCATCAACCTCAGCCACGTCAACACCTGGCTGGCTCGCGGCGAGGCAATGATGGCTGCCGACTTGCGGCGGGACAAGCCGCTACGCGAGGCGCTGATCCTCGGTCTCGGCGAGACGGTCGAAGAGGGGAAAGAGCGCCTGAACGAGCTGCGCCAGGCCCAGCTGCAGAAGTACGTGAAGACGCTAGAGGCTGCCAGCGTGTACAAGCGCGAGGAGAGCCTGGTACCAGCGTTCCAACGGGTGATTGACGAGCCGTAGCCCGCATCCCGCACCTATCAAGCTAAGGCCATCCGGCGTGGATGGCCTTAGTTTGTGCGTGGCTCCACCAGTGGTGTACGATCTGATGGAGTCGCAGGACGCAATAATATATGGGATTCCGCTTCCAGCCACCATCTGAGGAGGGGGACGATCTAGGGCCGCCGCCCGGACCGTTCCAGTTCCGGAGCCCACCCCGCCTTCGTATCTCCGGCGGCATCCTGCGCTGGGGCGGCGTCATTATCTTCCTCATCATCCTCTACATCATTGCCAACATCGCGAAGGGCATCTACGCGGACTGGCTATGGTTCAGCGGCGTTTCGAACGTTGCCGGAGATGACTTCAGCTCGGTCTACAGTCTGCGCATCACCACTCGTATCTGGCTGTTCTTCGCCGGGGCCGGCATCTTCCTCACATTCTTCGGCGCAAACCTCATCTTCGCGGTACGCGTCATTTCAGGTGGCGGTGGTTCGGCGTTTCAGTTCGGCGACATGGACGCAGGGGCGGCCCGCCGCGTCTTCCTGATCGCTGGCATTGCCATCACGCTCTTCCTCGCGGTCATCTTCGGTTCGCAGGCGGCCGGGCAGTGGGACACGATCCTGCTCTACTTCAACAGCCAGCCGTTTGGAGTCGAGGATGAAGCGTTCAACCGGGACATCGGCTTCTACGTCTTCGAGTTACCGGCGCTGACGTTCGTTCAGGGCTGGGCGATGGGCCTTGTCGTCCTGACCACTATCGTCGTCGGCGGACTGTACGCCGTCCGCCTGCTCGCGGGGGGCATCTCGGCCGACACGCCCAGGCTGGCACGGCCCCACATCTCGCTCTTGCTGATCATCGTGATTGGGCTCTTCATTTGGCGCTACTGGCTGAGCCGCTTCGCGCTGGTCTACTCGGACCGCGGCGCCGTATTCGGCGCGACGTTTACCGACATCAATGCCCAGCTGCCAGTGATCTACATTCTGATGGGATTCGCCGCCCTGACCGCGGTCGCGATCGCCGTCAGCGCGTTCCGCCGCGGCATCGTGTATGTCCCCATTGGCGCAATCGTGCTCTGGGTCGTCGTGGCCATCGCCGGCGGCCTCATCTACCCGTCGACTGTGCAGCGCTTCCAGGTAGAGCCGAACGAATTGGTGAAGGAGCGCGAGTTCATCCAACGCAACATCGACGCCACGCGCTTCGCCTACGGGCTCGACCAGATCGAAGTGCTGCCCGAGGAGCTAACGCCTGCCAACAACTTCGTCACCGCTGCGGAAATCGCGGCCAACCCGGGCACGATCCAAAACATCCGCCTCTGGGACCACCGCCCCCTGCTGCAGACGATCGATCAGCGGGAAACGATCCGGCCGTTCTACGATTTCCTGGACGTGGACGTTGACAGATACGTGATCGACGGCGAGCTGCGGCAAGTGATGCTGGCGCCGCGCGAGTTGAACCCGAGCAGCTTGCCTGAAGACGCCCAGAAGTGGGTGAACACCCGGTTGCAGTTCACGCATGGGTTCGGCCTGGTCATGGTGCCGGTGAACGAAGTGGTGGAGGAAGGACTGCCGGTGTACTTCATCAGCGGCCTGCCGCCTTCGGGCGTCATCGAAATCGATCGGTTCGACGCTTTCGCGCGCGGCCCGGCGAGCGAAGTTCAGCCGCGCGTCTACTTCGGCGAGATGCCCGACCACTACGTCATCGTCAATACGGAAGAGGACGAGTTCGACTTTCAGGGAGCTGGTGAGCAGGTGCGCAACCGCTACGACGGTGGCGGCGGGGTCAAGATCGACTCGTTCCTGCGCAAGCTGGTGTACGCTTGGGAGTTCGCCGACACGAACATCCTCATCAGCAACGCGCTCATCGACGAGAGTAAGCTCCTGTATCGACGCAACATCACCGACCGCGTCTCGGAAATCGCGCCGTTCCTGCAGCTCGACAGCGACCCGTACCTTGTTATTGCCGAAGGCGAATTGATCTGGATGCAGGATGCGTACACACATACGGACCGCTACCCGTACTCGACGCGCAGCTTTGGGCTCAACTACATCCGTAACAGCGTCAAGGTGGCGATTAACGCGTATAACGGCGCAACCACGTTTTACCTGATAGACGAAGAGGATCCGATCGCCCGGGTCTATGACGATATCTACCCGGACCTCTTCACCCCCTTCGATGAAATGCCTGAATCGCTTCGAATCCACATGCGCTATCCGATAGACCTCTTCCAGATCCAGGCTTTGATGTATACGAAGTACCACATCACGGACCCGGACGTGCTCTTCAACCGCGAGGACCTCTGGGCCTTCCCGACCGAGAAGTTCATTGGCGACGAGCAGGTGATGGAGCCGTACTACGTTGTCATGAACCTCCCCGGCCAGACTGACGTTGACGAGGAGTTCGCGCTCATCCTGCCCTTCACGCCGGAAGGCAAGACGATCTCGATCGCCTGGCTCGCGGCCCGATCCGACGGTGAGAATTACGGCAAGCTGCTGTCGTTCCGCTTCCCAACCGAGACCAACATGTTCGGGCCCATCCAGGTTGAATCACGGATCGATACAAACACCGCGATCTCGGAGCAATTCACGTTCTGGGACCAGTCCGGTTCGCAGGTGATCCGCGGGAACCTGCTCATGATCCCGATCGGCGAGGGCAACCTCTTCGTCGAACCGATTTACCTGCGCGCCAGCGGCGCCAACACCATCCCGGAGCTGAAGCGCGTCATCGTCGCGAACGGCACCAACATCGCAATGGAGCCAACGCTGGCAGAGGCGCTGGAGGTGGTTCTCGGACGCGCTCAGCCGACTGAACCTGTTGATGGCGGGCCCGATACGCAGCCCACTGACCAACCGACGCCAATCGACGGTGCGACGCCGGAGCCTACCGCCACGCCACAGCCAACCGTCGCGCTGCCCGACGATGTTGATGCCCTCATCAGCGAGGCAAACGATGCGTTCGTCCGGGCGCAGGCATTGCTCCAGCAGGGCGACTTCGCCGGCTACGGCGAAGAGATCGATCGCCTGGAGGACATCCTCCAGGCCCTAGCCGACCTAACCCAGTAGTAGTCCGTACGGTTGGCGCTAGCGACTAGGCGCACCCTGCGCGAGCGACTCGCGTATGTTGCGTGCCTGCCAGAGATGCTCCAGGTCGTGTTCGTTCTGGTCGCGCACGAGCTGCGCAATCGTCAGCGGTCCCAAGTAAGGATGGCGGCCTTTCCGGTCCCACTCGCCTAAAGCCGGGCCCCAGAGCACGTTCACCGAACGGTGCCTGAGGTAGGTGAACTCGTCGAGCGTCTCGAAGAGGTCGGTCTCCTGGTAGTCACGGTCCATAACGAGCGCGTCGCCGTCGAACGCCTTCAGCTTCGGTTCGTCCCGCTCGACGATCAGCTCCAGCGTTTCTAGGAAGTGCTCTTCGCAGTCACGCATGTGGGCGGCGATCTCCTTGAGCGACATCGCATCGTCTGACGGCCGCCAGCGCAGTTCATCTTCGTCGAGCCCCCAGAGTTGCGACTCCAGTTCGTGGGCTGATTCGCGCAGCGCCTTGAGCAGCCAGCGGGACTCGTCTGGGGCTTCTATCTCGTGAGGAAACATAGCCGATCAGCGCTATTGTAGCAGACCGCACCGCCGCTCTCGCTATCATGCGACGAGCTATGGCCACGAAGAACAACCCCGATTTCGAGACGCTCTGCGCGCAAGTGCGGAAGTGCTACGCCTGCTCCTCGATGAACCACGTTCACGTCCTGGGGGACGTCAACGGCCCGTTGGATGCGGACGTGCTCTTCGTGGCCGAGGCGCCTGGTCGGCTCGGCGCGGCACGTACCGGTATCCCGATGACGTCCGACGTCACCGGCCGGCGCTTCCACGCATTCCTAGCCGACGCCCGGGTCGTTCGCGAACGCGTGTTCATCACGAACGCCATCCTCTGCAATCCGCTGTCGGAATCGGGCAACAACCGCCGCCCGCGCGCGAGCGAAGTCGCCGCCTGCCGTGACTTCCTCGCGGCGCAGGTCGCGCTCGTGCACGCTCCCGTCGTCGTCGCGATGGGCAGCGTCGCGCTTGAGTCGTTAGGCCGCATCGAACCACACGGAGCCGAACTGGCGAGCCACGTTGGCCGCGCCATCGATTGGGCCGGGCGAACGCTCGTACCGCTCTACCATCCCAGCATCCAGTCGACGCTCAGCCGCCCGCACGAGCTGCAGCGCCGCGACTGGCGCCGCCTTGGCAAACACGTGCGTTCGGTTCTTAGGCAAGCCTAGGCAGTAGCCTAGGCCAACGTGTCGGCCCATGGGCCGACAGGTGTCCGCCTCCGGCGGACGCGCGTTTGCCCAGGTCCCTACCACCCCATACGATGGAGTCCGCATGAACCTGGATGCCTTACCGCACGCTATCCTGCTGATCCTGGCCGAATTCAGCGTCGGCAGCCTGATTGTGGTGCTCATCGCCGATGCGCGTGGCATGGTGCCTTCTAGCTATGTGAAGCTGTCGGCGGGCGTGATCGCCAGCGCCGCGGTGCTGATGCTGCTCTCGGCATTCAACACCAGCGGCGCTGACCTTGGGGGCTATCGACTCGAGGACGGCCTCTTCGGCCCGATCCGGGGAGTCGCCGCAGCCTTTTTGGCCATCTCGGTTGTCTACACACTCCTGGCGTTCGCCGAGCAGCGCGAGCTGTCCTTGCGAGTGGGCACGGTTGGGGCCATCGTCGGCGTGGTAGGCGTGGGCATGCTTGCCTACCAAGTGAGCCCACCTACGTGGTCGTTTGCCGGCGTGTTGCTCAGCCTGCTCGTTGGCATGCTCGCCCTGGGGTTCGTCAGCCAGGCGATGATCCTGGGGCACTGGTACCTTGTCTCGACCAAGCTGCCTGGTCAGCCGCTTGTCGAGCTGACGTTCATGCTCACGATTGTTATGGTAGTGCAGGCGGTGCTCCTCATCGTGAACGCCGCCGTCCCCGTGCGGGAGGTGCCGGAGAGTACAGCACTGTTCGCTGGCAGCCTCGGCTCGAACCCGGCCTTCTGGCTGCGGGTCGGCGTCGGCCTGCTCTTCCCGCTCGCGCTGTCGTTCATGGCCTGGCGATCGAGCGCGGAGCACTCGATGATGTCGGCGACCGGGCTGCTCTACATTGCGGTGGGTGCCGTCTTCGTCGGCGAAGTGCTTGCTCGCGGACTGCTCTTCGTGACCGGCGCGCCCGTATAAGGCCAAAGGAAGGGAGCTGTCATGGACAGAGACGCAGCCTGGGACCTCCTCTGCGAGTATACGAAAGGCGATGGCCTCCGCAAGCACGGCCTCGCTGTCGAGGCGGTCATGCGCCACTTCGCCCGCAAGCATGACGAGGACGAAGACGCCTGGGGCATTGTAGGCCTGATTCACGATTTCGATTACGAGGTCCACGGCGAGCGGCATCCGATGGACGGCGAACCGATCCTGCGCGAGCGTGGTCTAAGCGAGCACGCGATCGTCGCGATTCAGGGCCACGGCAACCACACTGGCGTTGCGCGGGAGTCGCTCATGGCGAAGGTTCTCTACTCGGTCGATGAGCTCGCTGGGTTCGTTACGGCCGTCGCCCTCGTCCGGCCAAGCAAAAGCGTCCATGATCTGGAGCCGCGCTCCGTGCGCAAGAAGATGAAGGACAAGGGCTTCGCTCGCTCCGTCAGCCGCGAAGATATCAGGCAGGGCGCCGAAGAATTGGGCGTCGACCTCAACGACCACATTGCCGACGTAATCGACGCGATGCGCGGCGTGGCCGGCGAAGTAGGCCTCGCTGGCGAATAGACAACAGCATGAATAGAAAGAGGAGCGCCCCAAGAGGGGCGCTCCTTTGCCTACTAGCCGTTTACCTGCCTCTTACGGAAGCGGTGGGCATCCGCCAGGGTTGTACTGGAGGATCACGCCGAGGATGTCGTTCGACAGATCGATAACACCATCGGGCGAACCACGGTTCCAGGTTCCACCGAGAGCGTTGGTCATGGTCGGCGGGCGGTCGAAGTTGTCGAACGTCGTGGGATCGGGGATCCCACCGAGAACGTCAGGGTCCCCTGAGACGTAGCCACCAGGCTCGTAGTGCTGGATGACGCCGAGGATGTCGTTCGACAGGTCAATGACACCATCGCGCGGCACACTCACGTCGTAGTAGTCGTTACCGTTGTACGGGTCACGGCGGCCACATGCGTCGTTGTCCTGCAGCTCGCGGGAGCGTGGCACGCCGTCGTTGTCGGCGTCACGCGCCCTACCTTGTGCCTGCTTCGCAAAGGCCAGCTCTGCGACCACTGGGGAACCAGACGGGCTGCCAGCGCAGTCGGCGCTCTGAAAGAGGTAGACGGAAACCGTGCCAGGCAGCTGATGGGCGCTGGCGTTAAAGTCGAACCACACATCTCCCGTGCCGGTCGTTCCGTCCGGGTCCAGGATGCAGCCCGCGACCTGGATGTTGTTCAAGCTCTTGTTGAACGTACCGGTCAGCACAGTGTGGGTGATGTCCACGTCGCCGTAGACCCAGTTACTGAATCCGCTCGCGTACGCTGCCACCCGCGGTCCGGGCGGCGGGCCGCCGGAGAAGCCGTCGCCGAACGCTCCTGGGTACGCCTGACTGTTGACTTCAATGGCCGGGTTATCGGCATAGCAGTAGACCCGCATCGTCAGGTCGTTCGTGTCCGTGTCGTGCTGCAGGTCGGCACGGCAGTAGATGTAAATGCCAGGCAGTACGGAGCCCGCGCAGTCCTGGGCGTCCGAGCAGTCAGCGCGGGCTAGCCGCGTCGTGATGTCGTAGGATCCGGACAGGTCGACCGTGTTCGGGTCGGGGAAGGAGTCCGTCGGGTTCTGCGGGTCGTCGCCGCACTTCTCGTTACTGTTCTTGTCCAGTTCGTCCAGGTCGTCGCAGGCGTCACCGTCGAAGTTGAGATCGGTCGCGCCCGGGTTCGAGCTTGGACGCCACGGCGCCTTTTCGCCGGTCAGCGTCAAGCTCTTGTCGTACACAAGCCAGGAGTTTAGCGCCAGGTCGCTTAAGTTCGTCGGTCCCTTAGGCGTGCCGGCCTTGCAGGACGCGTTGTTCTGGTTGTAAAAAATGTCAACAACACCCTCAGACGGGTTGGCCGTCAGCGGGTCGAACAGGACTACGGTCCACATCATATTCGGGCCCAGCGTCGTCGGGCCGCCCACGTCCTGGAAGCAGGACGTGACGACCGTGCAGGGCGTGCCTCCGCACACCGCAGGCACGCCATCGTGGTAGTAGTAGCCATAGCCCTTGGAGGGGGCCATGACCGTGTACGGCGGCGGCGGCGGCGACCCGGGGATTAGGTCCGCGCCCGGCTCGTTCGGGTTGCAGGCGTTGGCTAGGTCACACCAGCCTGGGGGCGTCTGATCCGTCTCGCCCAGGCCGGGTATGTCGATGTTGCACTGGAGCGATGTCTTGATCTCATCCGGCGTCGTGTCTGTCTCCGTGCCGTTGACCTGGTGGTCGGTCTTGCCGATGCAATAGAAGAGACCGGCGGTCTTGGTGCCATCGTGCACCAAGATGTCGTTTACGCCGCCCAGAGAGCCATTGTTGAGGATCTTGGTCGGCGTTGTCGTATCGGCCGATGCCGGCGGCGAGTCACTGTTCATGCCGATTGCGACGACGACCAGGGCGAGCGCGAAGACCGCTGCCAGGCCGATGCTCAACCGGACCGACGGATTCCTAAGACGCATGCGCTTCCTCCTGACACGCAAGCTACGCGTGCTCCCGCCTCGTCAGCATAGACAAGAAGGAGCGCCCCTTGCGGGGCGCTCCTTGGCATAACTAGCTACTCACTTCCTTCTTACGGTTAGCAGCCACCTGGGTTGTACTGGAGGATGACGCCGAGAATGTCGTTCGACAGGTCGATGACACCATCGGGCGAACCGCGGTTCCAGGTTCCACCGAGAGAGTTGGTCATGGTCGGTGGTCGGTCGAAGTTATCGAACGTCGTGACGTCAGGAATCCCACCGAGAACGTCCGGCGTTAGTGACACGTAGCCACCAGGCGAGTAGTGCTGGATGACGCCGAGGATGTCGTTTGACAGGTCGATGACACCATCTCGTGGCACGCTCACGTCGTAGTAGTCGTTCCCGTTGTACGGGTCACGGCGGCCACATGCCGGATCATCCTGCACCTCGCGGGAGGTGGGTACGCCGTCGTTGTCCTGGTCAGCCGCCTTGCCCTTGAAGCTGGCGACAACGACCACCAGGGAGCCCTCCGGGTCGAGCGGGTCGCCCACCGGGCTGCCGACGCAGTCGTCGGGCTGGCCCGCGTAGAGGAGCACCGTGCCCGGATTCATGTGCGCACTGATCGCGGCCTCAAGCCACACGGTGCCGAAGCCGCCGCCGTCTGGGTCGGAGAAGCAGCCCGCGACCTCGATCTGGTTCGTGCTCTTGTTCAAGAAACCGGTCAGCTCGGTGTGCTTTTCGTCCACGTCACCGTAGGCCCAGTTGAGGAACCCGCTCGGGTACGCCGCCACCTGCGGTCCGGGCGGTGCCCCGCCGGAGAAACCGTCGCCGCTGACGCCGGGGTAGGCCTCCGGATTGATTTCAATGCCGGGAAGATCGGTGTAGCAGTACGGCCGGAAGGTGATGACGTTCGTCCCCGTGTCGTGCTGCAGGTCGGCGCGGCAGCCGAAGTACGCGCCGGGCACGCCGGTGGCGATGCAGTTCGCTGGGCTGCTGGCGTCGGTGCAGTCCGCGCGGAATAGCCGCACACCCATGCTCCACGTGCCGGACAGGTCAACCGTATTGACGTCGAAGAACGAGTCATTCGGGTTCTGCGGGTCGTCGCCGCACTTCTCGTTGCTGGTCTTGGACAGCTCGTCCAGGTCGGTGCAGGCGTCACCGTCGAAGTTCAGGACGCAGGGCACCCCGGTGTCGCAGGTCGTGTCGGTGGGCCGCCACGGAGCGGCCTCGCCGGTCAGGTTCAGGGCCTTGTCGTACACGCCCCAGACGGTCAGCTCCAGGTCCGCAAAGGCTGTTGGCCCCTGGGGGGTGAGGTTCTTGCAGTTGGCGATGTTCTGGTTGTACCAGAGGTCGACCCGGCCGCCCTGGGACTTGTCCTGCGTCAGCGGATTAAACGAGACCGCTCTCGACATGAAGTTCGGGCCAATGTCTGTCGGGGCTCCCCCCTCAAAGCAGGTCGTCGTGACCGTGCAAGGCACGCCCTGGCACTCACCGAACGGGTCTGCCCCGCTGGGGTAGTAGAAGCCGTAGCCCTTGACGGGCGGGAAGATGGTATACGGCGGCGGCGGCGGCGGGCCGGGGACAAAGTCTGGGCCCCCGGTTGTGTTGCAGGCGTTGGCCAGGGCGCACCAACCGGGAGGTGTATCTCCGTCAAAGGTTGGGGCCGTGACCAGGTCGATGTTGCACTGGATGGCCGTCTTGATCGCGTTGTTGCTTGTATCGTGGTCGGTCTTGCCAATGCAGTAGTAGAGACCGACCGCTTCGGTGCCGTCGTGCACCAGGATGTCCGTCAGGCCACCCAAGGGGCCATTGTTGGCGACCTTGGTCGGCGTTGGCCCATCGGCCGTTGCCGATGGCGTATCACTGTTCAGACCGATTGCGACAACGACCAGGGCAAGCGCGAAGACCGCTGCCAGGCCGATGCCCAACCGGAGCTTGCTGAGTCTTGTGAGATGCATGCGATGCCCTCCCTTTACGTACGCTACCGTGCGTGTCTCGCTGCCTTGCTGTTGAATATGCAAGGAGCGCCCCTTGCGGGGCGCTCCTTGGCATAACTAACTGGTTCTCACTTCCTCCTTACGATTTAGCAGCCACCCGGGTTGTACTGGAGGATCACGCCGAGAATGTCATTCGAAAGGTCGATGACACCATCGGGCGAACCGCGGTTCCAGGTTCCACCGTGAGCGTTGGTCATGGTCGGCGGACGGTCGAAGTTATCGAACGTCGTGACGTCAGGAATCCCTCCGAGAACGTCGGGGGTTAGTGTCACGTAGCCACCAGGCGAGTAGTGCTGGATGACGCCGAGGATGTCGTTCGACAGGTCAATGACACCATCGCGCGGCACGCTCACGTCGTAGTAGTCGTTCCCGTTGCTCGGGTCACGACGGCCACATGCGTCGTCATCACCCAGTTCGCGGGCGGTGGGCACGCCGTCGTTGTCCCCGTCAACAGTCTTACCCTTGAGTCCACCGTCGAGCAGGGTGAAGCTCAGGGGGGACACAGACGCACCAGTCGTCGGGGCGGGGTCGCAGCCGGCCGGTTGGCCGGCGAAGACGCTCACCTCGCCGGGTATCTGGTGGGCGCTGATGTCGAGTTCAACCCACACGTTGCCGAGGCCGCCGAAGCCGTCCTGGTCGATGAAGCAGCCTGAGATCTCGATCGTGTTGTCGTCCTTGTTGAACACACCCGTCAACACGGTGTGGAACTCGTCCACGTCACCGTAGACCCAGCTCGTGAATCCGCTCGGGTAATCCGCCACCTGCGGTCCAGGCGGCGTGCCGCCGCCAGCGCCGTCGCCGCTGGCGCCTGGGTAGGCCTCCGCGTTGATATCAAGGCCGGGAAGGTCGATGTAGCAGTACGGGCGGGCGACGATGGTGTTGTCGCCCGTGTTGTGCTGCAGGTCAACTGCGCAACTGAAGTAGAAGCCCGTCTCATGCGTGGCGATGCATTGCGCCTGGCTGCTGTCGTCGGTGCAGTCGTTGCGAAGCACCGTCACGCCAATGCCGTAGATGCCGGACAGGTCGACCGTGTTCTCATCAAACGAGTCCGACGGGTTCTGCGGGTCGTCCCCGCACTTCGCTGTGCTGTTCTTGGACAGCTCGTCCTCGTCCGTGCAGCCGTCACCGTCGAAGTCCAGAAGGGTAGCGCCGGGCAGCCCGCTGGGGCGCCACGGTACCGGGTTGGGGTTCGGGTTCGCGCCGCCCTTGTCGGAAACCGCGATACTGAACAGCGCCAGGTTGCCGAAGCTCGGCGCGCCGCCGGGGTCGATGCCCACTTCGGCGTTCTTGCAGTTGGCGTTGTTCTTGTTGTACCAAATGTCGACGAAGCCCGTCGTCACCTCGTCTACCACCCCTGTGAGTACCGTCAGAGTGACGGTCTCCGGGGTCTTCGGGTTCAATATGACGGCCTTGGATATGATGTTCGGGCCCAGGCCTCCCGGTTGGCCGACGTCCTGGAAGCAGGACAGCGTGACCGTACAGGGCGTGCCTCCGCACTCTGCGGGGCTCCCGGTTGGGTAGAAGAAGCCGTAGCCCTTAGAGGGCGGCAGCGTCGAATATGGCGGTGGCGGCGGCGGGCCTGCGGTCAGGTCTGCCGCGTTATTGGCCTGGTTGCAGGCGTTGGCCAGGTCACACCAGCCTGGGGGCGTCGGGTTTGTGGGGTCGTCGCCCGAGCCCGGCAGGTCAATGTTGCACTGGAGCGCCGTCTTAATGGCGTTGTTGCTTTCCTGGTGGTCTGTCTTGCCGATGCAGTAGAACAGACTGACGTTGGTGGCGAGGTCACCAACGAGAATGTCGGATACGCCACTCAGATTGCCGTCGTTGGCGATCTTTGTTGGCACTGGCCCCTCGGCCGTTGCCGAGGGCGAGTCACTGCTCATGCCGATTGCGACGACGACCATGGCAAGCGCGAATATCGCTACCAGGCCGAAGCTCAACCGGACTAGTGGATTACTAAGATGCATTTGTTGTTACCTCCCCTGAAAGAATAGGAGTCTATCTTGTTGATTCTTGTAGGAACGTCTTCTGTCCCTGTTCTTACTCGTAAGCCTAGCCTGCTCCTCCTTCCCCATTCACACGGTTATAATCTTGGATCAGAGCGAAATGGGCAAGCGCCAGGCTTGTCACTGCTGATAATTGCGCCACGGCAGAAACAGCCGGCAGGCATGAAGCCCATTCCTTTGTAATCCGTTGCGGGGAGAATTACCACGGGCGTTCCAAGGCCTACTCGGAACGCTATACAGCAAGCAGAGTATCCCCGATAGACGCAGGTTTGTCAAGCCCCCAAAGCAGGTGATAGACTGCCTTGTGCGAACTTTGGATACGAAGCTCGCGCGTCCATTGCGTAGTGGGCCCCATGGTGGGCGTAGCCGAGAGGTCTAAGGCACCTGGTTGTGGCCCAGGAGATCGAGGGTTCGAATCCCTCCGTCCACCCCACTTACTCCTAGAGAGGCCCAATGAGAGCGCTTCCTCGCCCGATTTTCGCAGTTACGCTGCTTTTACTCGTGTTCGTAGCTGTTTCCGCCTGTAGCGGCGGCGAAGGCGCCGATGAGGAGCGCATTGCCGGCATCATCCACAGACTGCTGGTGGCGGCCGGAACTGAGGGCACGGAGCAGCTGGAGAGCTTTCCCGGAGCGTTACCCGACGACTTGCCCGTGGAACTCCCCATCTACCCTGGCGCCGACCTGCTCGTCTCCAACAGACAGCCCGCTCCGTTTACGGACTTCGAATCGAGTTCCAGCGACGTGCCCCAACCGCTGCTCTACTTCATCGTGATGGACACCACCGACAGCCGGGAGGACGTCTTCGCCTACTACGAAGAGGCACTGGACGTAGACCCCTGGCAGGTCCAGAGTTCCTTTTCCACAGAGCAGCTGGATACGCTCCAGTTTTTCTACGTGAAGGACATTGATATTGGGGGTGTCGTATCGATAACGAGGGGCGGCGCGGACGATCGGACTAGCATTCTGGTCTCGCTGCAGGACGCCGGCGCGTTCCTAGAGGAAGAGCCGCCCTTCGAACTGCAGCCCAGTCTCACGCTTCCCCGGGCGTTCCCGCCCGAGATACCCCTGTTTGAGGGCGCGACGGTCACGGCCACGGCCTTCTTCCGTGAGCCGGGCCTTCAGAGCTTCTTAATCGTGTTCCTCACCACGTCCGGCCAGGACGACGTGATCGACTTCTACAGAGAGGCGTTCCAGGCGAACGGCTGGACCGTTCAGGATACGGCGGCCTTCGGGCTGGAGGGCAGGATCGACTTCCGCGACGCGGCGGGCGATATCCAGGGAGACGTGTTCGCCAATCGCTTCCAGCGCGCCCGTCAGTACACAGAGGTCAGCGTTCAGGTGCAGTTGGACCCCTCGCGCGATATCGCTTCACCCTTCGATGACGACGATGAGCCTGCGCTTGTGCCAACTGAGGAGATCGAAGGAGTTACGACTAGATGATTAGCTCTCGCGATGCCGCAGGCATCGCGCAAGCAACTCCGTAGGAGTTGCCGCTGACTGCTCAGAGCCTGTCCTAAGGCAGATTGAACTAGGCCGACAGGCTAAAGCCTGTCCCGCGGAGACCGGCGGCTCCGCAGGAGTTGGCGCTGTCACGCAATCTGGTCGACGAGGAGCGTCGCCAGCCCCAGGAAGAAGAAGAACCCTAGTATGTCGGTGAAGGTGGTCAGCAGCGCGCCGGACGCCAGCGCCGGGTCTAATCGCAGCGCTCGTAATGAGACCGGCACAAGGACGCCCGCCGCTACGCCGGTCACCATGTTCAACAACAACGCCACACCTGCGACAACGCTGAGCGCGACGTTGCCTTTCCAGACGAACACGAGCGCGGCCAGCAGCAGTCCGATGATGACGCCGTTCGCGATGCCGATCAGCAGTTCTCGCTGGAGGGTAGGACGAATGCCCCGCAGATCGACGTCACCAAGGGCCATCGAGCGCACGACGAGCGTCACCGTCTGCACGCCGGCGTTTCCCCCCAACCCCGCAATGAGCGGCATGAACACGGCCAGCGCGACGACCCGGTCAACGGTGTTATCGAACGCGTTTACCACCCCGGCCGCCGCGAAGCCGGACGCCATGGCGACGAGGAGCCAGACCAGGCGGGGGAGCAGAGAGCGGCCGATGGGGCGAATCAGGCTCTCGCCCTCGTCCAGACCTGCCAGCCGGAACATGTCCTCTGTCGCCTCTTCCTCCGCCACGTCTAGCACATCGTCGACGCTGACCACGCCCATCAGGTGACGCTGCTCGTCGATGACCGGCAGCGCGATGAAGTTGTAGCGCTGGATCTGACGGAGCACCTCTTCCTGGTCCTCCGAGGCGCGCACGCTCAGCACTTCCGGCGTCATCAGCTCCATAATCGGCGTCTCCGGAGGGGCGACCACCAGCTCACGAAGGCTGACGACGCCTTCCAAGCGCCGCTGCTCGTCGGTGACGTAGAGGTAGAAGACCTGCTCGGCTGCGGGGCTGGTGCGTCTAAGAGAGGCGAGCGCCTGGTCAACGGTCCAGTCCTGCTGCAGCGAGACGAAGGCGCTTGTCATGCGCCCGCCCGCCGTCTCGTCCGCGTAGGGCAGCAGCGGGGCGACGTCGGAAGCTGTCGCCATCTGGCCCAGAGTCTCGCGGGCGCGTTCGGCAGGCAGATCGTGCAGAATATCGACGGCGATGTCGAAATCGACGAGGTCGAGCACGGGCGCCAGCGCTTCAGTCGACAGCTCCTCGACGATTTCGAGGCGGCGATCCTCCCTCAGGTGAGCGAGGATCAGCGCCTTCGATTCCGTCGAGATCCGGGGCAGGAGTTCGCCGCGGACGGACGTATCGAGCTGGCTGACGATGTCGGCCTGGTCGGCGGGGTGAAGCGATGCGAGCCGCTCTAACGCGGCGTCAGAGACGCCCTCCCCGAAGGGGCGCAGCGCGTCAAGGAGCTGTGAATCGTGGTCGTGCTCGCCTGCGTCATCGGCCATGGTGGCTCTCCTGCAAGGTTCCCTCCCGCGCGGTAGCCTGGAACGGTCGCGATTGAGAGGCTTCGGACGGCTATGATAGACTGGCTTCAGACGCGACTGCTGGACGCCGCGAAGCTAATGTACGCAGCCAGCGGCCCGGCGTCAACCGCATCACGGAAAGACTCGGCGACCCGTGCGCTCGTAGCTCAGTGGATAGAGCATCGGTCTTCGGAACCGGGGGTCGGGGGTTCGAATCCCTCCGAGCGCGCCACTTCAACTAGGGAATCAATACAGGCGTGCGGCCAGGTTGAGACTACCCCGATGGTCTCCGTCAGGACTACCAGCGCTGGCCGCCCTGCGATGCGGCTGATTATCTGATTCTGTGCGCCAGCAACGGCCCAGGGGCGGCCAATCGGGTTACACCTCTGGGACACGATGCTTCGAATCGTACGGCGCCTCCCGGCTCCATGATGTGCTAGACTCCCACGCACAGAAAGGCTGCCAACATGAAGGCGTTATTTCTCTCTAGTATCGCGATCGTTACTGTCGCGCTGGCTCTGGCGGCTCTACCTGCTGAGGTTGGCCCCGGCCGAGCAGGGCCAGGCATTGTGAGTGCTGGCAGCTCACTTCCTGGTGACACCAACTGCGACGGGACAGTTGACGCAGTCGATGCTACGTGGGTGCTTTGGTTCAGCGCTCGCCTTCTAGACGTTCTGCCTTGCGCCGAGAATGGAGATGTCAACGGAGACGGCAGCATCAATGCTCTAGACGCTGCCAATATCCTGCAATTTGTCGCAGGCTTACTGAATACCCTGGGCCCCTCGCAGCCTCCAACAGCAACGCCGATACCAACCAACACGGCCTTGCCTACAAGCACCCCATTGCCTCCGACGTCGACACCGCCCGCGCCGACGGATACGCCTGTTCCGGCGGCTGACCTTGACCTTTCGGGAACCTGGGATGCGCACTACTCGCTCAGTTGCGCCGCCGCTTTCAGCCAGGAGGCTACCGAACTTTCTGCTGCAGTCGACTGCGGAGCTGGGGCGGCCGGTACCTTGGAGGGGTCGTTCGATGAGGCTGCCGGCACCTTCTCTCTCTCAGGTCAGATCGGGCTGTTCACGGCAAGTTTCGAAGGTATCATTGTCGATGGCGACTCGTTGAGTGGCACGTTCTCCACGGCATCTACGCTGTCGGCGGTTCCTTTGGCAGAGGGCGGAACGTTCGAGGCTGTCCGTGTAAACCCAGGCGGGACGGAGTTGACCGGTGAGTGGGATATGACCCTCGAGGACGTCTTCTCAGGTGGCTGCACCATCGAGATCGAACAGGCCGGCTTCGACTTAACGGCCGGATTGGACTGCGACTCGTTCGGAATCACGCTGGAAGGTGCGCTGGACGGCAGGGCGGTCACGCTGGAGGGACCCCTCACTGCCTTTGTCGGCGCCATTCTGTTTGTGGGAGTGACCGTATCTGACGACGGAAATTCGGTCGAAGGCAGCTGGCGGATTTCGCCTCCTGGGATAACAGGGAGCTTCACAGCCACGCGTCGGGCCGAAGGTGCGGGGAGCCTACCGTAAGCTGACGTGTGGTGAAATATATGAATACACAGAGTTGGGGATAGAGGCTTACAGCAGGCCGCGCTATAGTAGAAGTCCGCCGGCGAGCCGGACCGCCAGGGCCACCAGTCCTCCAGGTCCGTGCTTGCCGGTTCTTCTTTTCTCGATCACCCCGTATGGTACGTCATGCCCCACGCATTGAGCCCAATCTACGGACAACGGTCGAAGTCGAGGTCGCCCGTCGGCGCGTAGTGGATCGGAGTGTAGTCCTGAGGAGATTGCGCCTCTTCAGACGAGGCGCCGAGCGGCCAACGCCGGCTCATCGGTGATGCGGATCGCCGCGCCCACGCCGTAGCCCCCGCTCGTGAACTCCCAGCTCACGTAGCGGCTGTCTCGCTTGACGATCTTCTCCCACACTCGCTTCACCGACGGCACGGCAACGTCGTCACAGACGATGACGCCGCCTACTTTGAGTTTAGGCAACACGTTAGCCAGATCGGCGGCGGCGCCGGCTACGGAGTGGTCGCCATCGACGGTGATCAGGTCGAAGTACAGCTCGGGATGACGCTGGACAAAGGCCAGCACGGTTACGCGGCTGTTGCCGGAGGCCATCTCGACGCTGCCTCGATGCCCGACAGCTCGCAGTTCGTTGCGGACGAAGTCAGGGCCCGGGTTGTCGTCGCCGCCGTAGCCGGCTACCCACAGGTCGAAGCCGTAGATAGCGCAGTCGGGCTGCGCGGCACCCACCACTGCGGCGCTCCTTCCCCGGCGTACGCCAATCTCTAGGTAGTTCGCGGGCCGGACAAGTATCGAAGCGGCCCAGAGGAGTGTGGTGATGTCGGCATTTCGCCAATGCACTCCGAATTTGTCCTGTGCCCAGAGATAGTAGACGCGCTGATTTGCGGTCTCTTCGCTGGGGCTCAACCGCTCGATAACGCTTAGCACGAAGTTCGCCGCTTCGTTCGAGCTGGCGGCGGTGGCGAGCGTCTCGATGTTCGGCGGGAAGAAGGGGTCGAGAGGATGGTCGCTACCCGTCTTCGGCGTGCCGGTGGCGTAGCGCGGCCGCGGCACGGGGCGGATCCGGCCCCAGCCGTTCCGAAGGCGATTCGCCACACGACGCGCGACGCCCACCGAGCGGGGTCCTTCGACTTGCGGACGAGGTGAGATAACAGGCTCTGCGTGGGCATCGGCTGCCGTCGGCTGTTGCGTGTTCATCGGCCTTGGCCATCAAGCGGCGCGCCAGCCGAAGATGGACAGCGGCCGTCAGCGGACGACGTTCGCCGCGCGGCGCGACTGCGGTGCGTTAGCGGACGATCCGTGAGGACGCGCTGAGAATGACGTGTCACGATCAGAATCCCTCCAGCCACGAAGCCGAGCAGGCTCCGATAATACAGTACACAACAGTCGCCTGACAATCGCATGTCGGTTTGGGTGGTGACTGGCCTTCTACACAGGCCGGCTTGTCAAGAGCCGAGCGCCCGGCGATTGACCTGCCAATGCTCGTCAAGGTAGGCTCTCGTCCAGCATGGTGCGCGATCTTGAATCGAAGGTAGCGCTCGTCACCGGCGCCGGCTCCGGCATCGGGAGAGCGTCCGCGATCGCGTTGGCAGCGGCGGGCGCGAAGGTGCTCGTCACGGATATCGATCAGCAGAGCGGCGCTGAAACCGTGACGGAAATTCAGGCCGCCCGCGGCGAAGCGGCCTTTTTCGAAGCCGACGTGACGGACGCTCAGGCTGTCGAGGACATGGTGCGGAAGGCCGTCGACACATGGGGCCGGCTGGACTGCGCCCACAACAACGCCGGCATTGCCGAGTTTCGTGTGCGTACCGCTGACCTCACTGAAGAGGTCTGGGACCGCACGATCGACATCAACCTGAAGGGCGTATGGCTCTGTATGAAATACGAGATCCTGTATATGAAGGAGCACGGAGGCGGCGCGATCGTGAACACGGCGTCAGTCGTCGGACTGGCGGGGGTGCGCCAACAGCCGGCCTACGTGGCCAGCAAGCATGGCATCGTCGGCCTGACGAAGGCCGCGGCGTTGGAGTACGCGCAGGACGATATCCGCGTCAACGCCGTCTGCCCCGGCCCGATTAGGACGCCTGCGCTCGACTGGTACATGCGCGAATTTCCGGATGTCGGGAAGCGCTTGGAGGAGGACAATCCCAGCGGCCGCGTCGGTGAGTCCGAAGAGGTCGCGCGTGCCGTCGTCTGGCTCTGCTCCGACAGGTCGTCGTACATCACCGGGCACTCCGTCGCCATCGACGGCGGTGTCCTCGCGAAGTAGCTCATGGGCATCCTGATCGACGAGGCGAAGTGCATCGGCTGCGGCCTCTGCGAGATCGCCTGCGCGTACGACGCCATCGACGTGCACGTCAAGGCGCGCGTCGACAACGAACGCTGCACCGACTGCAACGCGTGTCCGGACTACTGCCCAACGGCCGCCATCGAGATGGAGACGCCACTGGCCGTGGTAGCTCGCCACTCGTCAGAAGCGGCATTCGACGTCGTCGTCATCGGCAGCGGTATCGGCGGCCTCTGTGCCGGCGCGCTGCTGGCCAACCAGGGACACAAGACGCTCGTCTTGGAACGCAACCCGTCGGTTGGCGGTCGCTTCTCCTCGCTGAAACACAAGAACCTCATGCTGCCGACAGGTGGCTCGTTGATCGGCATGGGCGGCCCGCTGGAGCAGGTGTGCAACGAGGTCGGCGCCCCGTTCGACGTCGTGCCGTTCCAGGTCACGGCGTACTGGGTGAAGGGGAAGGGTTGGGTGGACCCCGGCACCGGCTCGGGCCAGCTCCGGCGCGCGCTGGCCGACATCTCCGGCCAGCCGGAGACCGTCGACGCGGTGATGGGCGGATTGAAGGACGTGCTCGTGAGCGGTACCTACCCCTCGGAGAGCTTCCTCGAGTGGCTCGCTACGCTGAGCGACAACGAGGACATCGAGCGGACGTTCCGCGGCATCCTCGCTGCCGCGTTCGGCCCGGAGGACGTCCCGGCTGTCGACTTCTTTCAGCTGATCGCCGCCACGTCCGGCAAAGGCATGGGGTTGGCCAGGCGCGGCCTCATCCATCTGATGGGAGGCTTGGCGAAGTCGATCAGGGAGCGCGGCGGCGAGGTCTGGACCAGAGCATCGGCGACGGCCATCTCGCTCGACGGCAATCGCACGACGGGCGTGCAGGTCGATCGAGCCGGCCAGCCAACGACGGTCAACGCCAAGCTTGTCGTGAGCAACGCTGGACCTCACCAGACGGCGCGGCTTGTCGGCCCCGAGAACTTCGGCTCAGAATATGAGCGCGTGCTGAACGAGCGCGCACAGCCCGTCACCAGCATCTCGATTCATCTCATCAGCGATCGTAACCTCCTCGCTGACATCCCCGGCGCCGTGTACACGGTGATCGGCGGCCGGCGCACTGCCATGATCTTCGACGCGACGCAGACGGCAGACTGGGCGCCGCCGGGCGTTCACATCACCGAGATCTATCCGCTCACCGTCGCCGACCCCAGCATGCCGGTTGATTGGGAGGAGCAGATCGAGGAGGTCGGTCAGGACTTGGACGATATGTCGCCTGGCTGGCGCGATCACACTGAACTGAAGGCGCTCACGCTTGGCGGAGAGTATCCCGGCCTCCACGCCTGGCCCGGCAGCGGTGTGGATGTCGAGACGCCGATCTCGAACCTGCTGCTGGTGGGAGATGGCTGCGAGAGCAAAGGGTACGCGGGAGGCGCCGCCGCTGCCGCGTCCGCGCAACGGGCCGCTGCGGTGGCCCAGGAGCGCCTGGCTACGACGTAGAAATAGCAATGAGTAACGGAGGAGTCGCTAGATGAAAGTTGGACTGTTCGCACCGTTCACCAATCCGTTTGCCACGCCGGAGTACATTCAGGCGATGGGTTCAGGCGCTGAGGAGCGCGGGTTCGATTCGATCTGGATGGCGGAGCACGTCGTGCTCTTCGACGAGTACGCTTCCCAGTATCCGTACGCCGCCGACGGCAAGATCCCCGTGCCGACGGAGTCGGGCATGCTCGATCCGTTTCTGGCCCTCTCCTATCTGGCCGCCTGTACGAAGACGATCCGGTTGGGCACCGGCATCTGTCTGTTACCGCAGCGCAACCCGGTCTACACAGCCAAAGAGGCGGCCACGGTCGACTGGATGTCTAACGGACGCCTCGACCTCGGCATCGGTGTCGGGTGGCTGGAGGAGGAGTACCAGGCCTTGGGCGTTCCGTTCGAGCGTCGCGGCGCGCGCTGCCGGGCCTACATCGATGTGCTCAAGACGCTCTGGTGCGACGATATCTCCGAGTATGAAGGCGAGTTCTACTCGCTTCCCGCCACGCGGCAGTTCCCCAAGCCGGTCCAGCAGCCGCACCCGCCGATCCACTTCGGCGGCGAGAGCGATGCGGCGCTCCGCCGCGTCGCCGATCTGGGACAGGGCTGGTACGGCTTCAATCAGACCGCCGAACAGGTTACAGAGCGCATCGCGAAGCTGACCTCAATGTTGGAGAAACGGGGCCGGTCGCGCGAAGAGATTGAGGTCAGCATCTGCCCGTACCTGCTCGGGGCGTCGCCGGAGATCATCGAAGGCTACGAGGCCGCGGGCGTCGACCGCGTGATCCTGCTCGCGGCCGCGGCGAACACGGAAGCGATTCCGGGAGCGCTGGACGGCCTAGCCCAGCTGGCAAAGCTGTAGAACAGGAGAGCAACGATGGTCAGTCTCATCTTTCGCATGAAGATCAAAGACGGCAAAGAAGCCGAGGCGATCGAACAGATGGAGAAGATGGCCGAGGCTGTCGAGGCGAACGAGCCCGGTGTACTCGCCTACGTCTTCCACAGGCTGCAAGACGACCCGATGCAGCTCGTTCTGTTCGAGTCGTACGTTGATGATGACGCCTTCCAGGCGCACATGAAGACGCCGCATATGGCCGCCTTCCAGGCATCCGTTCGCGATGCGTTCGATACGTCGGAGATACAGGTAACTAGATTGGAGCGGATCGCCGGAGTCGTCCGCAGCTAGGCCGTACCTGGACGAGGCAGGTCTTAGACCTGCCCCTACGTAGAACGCTAGAGGTCCAGCCACCAGTCGTTGATCAGCCGCTGGGTCTGTCCTATATTGGCCGGGTAGTTCTTGACGAAGTTCCAGTAGAGATCGAGGTTGAACGCGCTGACGATCGGCAGGAACATGGGTCCTGCGGCGTAGATCGTCCGTTGGACGTCGTGAACGGCCTCCACCAGCTCTTCTGGATCCGTGATCGTTTTCACGCGGTCGATCTCGGCGTCGATTTCTGGGTCCTGTAGCCCTGTCGCGTAGATGTTGTCGCCTAGGGGCCCGCGGGAGTGGTGGAAATTGAGAGGGGTTTCCGGCGTCTCGTAAATCTGGTTGAGCGAGAGGCTCATGCTGTAGTTCTTGTCCGTGTATCTGTCGATCCATGTGCCCAGATCCAATGGGTCCTGTTCGACCTCGAACCCGGCCGCTCTCATGTGCTCCAAGAAGATCGGTATATGGGAGTCCAGCTCTTGGATCTCAATGCCCGAAGGGAACATCACCTTCACTTTCAGTGGCAGATCGAAGCCAGCTTGCCTGAGGAGCTGCTGCGATAGCTCCGGGTCGAATTTCTGCAACTCATCCAGCTCTTCGGGTGGCAGAGCGAATGCGCCGGTGGGCCAGTGGACGAGACCGTTTGCCTGCGCATCGCCACCGTAAATCAGTTCGATGTACTGCTGCCGGTTGATCGAATGCATCACGGCCCGGCGGACATCCGGGTTATCGAATGGTGGCTCCTCCACGTTCATCGTGACGGAGACGAACCAGAAGACCGGCTCTTGCGATGCGACGTATACGTCATAGCCGGAGGTCAGCTCTTCAGCCTCGGCCCCGCTCTCCGGCATGTAGGTGTGCGTCTGTGCTGAAAGGAATGCGGCCCGCAGCCCGGCGCGGTCCGGGATGATACTCAGGTCCATACCATCGATGTAGGGGAGCTGGGCGTCGTTATTGGTTGGGTCCGTTCGGTAGTAGTTCGGGTTCTTGTTCATCACGAGGCTTTCGCCCTCGGTGTAACCGCCAGGCTCGACCGAGAACGCGCCTCCTCCCACGCCCGACGTGCGCAGCCGCTCGACGTCGCCTGCGATCAGTTCCCGCGGCGGCGTCATGGAGGTGAAGGCGCCAAGGTTGAAGAAGAACCAGGCGTATGGAGACGGCGTTGTGATGGTGTAGGTCATGCCGTCGGCCGACGCCTCGTGTGATGCGAACCAGTTCTTCACGAAGCCCGCTGCGGTCGCCTGGTCCAGGCCCTTGATCCGCTCGAAGCTTTCGACAAGGTCGAATGCATCCATGTCTCGCTCTGGTACGCCCAGTTCGTTCGGGGCGATCTTCACGCCCGGCCGGAGGGAGAACACCCAGGTCGTCTCGTC
>JADFPV010000087.1 GCA_022562155.1 Chloroflexota bacterium
TTCATCCCGCTGGAAGGCGAGGTTCACGCATACATGCTAGGACAAACCGAACCGATCCTGACAGCAATTAATGAGTTCCTGAACGCCGAAGTTCCGTCCCAAAGAGCGGTAGCATCGGCTCAACCGATTTCGGATGTTCTAACCGTCCTCTTCACCGACATGGAAGCCTCGACCACACTCGCCGATCAGTTCGGCGATGCGGCAGCGCAGGAAGTGCGACGCGCGCACAACGAGATCGTGCGCGCCGCGCTCGCCGCCGACGGCGGCAACGAGATCAAGCACACCGGCGATGGCATCATGGCGTCTTTCACTACAGCGTCATCGGCGCTCGACTGCGCCATCGCCATTCAGCGCGGCGTCGCGGCGCACAAGGAAGAGCACCCCGACTCGCCGCTCGGCGTGTACGTCGGGCTCAACGCAGGCGAGCCGATCGCCGAGGAAGGCGATCTCTTCGGCACGTCGATCAACCTCGCCGCCCGCATCTGCGACCACGCCGAAGCCGGGCAGATCCTGACCGCGAACGTCGTGCGTGAACTCGCCGCCGGCAAGGACTTCCTGTTCTCCGACCTTGGCGAGACGGAGCTGCGCGGCTTTGAAGACCCGGTTAAGCTCTGGGAGCTTCGGTGGCGAGGAGAGTAGCCATGTTCACATCGATCAACGCCTTCCTCAACTACTTCGACGCGGTGAACCGTCGCGCGATGCGGGACATTGGCGCTCTGCCGCCCGAGGCCGACGGCTGGGCGCCTGCGGCCAGCGAAGGTGAGTACGCCTGGAGCATCAACCAGCTCGTCGGCCACATGGCGGGCTCGCGTCTCTACTTCGCCAGCGCATATGTAGGCGAAGGCTGGATCAGTCCGGACCCTCCCGACGTCAGCAGCAGAGAGCGATGGTTGCCGGCCATCGCGGAGAGCGCCGAAGAGCTGCACCGCCAGCTAGACGAAACGCCGGACGCATGGCTGGAGCGTAAGGTCCAGATGATCGACACGGACGCCACGCTCTCCGGCTGGCGTCTGCTAATGATGATGCTCGAGCACGACATCCACCACCGGAGCCAGATCGACACCTACGCCGGCCTGAACAGCTGGCCCGTTCCGGACATCTACGGACGCAGCGCCGAGCAGATCGGCGGGCTGCGGGATGAGCAGCGAGCGAAACATTCGTGATCGCACGGGAGCAACCGTAATGGAGCCCGAGATCCAGTACGAGCCACAGCGGCTGTTCTCGGTGAGGGGGCGGGACGAGTGACAGAAGCCCAGACGGGCTGGCCTGTCCCACAGATGTGATATGCGGGCCGGGCTTCAGCCCGACGCCAACACCAAAGGAGCACACTACATGACGCGACGCATCGTGACGGGAAACAACGACGAAGGTAAATCAAGCGTCGTGAGCGACGACGCGGCGTTCGAATTCGGCCCGCTGACGGAGTTCTGGGCTACCGAGAGCGCGCCCGCCAGCTACGGCAGCGACGACGAGATCGCCGACCGTCAGGTCAAGCTGGAGCCGCCCGAGAACGGGACGATCTTCCGCTTCTTCCACGTCGAGCCGGAGGACCCGAGCCTGAGCCGCGACGAGATCGAAGAACGCACGGCGACCGGTTTCGCGGCGGTGGGCGCCGAGCACTGCCGCCCGAACACCACTCGCGATCCCCGCATGCACACGACCAGCAGCGTCGACTACATCGTCCTGCTCAAGGGCGAGGTGACGCTCCTGCTCGACGAGGGCGAGGTCGATCTCAAGCCGTTCGACGTCGTGATCCAGCGCGGCACGAACCATGCCTGGATCAACAAGGGCACGGAGACCGCAGAGTTGGTGGGTATCCTCGTGGACGCGGAGAAACGCTAGGCTTGCGCCTGGGCATCCCGCCAAGCCCGTATAGCGAAGAAGCCGCTAGCAATCATTACGACTCCCGGGGCCCATTCAAGGACGAAGGGCCTAAATCCCCACTCCTTTACCAGCAGATTCAGGTACGCCAGGCTCAGAAGGCCGGCGAGGAGGCTCAAGGCCCCAAGCGTCAGGAGGCTACGTCTACGGAGAACAGCGTGCCATCGAGACTGCGAAGACCAGGTAGCGAAAGCCAGAACAGTGAATACGAACCAGACTGTTACCGCCAAGAAGAACCAGATGATGTTGGCGAAGGCATCATCTTGGCGCCGGTATCCCATTTCAAACCATTGCTGGTTAGACTCTCGAAAGATCCAGAGCAACGGCGGTGACACCAGCGCCAGCGCCGTAAAAAACCAGGGGAGCCTCTTTCTTTGCATGACCTGCCCTCAGGTGAGGATGATACGAGGTATCTAGCCCCTACCGCGTGTAGCCGTCGCCCGCGCCGTTGCCCTTGTCCGGCGGGCCATCAGGCGGCGTGGCGTCCATCAGCGGCCCCAGGATCTCCTCGGCCAGTTCGGAGTCGCTGCGCTTCACGTAGAGGTCGAAGTCCTGCGAGAACGGCAGTTGCAAATGAGATTGCAACACGCCGGTGTTTTTCACCATGGCGGCGACGCCGCCACGCTCCAGCAACTCTCTACGCATCTGGGCCTCCGGCTCAGTCATCGCGGCGATAAGCCTGACGGTCGGGTCATCGCTGGACAGGAAACGCTTCAGCCAGCGCATTAGACCAGCACCAGGTTGTTGCGATGCACCAGCTCCGCGCCGTACTCATGGCCAAGCGTCTCCTCGATTTTATCCGAGCGCAGGCCACAGATAGCGGCGGCGTCTTCGTGGCCGTAGTTCGTGACGCCGATCGCCAGCTCGCGGCCGTCGTCCGAGCAGATCGAAACGCTGTCACCGCGGTCGAAGGGCCCGACGACCTCGCGCACACCCGCCGGCAGCAGGCTCTTGCCATGCGAGAGCACAGCCTTCGCCGCGCCCTCGTCGATGACGATCTTGCCGCGCGTCGAGAGGCCGGAGAGCATCCAACGCTTGCGGCTCTCCATGCGATTGGTGGTGGCCGGGAACGCTGTACCGATCGTCTCGCCGTTAACGAGGCGCTCCAGCACGCGCGGCTCGCGCCCACTCGCGATGACGACATCGGCGCCACCAGCGGTCGCAAGCTTCGCGGCCTCCAGCTTGGTGACCATCCCGCCAACGCCCTGCGGCGTGGCGGCGTCATCGGCCAGACTCTCGATCTCCGGAGTGATGCGTTCGACGGTCCTGATCAGTTCAGCACTGGGATCGCGACGCGGGTCTGCGGTATGGAGGCCGCCGGTGTCCGTGAGCATCACCAGCAGGTCGGCGTCGACGAGGTTCGTGACGAGCGCCGAGAGGTTGTCGTTGTCGCCGATCAGAATGCCCTCGATCTCCTCGACCGCGACGACGTCGTTCTCGTTCACGACCGGCACCGCGTTGAGGTCCAGCAGCGCGAGCAGCGTGTTCCGGGCGTTCAGATAGCCCTCGCGGTCGGCGAGCGCCCGGCGCGTTAGCAGCGCCTGCGCCGCGACGAGGTCGTGCTCGGCGAAGAGGCCGTCGTAGGTGTGCATCAGGTGGCTCTGGCCGACCGACGCGAGCACCTGTCGCGACGGGCTCTCCCTGCCCGCCGCGTTCACTCCGAGGCGATGCCGCCCGGCAGCTATAGAACCCGAGGTGACTACAATGACCTCGATACCGCGCTTGCGCAGCCCGGCGACCTGCCCGACCAGCGCCGACATCATCTTGAGATCGAGCTGGTCTTTGCCTGCCGTCAGCAGGCTGGTGCCGAACTTGGCGACGATGCGCCCGTATTCACGGCGGTGAGCGTCCTCACCGCTTGCGCGTTTCGTATCTGAATCGGCCATGATCTGAGTATACCGCCGAAACGCAAAAGCCGGCGTATTAGAGCGAGCCGAGCAGGCCGGCCGTGAACTGCAGGATGAGCGTGACGTCGATCGCGTCGATGGTCGCGTTGTCGTTTACATCCGCGTTCTGTTCGCACGGCAGCGTGCTCGTGAGGGCCGCGATGAACTGTAGGAGCAAGGCGGCGTCTATGGACGTGACCGTGCCGTTGCAATCGACGTCGCCGGGGACGCCGACGGGCGTCGGCGTAGGCGTACAGGGCAGCGGCAGCGTCGGAACCGGCAGGATCCGCGAGACCTCGTTATTCAGCTCGTTCAGCTCGTCCACCTGCATCGTGGCATCGACGGAAGCGACGTTTTCGCCGTTACTAAACCCCGAAAACCACAGTGATACCTTCTCATCCACACCGAGCCCGCCATCGACGGTCTGCTGGGCGCCGTTCACGTCGACCACGAACGGCCCGGCGTCGACGTTGCCCACGTTGGCGATACCGATTCGGATGCCGAGCGTCGTCGTGGTGAAATTGCAGGCGCCGCCGGTCTCCAACGTCACCGACATGCCCTGGATGATCAGGTCCGGGTTCGTCGGAAGAGGCGTAGGCGTTGGGCCGAAGCATTTGATCTGGACCGTGGCGGCTGCGTCAACCGTCTGTGCGTCCGTGAACGGATCGCCGTCCAGGTCGAGGACAGCCTGCCCGCGTACCTTAGCGGCGACCGTCACGCCGCCGTCGGCCTCGCTCAGGCGAAAGCCGCTCCCAAGCGGCTGCTCGGTGGAGTCGTAGCCGATCAGTACCAACTGGAAGCTCTCCTGCGTTTCGCTGCAGACGAGGCGCAACTGCATCACATTCCCAACGTACGTGCTGACCTCCAAGGGAGGCGTCTGCGACGTAACCGAGCCGTGGCCAACGATGCCCTCCAGGCCGCCCGGGCTGTTCGGCGAACGCAGCGGCAGGGCGCTGTCCGGCCAGACGACCTCGTTCGCGATGTCTGGATTGGGATTGTAGGTCATCGCGCCGTAGTAGAGGAGCGTCTGAAAGCCGACGTAACCGCTGGAATCGGCGGGCATGTTATCCACGGAAACTGCGACGGTAAACTCCTCGCCTCCGTCAACGCTGCACTCCGCCGGGCTGTCCGGCGCATCGCAGATGACAGCTTGGCCGGACACCTCCAGCGACATGGTGGCCGCAGCCTCGCTTGCCGTCGCGGAGAGTTGCTGCGCCAGAATGAACACCAGCGCTAACATGGCTAGGGCGAGAGGCGTCGCCATAAGGAGTGCGGGGCGGAGGAATCCGGACACAGCGCGCCTAGTATAGCACCGGCTCGATCTGCGAATACATATCTTGTACGCTTCCAGTGCGATGCGGATCCTGCTGATCAACGGCCCGAATCTGAACCTGCTGGGCGAACGCGAACCGGACGTCTACGGCGACCTCACGCTCGACGAGATCGAGTCGCGCGTCGCCGAGCGCGCGAAGGCGCTCGACGCGGAAGTAGCGACGTTCCAGTCCAACCACGAAGGGGCCATCATCGACTACCTCCAAAAGGAAGCGCCCACCGCGGACGGCGTCATCATCAATCCCGGCGCCCTCACGCACTACAGCCTCGCTTTGCGCGACACGCTGGCGTGGGTGAAGGCGCCCGTGATCGAGGTGCACATCTCGAACATCCACACGCGCGAGCCCTTCCGCCGCCGTTCGGTGACCGCTAGCGTCAGCCACGGCGTGATCACGGGCCTTGGCTGGTTCGGTTACATTGCAGCGCTAGAGGCGCTTGTGGCGCTCAAGCCGCCGGATGCATAGGGCCTTCGGGAACTAGCCTCCCACGATGACCAAGCAGCGAATCGACCGTGTACGTGAGAAGCTCGTCGAGCACAAGCTGGACGCGCTCTTCATCATCAGTCCTGAGACGGCCAGCCCGGTCAACCGGCGCTACCTCTCCGGCTTCACCGGCACGTCGGCGTATTTGCTGATCACGCCCGACGACGCCGTTCTCGCTACCGACTTCCGATACTGGGACCAGGCCGAGCGACAAGCGCCCGGCTGCCGCCTTCTGCGGGCCGTCGGCGGCTTCGACAAATGGCTGCCGGACATCCTCGAGGGACTGGGCGGCAAGCGCGTCGGGTTCGAGGGGGCGCACGTCACCTACCAGACGCACAGCACGATGCGGAAGACGATCCAGAAGCTGCCGGAGGCGGAGCGGCCGAAGCTGGTTGCGACGCTGAACCTGGTCGAAGGGCTGCGGGAGATCAAAGAGCCCGCGGAGATTGCCGCGATCCAGGCGGCCATCGATATCGGCGACGCAGCGTTCGCGGACGTCGCCAAGCGGATCGAGCCCGGCTGGACCGAGAAAACAGTTGCCTGGGAGATCGAGAAGTACGTCCGCGAGAACGGCGGCGACGCCGTCTCCTTCGATACGATCGTCGGCGGCGGGCCCTGGGGAGCGATGCCGCACGCCTACCCACGCGACAAAGAGCTGAAGAAAAACGAAGGCATCGTCATCGACATGGGCGTAGCCCTTGACGGCTACATGTCCGACCTGACACGCACGATCTTCCTTGGCGAGCCCGACGACACGTTTAAAAAGGTCTACGACATCGTCCTCGCCGCGCAGCAGACGGCGATTGAGCTGGTCGAAGAAGGCATGACCGGCGAGGACGCGCACATGCTGGCCCACAACGTCATCGAGGAGGCGGGCTACGGCAACGACTTCGGCCACGGGCTCGGCCACGGCGTCGGGATGCAGGTGCACGAGGGCCCGCGCGTGGCCAAGACATCGAAAGACAAGCTGCGTAACGGCATGGTGTTCACAATTGAACCCGGCATCTACCTGACCGAGTGGGGCGGCGTGCGCATTGAAGACATCGTCGTGATGGAGAATGGCAAGGCGCGGGTGATGAGCCACGCGCCGAAGCTAACAACAGCGGATATATAAGGAACGTTCCACCCTGAGCCTGTCGAAGGGTGGAACCTGAACACAAGGGGATTAGATGATCAACGTAACCGACGCCCGCAAGGGCATCACCGTCGAGATGGACGGCATCCTGTACCAGGTGCTGTCCTACGAGCACATCAAAATGGGCCGTGGTTCGGCGACAGTGCGCCTGAAGCTTAAGGACGTTCGCGGCGGGCACACGATCGAGAAAACGTTCCAGAACAGCGCGAAGCTCGCGCAGGCGAGGGTCGAACGCATCAAGGTCGAGTTCAGCTATCGCGACGGCGACCTCTCGTACTTCATGAACAAGGAGACGTTCGAGCAGACGCCCCTCAACGACAACCAGGTCGGCGACGCGGCCAAGTACCTGACCGAGAATGCCCCGTGCGACCTCCTCATGTACGGCACGGACCCGATCGGCATCGAGGTGCCGGCGGCCGTCGTGCTGACGGTCGCGGAGACGGTACCCGGCGTGAAGGGTGACACCGCCACCGGCGCGACCAAGCAGGCGACATTGGAGTCAGGCCTCATCGTGAACGTGCCCTTGTTCGTCAACAGCGGCGACAAGCTGAAGATCAACACCACTACTGGGGAGTACCTAGAGCGAGCATAATCTAGAGGCTGGAAGCTGGATGTTGGAGGTTCGATGCTCGGCAAGCTCAGGGTGGAGCAAGCGACCATGCTGAGCCTGTCAAAGGACGGCACACTCCGACAAGCTAACGGCAAAGGCGAGCCAAAATGCCCAACAGAATGTCACCGGCGCGGCGGGACCGCTTCCTGAGCGGCCGACACGTCGCCGTGCTCGTCACGACCGACGCCGAAGGCCGCTCGGTCCCGACGCCCATCTGGTACATGTACCGCGACGGCCTCCTCTACTTCCGCACCGACGAAGCATCGGCGAAGGTCGAGAACGTACGTCGCGACCCGCGCGTGTCGGTCTGCGTGCAGGAGGAGCGGCCGCCGTATAAAGCCGTGATCGTCTATGGCGCGGCGGAGATCCAGGACGACCCAGACTGGCTCGCCGACGAAACGCCCCGGCACTACCTGGGCTTCATCGGCGGCATCGGCTACAAGCAGTCGGCCCAGAGTGCCATCGAGATGGGGCCGGCAGTCGCGATTGTTGTGACGCCGGAGCGCTACGCCACCTGGGACTACACAGAAGAGACGCCCTGGTTCGGGCGCCTCTGGCTCCTCGCCAAGCGCCTGCTCCCGCCCTGGCTGTAGACTCACGGACGCTATAGCTCGCAGCAGACTCACCAAGAGCATTTACTCATCTGGTACGCGTATTTCCGCTTGACATACGAGCAATTGCATATATACTACTAGGGTACGAGCATTTACTCACAGAATACCATGAACCTGAAGCTAACCTACGACACTAGCGACCACGGCATCCTCGATAGCCTCGCGCTCCTCGAAAGCCGCCTCTACACTGCTCGCACCCTGATTCCCGAGGGCTACGAGCCGTTCTTCCGGCAGTCAGCCCGCTACGAGAGCGCCCACACCTCGACCGCTATCGAGGGCAACGTGCTCGATCGTGACGCCGCAATGGCCGTCCTTAGGGAAGGCGCCGACCCCGACCAGCCGCCGGAGTTGGAGATCGTCAACCTCAGTGAGGCCTACGAACTCATGGCATCGCTGGCCGAAGACAAGTCGACGAGGATCGATCAGGGCATCATCCGCACCATGAACTCCATGGTGCTGAAGGGCCTGCCGGGCGCCCCCGCGCGGAACCGTGGCAGGTATCGCGTCGGTCCAAGCCTCATCGTGGATGCGTCGACGCGCGCCGTCCGCTACCGGCCTCCGCAGCCGCAGTGGGTGCCGGATCTAATGGCCACGCTCGCGGATAACATCAACGTGTGGCTGGACGAAGCGGCGGGGCCGGTTGCGGCCGCACTGGCGCACTTCGGTATCGTCTCCGTCCACCCGTTCGAGGACGGAAACGGACGGACGGCGCGCCTGGTCGCGGACATGGTCCTCAACCTAAAGGACAGCTCTGCGGACGGGATGATCAGCACGAGCAAGGCGTTCTACAACGAGCTGCCCGGATACTACCAGGCGCTCAGAGACGCTCAGGGCGAGAACTTCAGGGAGGAGGTCGACGCCACTGCGTTCGTCCGCTACCACACGGACGCGCTGGCCACCGCAGCGACGAACCTAGAGGATGCGGCCACCCACTTTGGCCGCATCCTCAGCATGTTCGAGCAGGATGCCGCGCACGTGATGAACGAACGCCAGGCAAACGGTCTCATGTTCATGAGCGTCATCGGCCCTATCTCGACCTCGCGCTATGCGACCCTCACGGAAAGCTCGCAGGCCACAGCTCTCAGCGACCTAGGCGCGCTAGTCGAGGCAGGCTACGTCATGCGGCTCGGCTCTGGAAAGCTCACCCGCTACGACCTCAGCGACGACGTGGAACGGCGGCTCACAGCCGCCATCAACTGACACACAGCGCCTCGCCACCTGGGACTACACAGAAGAGACGCCCTGGTTCGGGCGTCTCTGGCTCCTCACGAAGCGCCTACTCCCGCCCTGGCTGTAACGCCCAAGGTCCGTAGACGATTGCGGCCAGGCAGATCACCCGTAATCTAGCTCTTTCCATTCCCGTCCATCCCGTGTAAGATATTGCGGCAATGCGATTCCGAAGGAAAGGTTGGCCGGCGATGAAGACAGCAACTCACCTTGTAGGTGTGGTTCTCGTCAGTTGCATTGTAATCGCGTCTCAGCTGATGCACTCGGACCGAGCACTCGGAGGGGCGCCCGTAGGCGACGCGAACTGTGACGGCAACGTCAACGCGCTTGATGCTGCTCTAATGCTGCAACTCGGGGCTGGCCTCATAACCAGCCTCCCTTGTGAATTGGCTGCAGATGTCAACGGCGACGGTCGAGTAGACCCTCTCGATGCGGCCCTCGTTCTGCAGTTCGCGGCTGGTCTGATTGACCAACTAGGGCCAGCTGTACCAGCGACGAACACGCCGAGACCGACATCAGCTCCGGCGACGGCTACGTCCGCTCCGCCGACGGCGATCTCAACGGCCAGCCCAACGGCGCTGCCCTCCACTGCAACGAATACTCAAACCGTTCCACCACCTGCGACTCAGACTCCGCTACCTAGCGGCGAAGTCACGACGAGGAACGTCACATGGTACTTGGACGACTTTTTTGATGATATCGAGATCGTTGGCGAGGTTGTGAACGGGACGAATCATGACGTAGCCCTTGTCGAAGTGACAGCCAACGCCTATTCAACCTCCAATACGCTCCTGACCACGGAGTCCGGGTACGCCTGCGTTTCAACCATGGCGCCGGGTACCGACTCACCGTTCGACATCTTCATCTTCGATCCGCCACAAGGCATCGATCACATAGAACTCAGCGTTACTGACTTCGCCGAGCCGCCCTTCTTCTTCCTCGATCCGCCGGTCGTGGGGATGGACACGTCAGTGACTAACGTTTTCACTGACACCATCGACTACAGACATGTGGTCGGCACGGTGACGAACAACTCGTCGTTCACATATGACTTCATCAACGTCTGCACTGCCCATTACGACAACTCAGGGAAGGTTGTGCGCACGGGCCTCGACTTCTTACGACCGGACACACTTGGTCCAGGACAGTCGGGTAAGTTTAATGCCTCCGCAGACTCCGTGGGCGCCGGCATTGTTTCGGATCGAGTATGGGTCGATGCCGGCTATACAGATGAACCACCGCCTCCGCTCGGCTCCATAACGGTCCGAAACTCGGCGTGGTACGTGGATGACTTCTTCGGCGACATCGAAATCGTGGGTGAAGTGGTGAACAACGTGGGGAGCGACGTAGCCTTCGTAGAAATCACAGCCAACGCCTACTCCGCCTCCAATACGCTCCTAACCACGGAGTCTGGTTTTTCCTGCGTCATGTCGATGGCGCCTGGTACCGACTCGCCATTTGACATATTCATCTTTGACCCACCGGCTGGCATCGACCACATTGACCTTTCCGTAACGGGTCTAACGGAGGCCCCCTTCCTCTTCTTCGATCCACCGGTGGTTGGCCTCGACCCAACTATTACAAACGTGTTTACCGATTTCATCGACTTCCGCCACATTGTCGGTACCGTGACTAACAACTCCTCATTCACCTACGACTTCATTAACGTGTGCGTCGCCTTCTATGATGGCTCGGGTGATGTCGTGCGAACAGGTCTAGACTTCGTCAGCCCGGATACCCTCGGCCCAGGCGCCACAGGCTCCTTCGATGCGTCTGCCGATTCTAGCGGCGCAGGTATCGTTTCAGAGCGGGTTTGGGTTGACGCGTTGTATGTATAGGCAAGTGCAAGCGGGCCATCGGCATTAAAGCCGGCCTAATCTCTCCAGCGTGAGGTTCTTTGCCATCTCGCGTCTCGCCCTTGCACGCCCACCACTCCTAGCGCGATACTGGAGCCGATGCAGGTCTACGCCGTCCGCCAGGTCGCGACCCACCTGCGAGAGCTGGTAGAAAGCGACCTCTTCCTCAGCGATCTTTGGATCGCGGGCGAGGTCTCGAACTTCCGCAGCTACCTCTCCGGCCACATCTACTTCAGCCTCAAGGAGGCCGACGCCGCCCTGAGTTGCGTGCTCTTCAAGAGCGATAACAAAGGCTTCCAGTTCCAGGACGGCGACGCCGTCGTCGCCCACGGGCGCGTGTCGTTCTACGAGGTGCGCGGCGACCTGCAGTTCATCGTCGATTTCGTGCAGCCGGAGGGCGTCGGCGCGCTCCAGGCCGAATACGAGCGGCTGAAGGCCCGGCTCCAAGAAGAAGGCCTGTTCGACGAAGGACGCAAGCGCCCGCTCCCGCGCTTCCCACAGCGCAT
>JADFPV010000025.1 GCA_022562155.1 Chloroflexota bacterium
TTCCGACCTATCTGGGCGCGACGCCCCACGGCGTCCAGCAGCTCCTCGTGCGCAGCGGCAACCCTCCGGACGGCAAACACGTCGTCGTTTGCGGCCGCTCGAACCTCGTCGGCAAGCCGCTCGCCGTGCTGCTGGCGCAGAAGCGCCAGGGGGCCAACGCCACCGTTACCGTCTGCCACACCGGCACGCCCGATCTTGGTCAGATGACGCGCCAGGCCGACATCCTCGTCACCGCCATGGGCCGCGCCGGAACGATTACGGCCGATATGGTGCGAGAGGGCGTCGTCGTCATCGACGTCGGCACGAACTCCATCCCGGACGCGACGAAGAAGAGCGGGCAGCGCCTCGTCGGCGACGTCGATTTCGCCGCCGTCAGCGAGAAGGCGGCGGCCATCACGCCGGTACCCGGCGGCGTCGGGCCGATGACGCGCGCCATGCTGCTGGTCAACACCGTTATCGCTGCTGAAGGCGGCCCAGAGACCCAATAAGCACTCCTCACGGGAACTCGATTCGTAGGGGCGCTTCGGGAAGCGCCCACATACGTTGTGACCTTACGCCCACCAAGGCCGCCCCGTTCTGTCATTCTGAGCGCAGCGAAGAATCTAGCCCCAGGAGCCACGAGTTTCGGTTCTTGTCGTCTTTCAAACGGAATGCGAGCGGCATCGTATTGTAGGGGCGGCTTCGCGAAGCACCCAACGTTATTCCCCACGAAATCCACACCACTCTGGACCGGCCATAGCTTCAGATCTGGCGTAAATAGCTAAGATGAGTTGACCCATTACTGTATCTCTGATAGCATCGGCCTGAGGCGGCGCAGGATGCGCCGAGCGAGCGGCAAGGATGCCGCAAAAGACCTCATGCTTTAGTAAGGAGGCTGACGGTCATGGCCATTCAAATGGGATTTGGGCCGGGCGACTTCGATGCGAAGACCTGGCGTTCCGTCGCGGCGGAATTCATCGCTACCGGGCTGTTCGTGTTCCTCGGCACCGGCACGGTCGTCGCTGTGCAAGCGACCGTGACCGACTTCGGTAGTGCGCTCCTCATCATCGCGCTCGCGCACGGCCTCGCGATCGCTGTGCTCGTCGCGGCGATCGCTCGCATCTCCGGCGGGCACATCAACCCGGCGGTTACGTTTGCCGCCGCTATAACGGGCAAGATGAAAGTATCGACGGCCGTGCTCTACGTCGCAGCCCAGCTCGGCGCAGCGGTCCTCGGCGTCCTGCTGCTCAAGGGCATCATCGCCGGCCCCATGGAGGGTGCATTGGGGGCGCACGGCCTCAACCTCGCCCTCCTCGATGACCAAATAGGAGACGGCGCTGGGGCCGGCCTGCTGCTCGAGGGCGTGCTTACGTTTGCGCTCGTCTTCGTCATCTTCGCCACCGCGATCGACCCCAAGGGCCTGACGCACCTGGCGCCGATGGCCATCGGCCTGATGGTGACGGTCGACCACCTGATCGGCGTACCGATGACGGGCGCATCGATGAACCCGGCGCGGTCGTTCGGGCCGGCCATCGTGGCGAACGTTTGGACCGACCACTGGGTCTACTGGCTCGGGCCGCTGATTGGAGCCGCGTTAGCCGCGCTCATCTATGAGTTTGTCTTCCTGCATCGTGAGGAGGAGGACAGCTCCATCGAAGACGCGATCTAGGGCCGCTGCGCGTTTCGCGGCGCTGTTCGTGGTCGCCGTTGGGTAGTAGACCCGCGGCCTACGACTCAGGCGGCGCCGTCAAACAGGAGGTCCGACGTTCAATGTCCCGTAGAACCGTGTCCGCGCGTGCCGCGTTCGCTCTCGCTCAGTTCGTCGACGTCAACGACGGCCGCCTCCGCCAGCGGGGCGACGACGAGCTGCGCGATGCGGTCGCCGTGGCTGACGGTGTGCTCCGTCTTGGAGCCGAAGACCCACATCGTCACCAACAACTCGCCTCGATAGTCGCTGTCGATCGTGCCGAACGCCACGCCAACGCCCTTGAGGGACAACCCTGACCGCGGCCGGATCTGCGCGTCGTAGCCTGGCGGGAACTCGATCGCGACTCCCGTACCCACGCGCTGCGGGTCGGGGCCAAGCACCACGTCGCCATCCGGCAGGCAGGCGTGGAGGTCCAGGCCGGACGCGCCTTCGGTCGTGCGCACCGGCAGCCGTGCTTCCGGCCGCAGGCGCTTTACGTGTAGCGTGATGCTCACGTTGCCGACGATAGCAAAACCCCCGTGGGCATGCACGGGGGTCATCGTTCTCGCGGGTCAGGCGTTGGCTTGGTAGCGCGCCGTCCCCTCGCGGGTCAGCCTTCAGGCTGACGGCTAGCCGCCTGCCGGCTCACCGACCGCGGCCAGCTCCCAGGCGTCCTTCTTGAGTATCTCCCGCGGCGGGTCGATGTAGATTGCGCTCCAACCGCAGGCGTCCTCGCAGAGGCGGCAGCCGGTGCACTTCTTCTCGTTGAGCACGGCCACGCCGAAGAAATCGCCGACGGACTTCTCGGTGTCGCCCAACTCAAGCGCATCGAAGGGACAGATCTGGATGCACAACTCGCAGCCGCTGCCGATGCAGTTGTCATCGATGACGACCGCCTTCGGCCACTCCTTGCGCGCGAACGTCCGCGAGACGTCGCCTACTTCGTCGAGAATCGATTCGGGCGGGCAGACGACGCCACACGCGCCACAGTCGATACAGAGGTTCGGGTCGATAACGTGCAGGACGTTGCGCTCGCCGGAGATCGCGTCAGTAGGGCAGCGCTTGGTGCAGGCTGTGCACCCGATGCATGTCTCGATAATAGTGTAGGCCACGTTGCCTCCGTAAGCAGTATCGGCAGTATAGGCTTAGTATATGTGTCGCCCCAGAATCGGTGCAAGCTAACTAGCGTAACCGAAGGGCCCCTCGTTGGCGCTAGCGGGATGCGGTCGTCCTCATCCGTGTGGCATACTTGGTAGGCCTGCCGCGTTGTGAGGATCGACGCCAACTGGCCCTTGGCAGGAACGTTCGGCGTATTTGCTTTGGCTGAACAGGGGGGATTCGTGACGACCGAGACACAAACAGAGTCTGAGGAGTCATTCGGAGACGGCTTGTTTGGCGGCGACGACGCCGGAGACCCATACGAAAGGTACGAAGCGTTACGTCGCGACACGCCAGTTACTCGCATGGGCGAGTCCTTCTGGGCGGTTTCGAAGTACGAGGATGTCGTCGCGATCCTGCGCGACTCGGACACGTTCTCATCGATCGTAGGCGCGAAGGCGATCTCCGGCGAGGAGCCTGCATCTGGGATGATCTTCAACGATCCGCCCATGCACACGCGCCTACGCGGCCTGATCCAGAAAGCCTTCACACCGCGAGTCGTTGAAGAGCAGCGCCCCGCGGTTCAGGCCTACTGCGACGAGCTGGTCGACAAGATGCTTGCCGAGGAGGAGACTGACCTCGTCGCCTCGCTCGCGTACCCGCTGCCGGTGATGGTGATCGCCAACATGCTGGGTGTCGCCGATGGCGACATGGCGACGTTCAAACGCTGGTCGGATGTCATCATCCAGAACATCGGGCCATCGCTCCTCATGGGCGATGACAGCGGCGTCGCGTCGACACGAGTCGAATTCGACGCCTACTTTAGCAAGCGTCTGGACCTGCTGCGCGAGAAGCCGGACGGCAGTCTGCTGAGCGAACTCGTCCACGTCGAAACCGAAGAGGGCCGGCTAACTCAGGAAGAACTGCTCATGTTCTGCGTTCTGCTGCTCGTCGCTGGTAACGAGACGACCACCGGCCTGATCATCAACGCGATGCGCGCCTTCTCCGAGTTCCCCGCCGTGATGACGGAAGTGCGCGACGATCTCGATCTGATACCAGCCGCTGTGGAGGAAGCGCTCCGCTACTATGCGCCGTTCCAGGCGACCATCCGCCGTGCCAGCAAGGACCTGGAGCTGCGCGGCCAGAAGATCGCCAAGGACGACCGCATCCTGGTGCTCCTCGCCTCCGCGAACCGCGACGAGGATGTGTTCGAGGACCCGAAGGAGTTCCGGCTCGACCGCGGCAACAACAAGCACGTCGCGTTCGGCTTCGGGATCCACTCCTGCGTCGGCGCACCGCTCGCCCGAATGGAAGGTGGCATCGTCCTGCGCACGCTGCTGCCCAGGATACGCAGTGTAACGCTCCTGGACACGGACGCCGGCGAGATGCTCCTCCCCGGCGGGCCCAGCTCGCTCCGCGTCCGCTTCGAGCCAGCCTAAGGCCCATTAGCTGTTCGCACCCATGGGTATAGTCGCCTGACGCCAGCGAGCGTTTCACGAAGCTACACCGACCTCCCTGCTCCACCTGAGCTGCTGGGCGCGATTCGTCACGTGGAATGTGAGTGTAGTCATTGGGCCCGATCTGCATATGATGCTGGCCGCGAGTACGGTATCGCCAGTCAGTAGTTCGCGCATTTGCGGGGCGTCGGTGGGGGACACCCCTGCATTCCCAGCCACCCTGGTCGGCGATCGGCAGGTTGAACGGAAGGGCGGTGACCCCGGTGAAACAGGGTTATCTTGGCCTTCTTGGCCGTATCAAGAGCGGCTGCGTGAAGCCGCTCTTTGGCTACGATCTGCAACAAGCCGCATTGCCGTCGGCACAGGGCGCCAGGACGTGCGCTCCTTCTCGCCTGGTGGCCTGCGCACCTCGGGTTTCCCGACGACGCCGACTGGCCGGGGTTTTCCTCAAGCGGTCTCTCCAAGAGATGCCGGCGGTCGCTGCTGTGCGTAGTGTCATGCTCGCCATCTCCTGCGGCGGTGGCATCCTCGGGCTCGATCACGCCTACGCCAGCCCTAGAGGACGTAGCCCGGCCCGACCTTGGTCAGTCGGATACACTTTGGCGTAGAGGAGCAGCGACTATTGAACGAAGTCAGTCTGCCTGAAGGCGACACTGCGGAACTCTCGAAGTATCTCGTGTCAAAGCTTGGCGGAGAGGTTGCAGTGGAACCGGCTCCCCGCGTTATGGCGCGAGGGCTGCGTACAGACGTTTACGCCTTCGGACTGACCGGCCGGGGCCTAAGCGAGGCTTGGTCGGGCCCGCTCGTGCTGCGGCTCATGCCGGCGGACATACCCGCTGCCGCGATCGAGCGTGAGGCAGAGGTGCACCGGTTCCTACGGTACGCCGGCTACCCCACACCAGAGCTACTCGCCGTGGAGACCTCCCGGGGCGTTCTTGGGAGACCGTTCACGATCATGGAGCGGGCGCCAGGCGTTACCATGTCGCGGCGTCTGATGAGCCGCAATCTCTTTCGCACACATACCCTCGCGACCGCCTTCGCGGATGCCCACGTCAAGCTACACCGGCTCCCGGTCGAGAGGTTTCCGAGTCAGTCCGGTGGTTCATCGGTCGAGCGGCAACTCAGATCGTATCGAGGCTGGCTTGGCTCTGAGCCCGAAGCGGCTGAATGGTTCGAGTGGCTAGATGCGCGAAAGTCATTTGTCGTTCCGGAGCATGAGTCGGTCTGTCACTACAATTTTCACCCGGGCAACACAATCGTCGATGACATGGGCGCCCTCCGCGTCGTCGATTGGTCGACAGCAAACATCGGCGACTACCATAGCGACGTGGCCGACGCCATCGTATTCATTCGAACAGAGCCGATTCGCGAGTCGAGCCGGCTGCGGGCGCTCTCCCGACAGATTGGCCGGCGCCTGTTCGTCAAACAGTATTTGCGGCGCTACAACAGCCAGCTAGCTCTCGATCCTCAGCGGCTCCGTTACTGGGAGGCCCTGCGGGCCATCGTCTGGATAGGGAACATGCGCGCGCTCCTGCCGATGGCGCTTGCCCGTTACGATTCTGGTAGCGAGACGTTTGAGCGGCAGGCGGCTGCTCTCGAGCGGTATCGTAGGAAGCGCATGGCCGAATTCGATGCTGCGCTGTGATAGGTACGGCCGTTCGTTCGTTTACCTTTGGGAGCAACGAAAATCATGCCAACCGTAGTCTGGTAGAATGATTGCGCGCGCATCGCGTCGCTCCCCGCCTGCGATTCGACTCTAAGTGCTACCGAGGTCGTATGCGAAGAGGAGTCTGGAAGTGCATGGGGTAGCTGGCCGGTGGCGTTTCGCTGGCGTCGCGGTTCTGGCTGTCCTGCTCGTAACGACGATCTCGCTCGTTTCGAACTCCGGCGCGCGCGCTGGCGCGCCGGCGGCGCCTCCACCGAACTTCAAGGTCGCCTTCATCGGCGACCTTGGGATTGGTGCAAACGCGGAGGCCGTCCTCCAACTGATCTTGGATGAGGGCGCCGACATGGTGCTACACCAGGGCGATCTAGGCTACGGCAACGAGACGGACCCACAGACGGCGATCGATTGGGATGCCATGGTCACGGGTGTCCTCGGGGCCGACTTCCCGTACTTCGCCTCGATCGGCAACCACGACCTTGGAAACTGGTCGACGTACCAGCAGCTCTTGCTTGATAGGCTTGCGCTCGTTTCTGGTGCATCATGCACGGGAAACTACGGCGTCGCGGCAGCGTGCACGTATCAAGGGCTGTTCTTCATCCTGTCAGGTATTGGCACTGATCCGCTCGGACCAGACAACGCCGCGCACTTGAGCTATATCGCCAGCGAACTGGCGGCGGACGATTCGCTCTGGCGGATATGCAGCTGGCATAAGATTCAGACTGCCATGCAGGTAGGACTCAAACCCAATGAAGTGGGTTGGGGCGCGTACGAGAACTGCCGCCAGGAAGGCGCCATCATCGCGACCGGACACGAGCACTCCTACTCTCGGACGAGGACGCTCGGGAACATGTCAACACAGGCCGGCTCTCCGCTCTGGCCTGATGGCAACACGCTGCACGTGGGGGGCGGCGAGACGTTCGCTTTTGTGTCGGGCCTTGCGGGCAAGAGTATCCGGAACCAAGATCGCTGTCTACCGGCCACGCCACCGTACGGCTGTAACGGCGAGTGGGCGGCCATCTACACCTCAAACCAAGGAGCGAACTACGGAGCGCTCTTCATCGAGTTTCATGTGGATGGCGATCCACGGAAGGCATCGGGCTATTTCAAGGACATCGACGACAACATCATCGACTCGTTCACGGTGTACGCGGATGCGCCGTCCAAGCTGCCCGATCCGGGTGATACCGACGGCGATGGTTGCTCAGATCAGCGTGAGAACACGACAGACGAAACTATCGGCGGCAGACGCGACTTCGAGAACCCGTGGGACTTCTACGACACGAATGGCGACGGCATCATCGACCTGTCGAACGACATCTTCTTCGTGATTCAGCACTACGCGCCCACGGGTACCGAACCGGAGTACGACGTCGCGTTTGACCGCGGGCCGTCCACAGGCCCGAACGCCTGGAACATGACAGCGCCCGATGGCGTCATCGACCTCACGAATGACATCCTGGGTGTAATCGTGCAGTACTTGCACGACTGCAGTTAGGCGACACTGACCGCTCATCGTGTGAGTCCAAGCGACGCGTACGGGGAAAGGCCAACGCATACTGCGCATACCGCGGAATAGCCTGGTTCGAGGCGCTCGTAGGCGCCGGTGCTTACCAGCGGGCTATCGGCACCAGAGATTTCTGGATGAGGTACGCCAGCGTCCGGCGCAGTAGCGGAAAGATGCGCTGCCGCTTCGGGACGGCCCACTCCTCATCGCTGCGGCAGAACTCAATGAGCGGCTGGAGGACGCGCTCCCAGCGCAGTTCCTCCTTCATCGCCGCCAGGTTGGTGGCGCATTCGTCATAGAACTCCTGATCTTCGACGAGCTTCAGGATCGCCTTTGCCATCGCCGAAAAATCGCCCGGCGGCACCGCCACGCCCAGAGGGTCTTTCGCGATGCGGTCGGCTAAGACGTCGCCCGTCGTGCTGACAATCGGCAGCTTGGCCCAGAACAGGTCCATGAAGCGCGTGCGAAACGCGTAACGCGACTCCAGGTTGTCATAGCTGGCGCAAACGCCGATAGCGGACTCCGCCAGGTAGTTCCCGATCTCGTGATACGGCACCCAGCCTACGTTGAAGAAGACGGACCGCTCATAGACACCCAGTTGCTTGCTCAGCTCCATTGCGCGTTGGACCGGCGGAGCTTCAACGCTCGTGACAAAGTCGGGGTGGTTCGTGCCGAGAAAGAACAGCTTCACGTCGTCGCGGGACTTGCTGACCTCGGCCATCGCCCGAATGACAGTGTCTGCATCGAACCATTCGACGATCAAACCGTTCCAGATGACGACCTTGTCACCCGGGTTGATGCCAGGGACCACTCCGGTTAGCACCTGCTCCGTGTGCTCGGGGCTGCCGGACTGCACGCCATACGGGACCACGCTCACCAGATGCTCCAAGCGATCGTCCTTCTCGTAGATCTCCGGAGACACCAGGCCCAACGTGGCCATCGCGCCGACCCAGAGGTCGCGCTGCCGCTCGTTCGAGCAGAAGACGAAGTCCGCCAGCGTGAGCTGGCTGTCGCTGTAGTGCCGGTTGGAAGCCACCCAGAGGTTCCGCTGGCCGCGTCTGGTCAGCCGCTTGGACAGCTCCATCCATTCGATGAAGAACGGCGTGAAGAAATCGAGCGCCAGCCGCTTCTTGAAGAACAGCGGGACCACCATGGGCGGGAAGTTTCGGGAGATGATGATGTCGTGCTGAAGCATCTGTCTGAAGCCGTTCAGCGAACTCCCGTACGGTACGATCTTCAGCCGGGGATGCGGCGACTCGATATCCGGCTCGTTCGGCACTGAGAGCGTGACCTGCGCCTCGGGAATCTGCTCGGCGAGGACGCGTGCGGTGTGGTAGGAGCGAACGCCGGGGCTCGCCATGCCCTTCCCCACCACGCCCCTGCTGAGGACGAGAATCTTCATGATGACGACCTCGCAGCCAGCCTCTGCCTGAGGTTCGTAGCCGCATACTCTATCGCGCGCTCCAGGAGCGTCAGCAACGCCATCGCGTTGCGGCCTAAAAGCAGCGGGAAGCGCCGCCGCTTCGCTGACGCAATGCTGGATTCGCCCCTGCAAAACGCCACCAGGGGGGCCAGCACCCGCTCCCAACTCAGATCAGCCTTGACGGCCGGCATGTTCGCGCGGCACGTCTGATAGAAGGCCTTGTCCTCCACCAACCGTAGGATGCCGGCAGCGAAGGCCTCGACGTCTCCCGGCTTGACGACGACTCCTAACTCGTCTCGGTCAACTCGCTCGGCCAGGACATCTCCTCGCGTACACACAATCGGCAGCTCCGCCCAGAAGAGGTCGACGAAGCGCGTCCGAAACGCATAGCGGGCCTCCATACTGTCGAAGCTAGCGCACACACCGATGTCCGCCTCAGCCAAGTAGCTGCCGATCTCCGCGTAGGGTACCCAGTCGCTGTGAAAGAAGACGGTGCTGTTATAGAGGCCCAGCTCTTTGCTCAGTTTGACCGCATCGCGGGGCGGGTCGAACAGCATACCGGCAACGAAGTCGGGGTGCTCGATCCCCAGGAAGAACAGCTTCACGTCGTCGCGGACGCGGGCGATTTCGGCCATCGCCCGGATCGCCGTTCCCGCATCGAACCATTCCATGATGCTGCCATTCCAGATCAGGACCGTGTCCTCCTCGCGAATACCTGGCACGACGCCTTTGATGACCTGCGTCGTGTGCCGTGGCGCGCCGCGCTGCACGCCATAGGGCATCACCCCGATGAAGCGCCTGAGTGTTGTGTCGCGATTGTAGGTCTGAGGCGTTATGAGCCCCAGTGTGGCTAGGCAGCCGACCCAGAAGTCGCGCTGGCGTTCGTCCGAGCAGGAGACGTAGTCGGCCAGCAACAGTTGCGTATCGATGTGGTTGCGCCTCGACGTCATCCAGAGCCTGCGACGCGCAGGGTTCGTGATCCGCTGCGAGAGGGCGTTCCACTCGATGTGAAAGGCTACGTAGAGGTCCAAGACGAAACGCTTGTGGAAGAAGAGCATCGTTACGTACGGTGGGAAATCGCGGGAGATCAGGACGTCGTTGCGCAGCATCTGCAAGAGACTCTCCAACGGGTTCCGATGGCTGACGATGCGCAGAGCGCCTTGCCGCACTGGCATTGTCACTTCGTTCGGGATCGAGAGCGTGACCTGCGCCTCGGGAAGCTGCTCGGCTAGTACGCGCGCGATGTGATAGGCACGTACGCCCGAGCTTCCCATCGTCTCGCCTACGACGCCTCGACTGAAGACGAGAATCCTCATTAGTCCGACTTGATCCGGTTCTGGCGAATGTGCGTCTGCAGGTACCCGATCGCGTGGCGCAGCAGCGGCAGGAGTCGCTGTCGTTTGGGCGCGGCGATGCTTTTGCCGTTTCGGCAGAACTCCACGAGCGGCTTGAGCGTGCGGTCCCAACTGAGTTCGTCTCTCACGGCGGCCATGTTCCGTTTGCAGTTGTTGTAAAACTCCTTGTCATCCACGAGACGTAGGACCGCTTGGGCGAACGCTGACGAATCGTTGGGAGGTACCGCGAGACCGAGAGGCTCCTGAGCGATGCGTTCCGCCAGAACGTCACCCTCTGTGCAGACGGTAGGAAGCTCCGCCCAGAACAGGTCGACGAACCGCGTGCGGAACGCATACCGCGCTTCGGCGTTGTCGAAGCCGGCGCAGACGCCGATGTCGGCCTCACCTAGGTAGGTGCCGAGCTCTTCGTATGGCACCCAACCGATGTTGAAGAACACGGTGCTGTCGTAGAGGCCCAGCTCCCTGCTCAGCTCGACCGCCTCTCGTGGCGGCGTTTCCAGGACGCCGGTCACGTAGTCGGGGTGCTCGGTTCCGAGGAAGAACAGCTTCACGTCATGGCGAACGCGCGCGATCTCCGCCATCGCGCGGATCACGGTCTTGGCATCGAACCATTCCATGATGCTGCCGTTCCAGATCAGGACGGTGTCGGTTTCGCGGATGCCGGGAATGACGCCTTTCAGCACCTTCCGCCCGTGCTGCGGGTAGCCAGGCTGCACGCCATATGGCACGACGTCCACCAGCTTGCGCAGCGTCCTGTCTCGCTCATACACGTTCGAGGTGAGCAGACCCGTCGTGGCCAGCGCGCCGACGAGGACATCGCGCTGTCTCTCGTTCGCGCAGACGATATAGTCGGCGATGGTGAGCTGGAAGTTGATGTAGTGCCGGTTAGAGTCTGTCCAGATCTTGCGACGCCCAGCGTGTGGGATCCGCTTCGAGATCTCCAGCCATTCAATGAAAAACGTCGAGTAGAAGTCCAGCGCCCACAGCTTGTTGAACAGCAGGAATATCGCCTGTGGCGGAAAGTTCCGCGAGACGATGATGTCATGGCGCAGCATCTGTAGCAGGTCGCCCCACTGGCCGCGTTGACGCACGATCTTCAAGCGTGGGTGCGGCGAGGGAATGTCTGGTTCGTAAGGAACGGAGAGCGTGACGCGGGCGTCAGGGAGCTGTTCGGCCAGGACACGCGCAGTGTGATACGCGCGCACGCCACTGCTCGCCATCGTCTTCCCGACAGCGCCTCGGGAGTGCACCAAGATCTTCATCGGGGGTTCGGCGTGATCCGGTCCTGGAATCGGGCCATGAGATACTCAAGAATGCGGCGCAAGAGCGGCAGCATCCGGCCCGATTTTGCGACGGCGGACGAGTCTTGGTCGCGGCAGAAGCGCACCAGCGGTTTCAGGGCGACGTCCCAGGTTAGCTCGGGCTTGATGGTGTGCAGGTTCTCCTGGCACTGCTTGTAGAAGGCCTCGTCATCCACCAGACGTCTGATCGCATTCGCGACGCCCTCCGTATCGCCCTCCTCCACGACGATACCCAAGCCCCGCTCCTCAACCATTTCGGCCAGCACGTCGCCCCTGGTGCAGATGAGAGGCTTCTCTGCCCAGAAGATGTCGACGAACCTCGTGCGATGAGAGTAGCGCGTCTCAAGATTGTCGAAGTACGTGCAGACACCAAGATCCGACTCGATCAGGTAGTCCGTTACCTCAGCGTGGGGAACCCAGCCGAACTCAAAGAAGACCGACTTCTGGTACAACCCTAAATCCTTCGCAAGCTGGAACGCGGTCTGAAAGCGCTGCCCATAGCCGAGGAACGCGCTCAGATCTGGGTAGAACGTCCCCAAGAACACCGCCTTGATGTCGTCCCGTTCCTTGGACAGGATGTGTAGCGCTCGCAAGAACGGCTCGGGATCGTACCAGGCAACTGTTCCTCCGTTCCAGAGCAGCACTTTGTCGCCTTCGTTGATGCCGGCGTACACGCCCTTCAGCACCTGCCTCTTGTGCTTGATCTCGTCGGGGCGGATACCGTGCGGAACGACGTCGATGTAGCGACGCAGCGTATCGTCTTCCTCATACGCGTCTGGATCGATCAGGCCCAACGCGCTCAGGCTGCCAACGTATGTATCGCGCTGTCGCTCGTTCGCGCAGATGATGTAGTCGGCGATGGTGAGCTGCATGTTTAGGTAGGTACGATTCGTGTTCATCCAGACGGCCTGCTTGAGGCCCCTAGACTCGGCGCGGGTGAGCTCCATCCACTCGATGAAGTACTGACTGAAGAGGTCCGCGACGAACTGCTTCTCTCGGAAGAAAAAGGCGAAGTGCGGCATGAACGCGGAGCTGATGATGATGTCGTTCTGGGCGATCAGCCTAAGCACGCGAAACGCGCCATAGCGGACGACCTTAACGCCGGCGATCTTCGGCTGATCCTCCTTGTTGGTCACCGCCAGCGTAATCTGCGCGTCCGGTAGCTCCTTCGCCAAGACCTGCGCCATGTAGTAGGCCCTGATGCCGGGACTCGACATATACTTGCCGACAACTCCACGGGCGAGGATCAGAATACGCGTCATGTCGAATCTCCGAATGCGAGCCGCGAACGGCTCGCATAGAAAATGCCCACGTCTGGCAGGGCACGGAGCCTGCCAGTTGCAGGCAGCCGCACTATGATACCAGCCGCCTTTCTAACCAGACAACGCTGGCAGCGGGCCTAGGCTTACAGATATCGGCCGGACTGGCAATCGAAACGGTGGCTGGCAACGGCGTGTTATTATCAGTGACGATTCTGAACATGAGACGGTAGGCAGTGATTTCAGAGCCACCACGTCCTCCAATCGAACTTCTGAACCCAGAGAAGCTGGCCGAGCTTGCACGCCGTCAGCGCGCCCTTAGGCCCGGGTTCTTCGCCGCCGTTGCGGGGGATGCGCGCATGTTCTCGGTGAAGAGGCGTGAGCAGTTCCAGTTCACGAGCCGCATGCAGAAGTGCATGAGTGTACTGCGTCTTCTCTGGGGGGCGGACGAGTTCCTCAGCCTGTTCTTGTATCGCGTGCGTTCGGCGCTCCATGACCATGGTGTGCCGATCCTCCCCCGGCTTCTCTACTACGCCAACTCGTTCCTCTACGGAATGCGCATTGGCGACCACGTAATCATCGACGCTGGTCTCTACCTCCCGCATGGCCAGGTTGTGATCGACGGTATCACACGGATCGGCCGCCAATGTATGATCGCTCCCTGGTCGACGATTGGCCTGGTCGCGGGCAACGCCATGGGACCAACTATCGAAAGCGGGGTAATCGTGGGCACGGGTGCGAAGGTGCTAGGCAACGTAACCATAGGAACGGGTGCCCGGATCGGGGCGAACGCCGTGGTCTTGAAGGACGTACCGGCGGGTGCGACCGTTGTAGGTGTCCCGGCCCGCATTATCGAAAGCGGCGAAGGAGCTGAAGCATAACCCCGCGCAGGTGGATACCGTAACAGTGCCGGCGAGACGTTCGTATATACTATCGTGAACACCGACAGATATGACTAACTCTCGATCACGTCCCGCCATCAAGATTGACCTCGGCTGTGGTGACGGCAAGGTACGGGGTGCCATCGGCGTCGACAACATTCGTATTCCAGGCGTCGACATCGTGGCTGATCTCAATCACGCCCTGCCGTTCCAGGACAACTCGGTGGACGCCGTTGTGGTCTTCCACATCCTGGAGCACGTAGACAACTTCCTCGACACGATGAACGAAATCTGGCGCGTCTGCAAGGAAGGCGCGTACGTATACGTGAGAGTGCCGCACGCGGCTTCGACGTTCGTGACGTGGAAGGACCCGACGCATCGACGCGGCCTCTCGATCGCCACATTCGCCTACTTTGACGACTCGTACTTCGATGGCGCGGCGTTTTCCTACTACGCGAAAGCCAACTTTAGCATTGAGCATGCGCAGCTCAATTTCACGTTGACGCCACGCGACAAGAATGTCGTCCTCTCCTGGCCGCGCGCGCTCGCGGGGGCGCTCTTTCACTCGTTGGCGAATCGCAACCGGCGCTGGCAGTACTTCTGCGAGCGGTTCTGGGGGCCCATCGTGGGTATCGAGGAAGCGGTCCTCACGATGCGCGCACAGAAGAAGCCTCGTCCCTCAAAGATCTCGACGGCTTCCCGCGACGAGATCTCCGCCCTTAAACGTTAGCGCTCTGCCGTCGGTGAGATGTGACCCTTAGCGGTCAGGTATGCCGCCAACGCGTCCTCCCAAGAGCGCAGCTTCTTCAGCCCGGCTTCAACAAGCGCTCTGTTTTCGAGCACCGAGAAGGCGGGCCGGCGCGCCGGCGCGTCCAGCTCGTCGCTGCTGATTGGCGTGAGGCTGGGCGTTAGGCCCATCAGTTCGAAGATCTTCTCTGCGAAGCCGAACCAAGACGTCTGCCCGGCGTTCGTGATCTGGTAGAGACCATAGCGGCCCGTTGTGGCCAACTCGGTGAGCTTCGAGGCGAGATCAGCCGTAAACGTTGGAGACGACACCTGATCGTCAACCACACGCAGCGGTTCGCCAGCCTTGGCCTTGCGGATCATGGTCTCGACGAAGTTCCCACCCTTGCCGCTGGCGCCGGCGACGCCGAACAGGCTGGAGCTGCGCACGACGTAGTGCTGAGCGTTGCTCTGCCGCACCAGATGCTCTCCCGCCAGCTTAGAGGTGCCGTAGACGCTCAGAGGGCGGGGTACGTCGTCTTCAACGTAGGGGCTCCCCTTGAGGCCATCCTGGACGTAGTCCGTACTGATGAACATGATGGCCGCTCCCGCCTCTCGAGCAGCGTCGGCGACGTTCTTCGCGCCCAGCGCATTCACCTCAAAGGCGAGAGCCCCGTTTGTCTCACAGTCGTCGACGCGATGATACGCGGCGGTGTTGATGACAAGTTCCGGCTGCTCGCGTGCGATGACTTCGTGGGCTTGGTCGCGATTACAGGCGTCGAACTCTTCGTGAGAGAAGGCGATGAGGTCGCCGTTCCAAACGTCGATGAGGTCGCTTCCTAACTGGCCCTTACTGCCAATTAGGAGCGTGCGCATGGGTTAGACGCGGGCTCGAGCGACGGTCTCCGCTGGCGTGACGGGCGCCTTGCCCTGCTCCTTGAGGAGCTCCATCCAGCGGATGTTGTAGAAACGAGGGTTGTCGAAGGCCATGTATCCGTTGCTCCGGATCCAGCTTATCATGTAGGCGATGGCCATCGGAACCGTGCGCTGGGGCGTGTAGCCGACAACGCTTGTCATCTTGTCATTCGAGCACTGGTAATCGCGTACCCGGGGAGGCGCCGGCACGAACTTCACGTCAACCTCGTAGCTCTCGGTCTTTAGAGCGCTGGCAGCTAGCTGGGCAAGTTCCTTCACCTGGTAGTTCCGCTGGACAACGTTGAACGTCTCACCGCGCACCGCGTCCTCGGGTGCTTCCAGACACGCGATGTGAGCCTGCGCGACATCCGCAACGTCAACCAGAGGCCGGCGGATCAGGCCGTCACCGTGGATCTGGAGCTTGCCGGCCTGCATTGCGTCCTTCACAAACGTGTTGACGACGAGGTCGTAGCGCATACGAGGGCTGAAGCCGAACACTGTGGCCTGGCGCAGGATCACCGGACTGAAGTGTTCGTCGGCCAATTCCCTTAGGCGCGCTTCGGCGTAGAGCTTCCCTTCTGCGTAGGCACCCTTCGGGTTGACCGGGGCCTCTTCCGTGTAGACCTGACCATTCGGGAGACCGTCATAGACAGAGCAGCTCGAACCGAACGTGAAGCGCCGAACACCAACGCGCTTCGCAACCGCTGCGATGCGTTCCGTGCCCAGCGCGTTCATCTCCCAGTTAGCCTGCGGGTCGTACTCGGCCGTGGGGTCGTTGGACAGGCCCGCTAGGTGAATGACGCTGTCAACGCCCGCGATCCAGGCGTCTTCCACGTCGCGAATGTCGCCTTGGATCAACTCGATGCGATCGAGCACGTCCGCCAGAGGCTTCTTGCCCCAGTAGAGCGTATCCAGAACGCGGACCGTATACCCCTGGTCTAGCAGTCGCCTGACGAGTACCGCGCCGATGTAGCCGCCGCCGCCCGTAACGAGCACGCGCTTCGCACTCGAGCCGCTTCGCACGGAACGGCCGTTCTGGCCAAGTTCGGAGCCATGTTGGTTACTAAATTGTATTGCCACGCCGATCATCTCCTGCTCGGCCCCAACTAGCGGGTCCTCCGCAGTGGGTACCGTTAACCGAACGCCGGGAAGCTAATCATTAGCCACCCGTCGGCGGGGAAAGGCGGGGCAGGTTCTATACTGAGGCCACCAGCCGCAGTGGCACCTGTATAACATAAAGTCGAGAGATTGTCAATCGAGAACCGATTCGCTCGAGCCAGCTCATCAGACCTCCGGGTGCGTCCCCTCAGTGAGCTTCAGCCCGGGGTTGCTCGTTTCTTTCTCTCCGGAAGGGTGGCCGCGGTCCACGGTCTTCCCCATCCGTCCACGCCAGTAGTCCGCCACTCCAGCAGTGATAGCGCGCGCCAGATCTAGACGGCCTCCCAACGTCAGTACCGCGACGCGGGTCAGGCGGGTCGTGATGAAGTACATCCAGAAGAGTGTCCGCCGGATCGGCGAGCGCACGTGCTTGTGAATCAGGTAAGGCCGGTTGCGCGTCAAATAGTAGAGCCCAAACGCCGTCTCTGAACCGCCGATTGTCGCTCCCTTCCGATGATGGATCACGGCATCCGGCACGAACCAGAGACGGTAACCGGCATCGTGCGCCCGCCGCACGAAGTCCGTGTCGTCGTAGTAGATGAAGAAGTTGTTATCTAACAGCCCTACCCTGCGTAGGACGCCCGCTGGAACCAGCAGGCAAGAGAGGTTCGCCGTGTCCACGAGTCGTGGCTGGTCAAATTCGTCCGTTGGACACTTGCCTAAGATCTGGTGCTTCCAGATGCCGCGCGTCCAGTCGAACTGTCCGACCGAATCGTCGAGCGTGCCGGGATGGTGATAGAGGTATGACTTAGGCGCAGTCATCGTGCGTTCGTCGCCTGCAGCCACCAGCCGATTTAGGAAATCCGGCTCCACCCGGACATCGCCATTCAGGAACAGTACGTAATCGAAACCGGCGCCGAGGCAATACTCGATCCCGCGATTGCAAGCTCCGGTGAAGCCCAGGTTGGCGTCATTCTCCAGAACGATGGCGTCGGGCTGGAGGCGCCGCAGGATGTCCAGGGAATCGTCTTCCGACGCGTTGTCAACCATCACGAGCTGATAGTTGGGATATGAGATCGCGCGAAGCGACTCCGCGAACTCCGCCATGAACGCGGCGCCGTCGGTATTTACAGTCAGCACCGCAACCGAAGGAGCGGTGCGCTCCTCGCCTACCTTCGACAACGTTCTCCCCGCCTTTTTACCACAGTGCCTCAATCTAGTTAGGGTCCTCTGCCCTACCTTCCCCAACGGCACCGTCCGAATGATCATAACACACCTGGGGAAGCGCTTGGTTCTGAAATGCCGGCTTCAGTTGCTGTGTTAACATATATATACTCAGTATCCCTCAGGAGCGTCTGTGGACAGGCTCGGTAGCTACGACGGAGGAACCTGGAACGCGAATGCGCCGCACGTTGGTCAACGTAATCAACGCCGTCCCAGGAGGTGACCGACTACTGGATCAGTACCGCCGGCTGCGCCTCTCCGTGCGGCCGGACGCCAAGGCCCACCGCGGCTATGTTGGCGGCATGTGGGAAGAGATCGGCAAGGTACAGATCGATTTCATGGTCGGCCAAGGCCTTCAGCCAGATGATGTCTTCGTGGACGTAGCGTGTGGCAGCCTGCGCGCCGGACGGCACTTCATCAGCTATCTCAATCCGAACAACTACCTTGGCCTCGATCACAACAGATGGCTTATTGAGGCGGGGCTAAAGCATGAGATCCCCAAGCAGGTGCGCAAGGAGAAAGGTCCCGAGTTCGTTGTCTCAAACACGTTCGAGTTCGACAAATTCACCAAGCGGCCCAGGCTCGGCTTGGCCCAGTCGCTCTTCAGCCACCTCACGCCGGATGACATCCACGTGTGCCTTGCCAACCTCAAGGAAGCAATGCAGCCAGGAGGGCGCTTCTTTGCGACCTTCATACGTAGGGGGAACCGCGCTGCCGCGTTCGCCGATCGCGGAATCCTGACGCATGACTACGAGAACCCTGCCGAATCGGCAGACGACCTAGCGTTCGAATACGATGCGGAGGACCTTCTCAAGATCGGCCGAGAGATCGGATGGCAAGCGCGATACATCGGTGACTGGGGCCATCCTCGCGGCCAGGAGATGCTTGAGTTCGCCCTGCCCGAAGCGGAAGTATAGCCGAGACACGGAGACTCATGGCAGCCACTGTCACTCGAACAAGTAGTGCGCCCGACCTGCTGAGGTCGCTTTCCACGACGTGGGATCTGCTCTTGGCGATCACGCTGCGCGATATTCGCGTGCGCTATCAGGGCACGTTCCTGAGTTTCATCTGGTGGATCGCCCGCCCGCTGACTCTGGGAACCGTTCTTTACATCGCACTGGGGCGCGTGCTGGATCTGAGGGCCGACGTCCCGAACTACTCGATCTTTCTTCTGTCCGCGCTGTTTCCTTGGTTCTGGTTCTCTGGTTCGGTCAGCCAAGCCACGGGCATCTTCGTCGGGAATAGCGGGCTCTTGAAGAAGGTCCGCTTTCCAAAGCTGATCCTCCCGCTGTCCGCCGTTCTCTTCAACACCTCTCAGTTCCTCCTGACGCTGCCCATCCTGATCGGATTCGTCCTGGTCGCAGGCATCGATCCCGAGCTGATGTGGCTCGCCGGCATTCCGGCGCTGATGGCGCTCCAACTGCTCCTCCTGATCGGGCTGGGAACGCTGCTGGCAACGCTTAACGTTTTCTTTCGCGACCTTGGGCCAATGGTAGACGTAGCCCTACTGTTGTTGTTCTACCTCTCGGCCATTATCTTCCCGCTGGATCTCGTGCCGGATGAATTTAGGCCGATCATGGCCCTCAATCCGGTTGCGCCTCTGATCGACGCATGGAGGAACTTATTCCTATACGGTGAATTCCTTGATGGAGCCATCTGGCCGGCGCTGGCGATTACGGCGGCATCCCTGGCCTTAGGTCTGTTTCTGTTCAACAAGCTAGAAGGGAACTTTGCGGATGCCGTCTGAGGGGCGTTACGCCATACGGCTGGATGGTGTATCAAAGCGATACTTCCTCAACCGCACCACATCCTGGCGTCTTCAAGACGTGATCAGGAACCCGCGGATGATCTGGACCCAGCGCAAGGGCGAAGCGTTCTGGGCGCTCAGCGACATCTCGTTAGACGTAACCCGCGGCGAGATTCTGGGCGTCATCGGCGCGAACGGATCCGGCAAGAGCACACTGCTGCGCACCATGGTCGGGCTGTCGCCCCCCACAGAGGGCACCGTCTCGGTCAATGGACGATACGCCGCCCTGCTCGAACTTGGAGCAGGGTTTCATCCCGACGGCACGGGGCGCGACAATGCGTTCGTTAACGCGCTGTTCATGGGACTCAGCAAGCAACGAGCGCGCGAGCTGATGCCGGAGATCCTCGAGTTTTCGGGCCTCGGCAAGTTCGCTGACCAGCCAATGCGGACGTACTCATCGGGCATGTATGTGCGGCTGGGGTTCGCCGTCGCCGTCCATGTCCAGCCGGAGATCCTCGTGATCGATGAGATCCTCGCAGTGGGCGACGCCGACTTCCAGCAGAAATGCTTCGATCATTTCGCGGAGCTGAAACAGCAATCGGCCACGATCATCCTGGTCACGCACAGCATGAGCACGCTGCGGGAGTTCGCGGACCGGGTCATTCACATGGAGCACGGGCGGGTCGTCAATGATGGAGACCCGGACGCCGTCATCGACAAGTACATGATGAACCGCCTTACGGCATCGCCGGCCGCACGTAAGGTCTTCAGGAGATCGCTTGAGGCGCAGGGACTGCTGCCCGAAGAGGCCGTGGAAGAGTCGACCCCCGGTGGGGTTGAGCGATAGGGAGCACTCATGGCCCGTACCACGCTGGTGATCGGTCTGGATGGAGCGGATTGGTCCCTACTCAACCCGCTCATGGAAGACGGCGCGATGCCGACGCTGAAGGCCTTCGTCGCGTCCGGCGTAAGCGCCACGTTGGAGTCCATCCGCCCAACGAACTCAATGTCCGCGTGGACGTCGCTGATGACGGGCACCAACCCGGGCAAACACGGCGTCTACGACTTCGTACGAAAGACGGATACGCCGTTCAAGACCACCGTGACGAACTCTTCAGTCATCGGGTTCCCCACCATCTGGGAGACGCTGACAGCCGCCGGGCGAAGCTCCTGCGTCATCGATATGCCTCCGCTCTATCCGCCATTCGAGATCAACGGCGCGATGATCGGCGGGATGGGTGCCGTGACATCGTTCGATCGCTCCTATACCTGCCCAGCAGAACTGGCTGGGGAGGTCGAAAACGCCGTCGGCGAGTTCCTGCCGGACGTCGCCTGGGTAGGCAAAGCGGGGCAGCAGGAAGAACTCCTGGAGGAGTGGATTGCCCTCGTTGACAATCGTCGCAAGGTGGCGGAGTACCTGCTGGGCAAACAGGCTTGGGACCTCTTTTTCGCGGTGTTCGTCGCACCAGACCGCGTCCAGCATGTCTTCTGGCAAGAGCTAACAGAGCGCGGCCCGCTCTACTCGAAGGTGCGCCGTTTCTACGAAAAGCTGGACGAGGCGATCGCCAGGCTGATAGAGCGGGTCGACACGACGGAATCTGACGTCTTGCTCGTCTCCGACCACGGATTTCGCACGTTCCACGACACCTTCGACGTCAACCAAGTCTTGGCGGAGGCCGGCCTGCTGAAGTGGCAAGACGTGGAGCCTATGGCCGCCGGGGTGCTGCGGAAGGCGGGAAGGATCGTGAAGCCTCTGGCTGGACGGCTGGAGCAGGTCATCCAGCGGCGTTATCCAGCGCAGCGAGAGCTACTGGAAGACTCAGTTGCCTATAGCGACCTGTCGGAGAGCGTTCACCTGAACCTCGCCGGCCGCGAGTCCACAGGCTCAGTATCGCCGGGCGAAGTCGAATCGGTCCGCGAGCTGGTGACTTCCAAGCTCTTGGAGTTCCGCGACCCGCAAAACGGGCAGCCGGTGATCAAGGAGGTGCTCGATGGAGGCGACTACTTCCACGGCGCGCACGACGGGGACGCGCCCGACCTGCTCCTTGAGTGCCACGATGGCTACGCGCACAACAACGGCCTGGGGCGCGTAATGTTCCGCTGGACGTACTGCCAGGGCGTCCACTCCATGAACGGGATCATCGCGGGACTGGGGCCGAGCTTCCGCCAGAGCGCCAACGCCTCGACCGTCAGCATTCTGGACGTCACGCCAACGCTTCTTGCCCTCCAGGGCCTAGGCGCTCCAGACGGAACTGATGGACGCATTGCCGAAGAGCTTCTGGAACAGACGCCTCAGCCGGCGGAACAGCCGGTCGCGGTGTCGGAGCGAACCGGAGAGGCGACTCCTTACACGGAAGAGGAAGAGGAAGCGGTACGCGAACGGCTACGGGGGCTGGGCTACATCGAATAGTTAGCCGCCTCGCTTGCCGTAGATCCCAAACGCCTGACCCGGCACCAGACGCCCGCTATCGCACATCAGGGAGTCCAGCAGGAAGAGCAGCTCGCCGCGCGAGGTGCCGCGCGTGATGGCCAGCCCCCTCCCCGACAGCCTCGCCCTCACCTTGTCGATCGCACGGCCCAACCGTCCCCTGGAGTCGTCAGGCTGCCTGAAGAGCGTCAGAGCAAGCAGCGCGCCCGCCGTCCTGATGCGAAGCGGGGAGAGGTAGCGCGCGAAGACGTCCAGGATCTCGCCTGAGCGAGCGCACTCGAACGGGCTGAACTCCCATTTGGCCCTGGACGGCCAGACGATCTTGAATCGCGGCTCGCTGCTATCCCGCGTAGCATCCACATACGTCTGGAACATGCGCTTCTTCTCTTCGGTGAACTGGAAGTACGACTCACCGACAGCGTCATGCATGAAGAAGCGTCCTTCCGATGTCAGGCTACGGCTGACTTGGAAGGCGAAGTGTTCGAGGTTCACGAGGTGATGTACCGAGGAGATGGCGACAGCCAGGTCGTACGACTCACCTGGGAGGCCGACAAAGTTGAGGTCCTGCTGTCGCGTCGCCGCCCGGCCTGGGTACGTTTGGTCCAGCCGCTTCTGTAATCGCGATAGTGCGTCACCACTAATGTCGAAGATCGTCAGGTTGAGCTGTGGATGTCGTCCGAGCAAGTGTTCCTCAATCTCGCCAGGCCCGGCACCGAAGATGCAACCGCTGGTGAACTCGCCCTCGTCTCCGATCGTCTGGTACCAGCGCTTGTCAGGATCGCCGGTGAGGCGCTCATTGAGGTAGCGTTGGATGGAGCGCCGAGGCGTCTCGGTGAGGAGCGTCTCGGTGCGCGAGTCCCAGAACTCCTCCTCTTCGCGGAGCATCTTGAGATACTCTTCGTCATCGCGGCTGACATGGAACGTGTCCTCGGGCGCGCTTTTACTCGTCACACGGCTGTCCCAGTTGCTAAGACCTGGCCTTTTGCCTGGGCCAGTGGCCACCCGTCGGCTGCATCGTGGTCAACTGGCATACTTACCGTAGATCCCGAACGCCTGACCCGGCACCAGACGCCCGCTATCGCACATCAGGGCCTCCCTGGGGAGCTGCGCGCACCAGCCAGGCTCACCCAAAAGGGTAGTATCCTACACGCTGTGACATGCGCGGTCAACACACACACTCCTGTTGCGGCGCAATCCTGCGAGGCGCAGTCTTACGCACTGGCCATACGTTAGCGCTCGTACCGGAAGATCCTGTCACCCTCTTCGAGCGTCAGCTCCATCCGGGCAGCTTCTTGCAGGCCGATACGGCGAACCTCTACCTGATCATAGTACAGGTCTACGAGCGCAATCAGACGGCTATCGTCGAACAGAACTAGGTTCAACGGCGCGCCAACAACATTGAGCGTCGAATTGGGCTCAAGTTCCGGAATGCTGTCCGTGAGATCGTTGATGAACGCTCTATTGGACGCCGCGGTCTGCCCGGACGATGTGGCATGCACAGTGAGCGCGATGGCGCCCGCGAGACATAGGAACACCGCCGTGATGCCTACGAGCCGTGCGCGGCTCAGATGCCGTTCCGGCACCATGTCCTTTAGCAGGACAATTGCCGCGACCAGGAGAATCGCGAACGCCGCACCAGGAAGGTAAAGAAGGCGGCCCGACACAGGAAACAGGAGAGTTGAATCGGGCAGCAGCGCCACAAGCAGCCAGAAGACGGCGAAGACACCGACGAGTGAACGCCTGTGCTGGGTTGCGACAAAGATGCCGGTCACAATTACACCCAACGATGCCAGCCCCTCGATGATATTCAAGACGGCTCGTATCCCCGCGGGCCATGTCTCCATATCGAGGACGAGAATCGGGAAGAGTGCAGCGCCGAAGTAGCGTCCATACAAACTGTACTGATGCCAGCCAAAGCGGAACTGCTCCTCAACTCCAAGGTTGGTGCGTACCCAGACCTGGATGCCCATCATCACGGCGGCAGTCAGCACAAACGGCGCTAACGGCAGCCATGCCGCCGGCCGAAGAGCGTCCCTGGGCTTGCCGCTGACCAAAAACGCGTATGCCGGCAGTACGGCCACTAGTGTGATAGCGGCCGTGTGCATGAGCACGGCAATGACGAAGAATAGGAACGCAGCGATGTAGGAGACGGCTCTACCAGAACTTCCGGCGTATCTCATGAAAAAGAGGAGGCTCAGCAGATACGGCAGCGTCGCGAAGACCCGGTTGCCGGCCGACAGGGGTCCCACGGCTTCCGCGAACGCCGGATGGACCGCAAAGATCAACGCTGCCAGTAGCGCCGCCCACTCCAACTTGAATAGCCGTCGAGAGATTAGGTAGACGACCGTTATGCAAGCCAGATGCAGCCCGAGAAGCACGGCATGGTACCCAGCCGGGTTAAGCCCGAACACCTCGTATTCCAGCTTCCAGACGACTGGATAGAGAGGACGGTACCGGTCGAACTCCGGCAGCGTACCGGTCTCTCGGAAGTCGAACGCCTTCCCTGCATACTCCCAGAAGGGCGTCGCCTGAGAAGACCTCAGAAACCAGAAGTCATCCCCTGTGAACCACCGGCCTAGCGTCGGGGCGTAGATGGCGATGCCGAGGAGCAGGATGAGCGCTAGTAGCAGGAGGGACCGCACCGGCAGAGCCCCTGCCTGTACACTCTCCCCGCCCACGGCGCTCGCATCCGCCGATCGCTCGCCAGCAAAGCCGGTCCCGTTTCTCAATAGCGGTGCCCCACACGTCGCTTCGCGTACTGGGCAAACGTCTGACCCGGCACCAGACGACCGCTGTCGCACATCAAGCTGTCCAACGTGAAGAGCAAATCAACTCTGGCTATTTCGTGAGCGATATCGGACTTCTGAACGAAGAGCTTCGATCTCAGCGATGCAGCCACCCGGCGCAGCCTACCCGATGAGGTTCCGTCCGGGCGCACGAAAAGCGTCAGCGCGAGCAGCGAGCTAGCTGTCGCAATGCGAATCGGCTGCAGGTAGCGTTCGAAGACATCCAGGATATCGCCAGAGCGTACGCTCTCGAACGGGCTAAATGTCCAGTTGTCTCTGTCCGGCCACTCAACCTTGAATCGTGGCTCGCTGCTGGCCTGCGTAGCGTCCATGAGCATCTGGAACATGCGCTTCTTCTCCTCCGTGAACTGGAAATACGACTCGCCGACTGTGTCGTCCATGAAGAGGCGTCCTTCCGGTGTCAGGCTGCGGTTGACTTGGAAGGCGAAGTGCTCGATGTTCACGAGGTGGTGTATGGAGGAGTTGGCGACAGCCAAATCGTACGCCTGCGTCGGGAGGTCGACGAAGTTCAAGTCCTGCTGTCGCGTCTCTGCCCGGCCTGGGTACGTTTGGTCCAGCCGCTTCTGCAACCGCGAAAGCGCGTCGCCGCTGATGTCGAGGATCGTCAGGCGGAGCTGTGGATGCCGGCCGAGCAAGTGCTCTTCGACCTGGCCAGGCCCGGCACCGAAGACACAACCGTTGGTGAACTCGCCCTCATCTCCGATCGTCTGGTACCAGAGCTTGTCAGGGTCGCCGGTGAGGCGCTCATTGAGGTAGCGCTGGACGGCAGGTCTGGGCGTCTTGCTGAGCGGTGTATCGATGTGCGCGTCCCAGAACTCCTCCTCTGTGCGGAGCATCTTGAGATATTCTTCATCATCTTGTTGCACATGCAAGACATCCTCTGGAGACGAAGCGCCTATCGTTGAGTCAGACGTCATGGTTGCTGTGATGGCACCACGGCAGGTTCAGGCACTAACATGAGAACGTCGACCTGGCCTCCGCGAAAATAGGCTAGGCGCCTCCCGATCGTTGTGAGAAGTTCGAAACGCGCCCGTGGCGGATCACCGCAGGGTACCGACTCCCAGCGCTTCAAGCTCAGATCGACGACATAGTCGATCTGGTTACTGCACACGTACTCCACAGTCTTGCCCTCACGCCTTGCCCGGTACGCATGTTCGTTCACAACGCCGTCAAGGTTGATGACCGTGCGCTCACTGAAGTACCCGATGATGCCGGCGTTGTACGAGCCAATCCGCGCTTCTTCGTCCGTATTGGCCTCCAGCCACAGTGCGGCCTCAAGCATATTCTGTCGATGCGGAAGCCTGAGTACCCAAACGTCCGCCCGCTGTGGCCCGTAGAAAAATACGGCCGCGGCTAAAATCAGTATGAATGCACCGGCTTGGATCGATGAGAACGGCCACGCGAACCGGTTCGGGCCCCGCGATGCTCCAGCCGCGCTGATATCTTCAGCACCTAGAAACCAATCGCGGATGCGCTGTAACGCTCCCAAGATGTAATCGAGAGCCACCCCAAAGAACACGGCTCCAAAGAGCGCCGCCGGCGAGAAGTACCACCCCCTTAGATGCCACCGGATGGCCGAGTGGAACAGCAGCATCACGACAATGCCGGCAACCGGAACGAGCAAGATGCCCATCTGACGAAGAAAGCGACTTCGAGGGGCTCCGAGAGGGACGGCCGCCATCAGCAGTAGTGTGATGCCGCTGACGAGCAGTATTGACGCCTTGGGCCAGCCAACCCTGATGAAGTAGCTCCTCGGTAGGGCATCATAGAAGGCATCGCGTGTGACGTCCCAGGACTGAGTGATCTGCGTGATGAAGCTGTCGCCGTTCGCGGCAAGAAAGACTTGGCGCTCGATCTGTGGAACGGCTACTCCGCTGATTTGAATGACGGTCCCGAACGTAACGAGGCTCCAGATCGCCCAAGGCGCAACGACAAGCATCGCCACGCCTCCCGCTACAACCGGGCCCCACAGTCCTTCCATGCTCCGCTCTCTAACGGCAAAGTATAGAAGGAGCAGCGCCAGAATGAGGATCGTGTCCGTGCGAGCAAGCACCATGAATCCGGCGGACACACCAAGCCAGGCGAACTGGCCTCTCGATGGCTCGTCACCCCGAGTCCCAAGTCGCACAAAGAGCAAGGTGGTCAGCGCGACCATGAAGACCGCAACCGCTGTTTCCATACCGTTTACGGAGTCCGCCACGACCCACGGGTGAATCGCGAACAGGGTAGAGCCGGCTAGAGCCGCCCATCGATTTTCCGTTAGCGACTCGATCACGAGAAAAGCTAGTATGACAGTCGCAACGCCCAGCAGCGCGCCCATCGTCAGGCCTAGGTGTACGGCCAGTTCAGGGTCATCAACAAAGAGATAGAGTGGGGTGAGCAAGGCTGCCCAGAGCGGATGGAAACCGTTGGTCAGAGTCTCGCCATCGAAGGACACGTTGTTTCCGTTGGCGACGTTCCGCGATATCTGGAAGTAATAAAAAGCGTCGTCCGGTATGGTTCGTATCGAGGTTGATATGTCCTCCCAGGCTACTCTCAGACGCAGGAGCAGCCCAGCGACGACCGGCACAGCGAGTAGGAACCGCGGGTCAATTAGCGCTCTAGCCTTACGCCAGGCCCGAGTCGTCGCCAGTAGTTCCACACTAAACCCCACAGGCCCAGCTTCTGCCTCTGCCACCTTCTCTGTCTGGTAACGCATATACTCGGCACTGCGTTGCTATGCTTGACAGGTCTGGGGGCGAAGTTTACCATAAGTCGTCTAGGGCTCCGTAGCTCAGGGTAATGAGAATGCTCCGACTGCTTCGACCAAATTTCGCTCTCTACGACGTGCGTGAATTCTTTCGGCGTCCCCCCTATCCGGGCACGAACGTCACGCTGAGGCGGCTCCTCAACCTCTATCTGGTTCGCTTCCAGCGCATGCGGGCGCACGAAAAACTGCTCGGCTATCCTCTCATGCTCACGATCGAGGCCGCGAACGTCTGCAACCTATCGTGCCCCGGCTGCTTCACAGGCGTGGGCGATGTGAGCCGAACGAAGGCCCACTTCCCGCTGCCGCTGTACGAGCGGATCATGGACGAACTGGGCGATTACCTCTTCCAAGTGGAGCTGCACAACTGGGGTGAGCCACTGCTCAATAAGAATATCCCGGACCTCATTCAGATCGCGACTGACAAGGGCGTCGGCACGACCATCAGCACAAACTTCAGTTTCCCGTTCGGCGAGGAGCGGGCGGAGGCGCTCGTCGCTTCCGGCCTTACCACCTTAGGCGTGTCCTTGGATGGCGCCAGCCAAGAGACGTACGTGCAGTATCGCGTGAAGGGCAACCTCGACAAGGCGCTGGAGAACGTCAGGGGCATCAACCAAGCGAAGCACAAGCTCGGCAGCTCAACGCCTCGCCTGATCTGGGAGTTCCACGTCTTCGAGCACAACGTCGGTGATATTGAACGCGCGAAGGAGATGGCGCGCGATCTCAACATGGACATCGATGTCAGCAAAGGCTGGGTCGTGGGCGAGGAGTGGGACCCAGACGGCCCATACAAATTCTTCCAGGCCCCCTGGGTCGATGGCTGTGAGTTTCTCTGGCAGCGCGCCGTCGTCCAGATCGATGCCGGCGTTGCTCCCTGCTGCGGGACGTTCTTCAGAGAGGACGACTTTGCGACGGTCGAGAACGAGAGCTTTAAGAGCGCCTGGAACAGCCAGAAGTTCCAGCTGGCCCGCAGGATGTTCACCGCGAGGGATGGGTCGCCGGAGGCAAAGGCGCTCGTCTGCTACGAGTGCCCCGAGACGATCACGCGCGAGGAGTACGTCACGCACATGGCGAGCGGCGGCGCCAGGCACGACTTCCGGGGGCACTTCACGTCTAACGATGGCTTCAACTACTTCTTCAGTCGCAAGGCCGGCGGAGGGAAGGCCACGGATCCAGCGCATGTGATACCCCTTGAAGCGACTGCCTCTCGGGCGTCCGACTCGTACGAGTCCTCCTAGGAACATCGTTGCCACCACGCGCTAAGCGTATGGTTGTGTTGGGGCTGGATTGCGCCGCCCCTCAACTGGTGTTCGACCAGTTCAAGGACGAGCTCGAACACCTTCCCAAGCTCATGGAGCAGAGCGTCTGGGGCGAGCTGCAGAGCGTCGTCCCCGCCATCACAGTGCCCGCGTGGGCCTGTTCGATGACGAGCCGGGACCCGGGAGAACTGGGCATCTACGGCTTTCGCAACCGCAAGGACCACTCCTACGATGGTCTGCGCATCGCGGATTCCACGGCCGTCAAAGAGGACGCCGTCTGGGACATTATCGGGCGCGCCGGCCAGGAGGTGATCCTCGTTGCCGTGCCCCCCGGCTACCCGCCGCGACGCGTCAACGGGGTGTCGGTCGGCTGCTTTCTGACGCCGAACACGAAGAGCGAGTACACTCATCCCACCGAGCTCCGCGACGAAATCCGGCGCGTCGTCGGCAACTACGCGGTCGACGTGGAGAACTTCCGGTCGGACGAGAGCGCGCGGATCCTCAAGGAGGTGCACGCGATGACCGAGCGACGGTTCTCGCTGTTCCGGCACCTGCTGAAGACGCGACCGTGGCAGTTCGCCATGATGGTGGAGATCGGTGTGGACCGCATGCACCACGGCTTCTGGCGCTTCTTCGACGAGCGCCATCATCGCTTCGAGCCAAACAACCCGTATCGCGGCGCAATGCTCGACTACTACCGCCTGGTCGACCAGGAGGTAGGCGCGGTCCTGCGCGAGCTGGACGATGAGACGGCCGTTCTCGTCTGCTCGGACCACGGCGCGAAGCTGATGGAGGGCGGCATCTGCGTCAACGAGTGGCTCATCCAGGAAGGCTACCTTACGCTCAGAGCCACTCCTACGGAACTGGCCCCACTTAAGCCTGGCGACGTGGATTGGAGCCGCACGAAGGTCTGGGGCGAGGGCGGCTACTACGGGCGCATCTTCTTCAACGTCCAGGGCCGCGAACCTGAGGGCATCGTCCCTCCCGATGAATTCGGATCGCTGCGGGACGAGTTGGCCGCCAAGCTGGCGGCCATTCCGGACGAGCACGGCAAGGCGCTCAACACCCGCGTCTTCAAGCCGGAGGAGATCTATCGCGAGCAGCGCAACATCCCACCGGACCTGCTCACCTACTTCGACGACCTGCGCTGGCGCTCGGTCGGCTCCGTCGGCAGCGGCGCGGTCCACACGCACGAGAACGACACCGGCCCCGACGACGCTAACCACGCCGAGGAGGGCATGTTCATCCTTCGGGCGCCGGGCCTGAATGGCGACCGCAAGCTGGAAGGCGCGCGCCTCATCGATGCTGGCCCGACTATCCTGGACCTGCTCGGCTATGATATCCCAAGCGAGATGCAAGGGCGGCCGATTGGCTGACTTAGTTCTGCCCTAGAGGGGACGGCGAGCGCTTCTTCGTAGAGCTGCCAGCGCGGGAAGTCTACGACATCGTGTCTCTGTCGTCCTGAGCGACTCACAGGGCACTGCCAAGACACCCCCGCGCTGAACGGTCTTATGAGAGCGGTTGGGCGAAGGTACTTCAGCGTATGGCGGAAGCGGAAGACGTTAGGAAGACCGCGAATCGACCGAACTGAGGTCGATTGCGTTTTCCGGCTGCGCGGGGTTATCTCTGTCATGCCGCCGCTGGAAAAAGTAGTTGAACCAGTCATTCGTCGTATAGCCAGACTCGAACGAGTTTTTGGAGAGCCCTTGGGCCAGATGGCTCTCGAAATTCTCCCACGTCTTCGTATAGGGACAGTCGTTGCAGATGAGACTCTTTCCGAATTCGGAGCCGTTTCGCTGGCTAAACGTCTTCCGGGCCTCCTGGTAATAACGGTTGTTCCACACTTCCATGAAGCCGCCCTCATCTACGGTCCCGAAGTCCTCCTCTTCGAAGAACGAGTTTGCGCAGGGTGAGGCAAGCCCATCGTTGTTGACCACGGCCTGCGTCCAGAGGTAGCGACAGCGCTCCGGCGAAACCATCACCGGGAATTCGACCTTGCCTTCATCGTCCCACTCATCACCCTCCACCCATCCCTTCGTGGCAGAGAACTCCACGCCGATGTCGTCGGCCATCGACTTGGCCTTGTCGATCTCGTGTTTGTTGTGCTCGAACGCGTGGAACGACCAACACACGATCGGGCTCTCAGAGCCCAGGGCCTTCTTCGCCGCCACCATCAGCCTCATGTTCTTAAGTGTCTTCTCAAAGTCACCGCCGGCCCGGTATTGTTCGTAGGTCTCCTGGCTCGCGCCGTCAATGCCGGCTCCCAAGATCGCCAGCCCTGAATTCACCAGCTTCTCAGCGCGCTCCTGATCGAACGTGACGCTGAAGTTGGTACTGATGATCGTCGAGATGCCGCGGCCGCTCGCCAGCCCCACCATCTCGTAGATGTTCTTGTTCAGGAGCGGTTCGCCCCAGTTGTAGAACTCCAGCAGCAGCGCATAGTCACCCAGTTCGTCGATCAAGCTCCGGTAGCGCTCCATCGGCATGATGCCCCGCACGCGCGTGACCTCGCCGACGCCCGTGAAACAGGCCGGGCACTTGAGGTTGCAGACGTTCGTCGCCTCAAGCGTCAGCACCAACGGCCGGCCGAACAGCTTCGTGTGGCCATGAGAACGCTGATACTGGACGAGCTGATAGTTCAGCAGGCGCTTCGGCGTGAGCCGCATTCCAGGCCACATGGGCGGGCGTATATTGTTCACAAAGTCCTCTGCCTGGCCGTAGACGCCGGCCCTCCTGAGCGCACGGATGGCCGCCGCGGAGGCTCGCTGGGGGAGCCTGGCTGCCTTGCGATTCAGGACCTGCAATGCGTTCGACATGTCATATAGGATAATGCTGCGGACTAGCCTGGTATTACCCCTGCAGGTTATGTCGACAGATCAAGCCTGTCAAGTAAGCCTTGACAGGCCCCGTATGATAGGAGCACACAGCGCGTGGACGCGTATCCGCGTTCTATCGCTGAGGGCCAGGGGCAAGAAAGAGGGAACATGCCGCCATCCGTCAGCAAGCTGCTCGCACCATTCCGGCGGCTCCGCCGTTCGTTGACGCGCGTCACCGGAGGGGGGCGCCTACGGCAGGACATCGAACGTTTCGGAACGTGGACCTATCCGTTCGACCTCGGCAACGGCGTCACGACGCCGCTCCACACCGATTGGATGGCCGAGTCCCACGAGACGCGGAACAAGATGACGTTTGCCCGCCTTGACGAGATCTACGCCGGCCGCTGGGCGGACATCCGCTGTCTGGACGTCGCCTGCAACGAGGGCTTCTTCGGCATGGAGGTATGCCGGCGCGGCGCGAAGGAAGTCGTCGGCTTCGATGCCCGCGACGTGAACGTCGAGAAGGCAGACTTCATCAAGCAGCACCTCGGATACGACGGCATCTCGTTCCATCAGGCGGACGTAGGAGAGTTGACGCCGGACCGCTTCGGCGTCTTCGATCTCACGCTCTGTCTGGGCCTCCTCTACCACCTGGAGAACCCCATGGATACGCTCCGGCGCGTCCGTGCCGTCACGACCGATATCTGCGTGATCGACACGCAGGTGTTGCGCGTGAGCGCCCCCGTGACGACGGCCTGGATCACCGAGGACCGCTTGATCGAGACCGAGGACGTGATCGGCATCATCGAAGAGCCGGACGCGATATGGAACCCGGCAGCATCCGTTACCGGCCTCAGCATGGTGATGAACCACTCAGCGTTGCTCAAGATGCTCCAGCACGCCGGCTTCAAGGAGATCGAACGAGTGGAGCCATTCGAGGGCTGCTTCCAGCCCTACGCGACGTCCGACCGGGTCGTCTTGCTCGCGCGGGTGTAGCGTTCGCGTTAGACTTCCGTTTCTATTGAGTGGAGAGCACATGGATACATCCGGCTATCAGACGCACTGGCACGCAGATGAGATTAGTGACAGCGTCGCCAGCAACCCCGACACGGCATTCATCTTCGATGCCTGGGACAGGCTGGTACAACGTAGCGCTGCTGAAGGCAACCATGGCCGCGTCATCGACATCTCCTGCGGCAACGCCCGCGACGTCACGCAACTCAGCCAGATGGGCTGGGAGGCCGTCGGGATGGACCCCTCGGTCCAGCAGCTCCAAGACGCCCAAACGGCGACGAAGGAAGCCGGCGAGCGTGTTCACCTTGTCCGCGGCGTAGCGGAGTTCTTGCCGTTCAGGAAGGACGTGTTCGATTCGCTGATCTGCAAGTCGGCACTCGACCACTATGTCGATCGCGACCAGGCGATGAGCGAGTGTAGCCGCGTCTTGACGCCACAGGGCCGCGCAGTCGTCAGCGCGAACAATTACGGCGGCCTCACAGTCCGGACCAGCCGGCTCGGCTATCGAGTTGTGCGCGCAGTGTGGCCGGCCGCGAGAAAGATGCACTTTACCTGGGACAGCCCTGTCCCTTGGCAGCACACCTACGAGTGCACATTCGCGAACACGCGGGACCTCGGCGAACCACACTTTGACGTTGTTGAGCAGTACGGCGTATCGTTGCTCTGGGGGTTTCCCGGCTGGGGACGCTTCTTGTCCCTGCTGCCGCACGCCATTAGACGGGTTCTACTCCGAGGGCCCCATGAGATCGGTCGCCGGCTGCCGCGGCTGGCAGACGTCTGTGTCTTCGTCTGGCGGCCGAAGCCAGCTAAGGGCAAGCCGGCTACTTGACCGCCACGGATCAATCGACGCCGGATGTGAACGAAATCCACGTCATTGTTTTGGCGCCACGGTGTCCAGGAAGCCCGACAGCAAGTACTCGGCCGAGCGAGATAGCAGCGGCAGGAAACGGTCGCGCTTCGCGACGGAGGTGGGGTTCGCCTCACGGCAGAAGTGGATCAGCGGCTCCAGGGCGATCTCCCACGAAAGGTCCGGCTTGACAGCGCGCAGGTTCTTCTGGCATTGCTCGTAGAACGCCTTATCGTCCACTAAGCGCCTGATCGCATCGGCGACGGCGGCCACGTCACCCTCCGCTACCACAACGCCGAGGTCGCGCTGCGCCACCATTTCGGCGAGGACGTCGCCCCGGGTGCAGATGATGGGCAGCTCCGCCCACATCAGGTCGAGGAAGCTAGTGCGATGCGAGTAACGCGTCTCCAAGTTATCTAAGTACGTGCAGATGCCCATGTCTGACTCCAGCAAGAAGTTCTTGACTTGGGCGTGCGGCACCCAGCCGAACTCGAAGAAGACGGAGCGCTGGTAGAGCCCCAGGTCCTTTGAGAGCTGGAATGCCGGCTCGAACATCTGGCCTTCGCCCAGAAAAGAACCGAGGCCGGGGTAAAACGTGCCTAAGAAGAGCGCCTTGATGTCGTTCCGCTCTTTGGCGAGCAGGTGGAGCGCGCGCAGGAAGGTCTCTGGATCGTACCAGGAGACCATGCCGCCGTTCCAGAGGATCACCTTGTCGCCTTCCTTGATGCCCGCGTAGACGCCCTTGAGCACCTTCTGATCGCTGATCATTTGCTCGTGCCGCAGGCCGTTCGGCACCACGTCGATGCAGCGACGCAGGGTGGCGTCGTTGGCGTACATCTCCGGGTCGACCAGGCCCAGCCCAGCCATCATGCCGATGTAGCTGTCGCGCTGGCGTTCGTTGGAGCATAGAATGAAGTCGGCCAGCGTGAGCTGCATTTTGATGTAGGCGTAATTCTTGTTCATCCAAGCCATACGCTTCACCCCGCCGGACTCGCTCGTGATCAGTTCCAGCCACTCCATGAAGGATTGGCCGAAGAGATCGGCCACGAACAGCTTGTCCCGAAAGTTGAGGACGAGTTGGGGCATGAGGCCAGACGAGATGATGATGTCGTGCTTCGAGACGAGGGAGAGCGCCGAGAACCCGGTATAGGGGGCGATCTGCACCCCTGGCACCTGGGGCTGCTCCACCTGCCTAGGCACCGCCAGCGTCACTTCGGCACCTGGCACCTCCTTGGCCAGCACCTGGGCGATGTGGTAAGCCCGGTTGCCGGGGCCGGCCATGTCCCCGCCGATGACGCCGCGGCTGACGACGAGGATCCTCATAGCGTTTCGGCCTGCTCCCTCCGGCCGATGAGCCGGTAGGCGGTTAGGTAGTACGCGGTCATCGCGGCGTGGGCGATCGTTCGTCGTACTAGGGCCGACACGCGTTGTCGCTTCGGCGCGGCGATGCTCCGGCCTGTCCGGCAGAACTCCACGAGCGGCGCCATCACACGCTCCCAGCTCAGCTCTTTCTTGACCGCTACCACGTTGGACCGGCAACGCGCATACAGCTCCCCTTCGTCAAGCAGGCGCAGGACGCCCGCAGCGAACGCGTCCGGGTCCTCGGGCCGTACCGCGATCCCGAGCGGCTCGCGTTCGACGCGTGCGGCAAGCTCGTCGCCCCGGGTGCAGACGATCGGCAGCTCGGCCCAGAACAGGTCAACGAAGCGCGTCCGGAACGCGAAGCGGGCCTCCAGGTCGTCGAATCCCGCGCACACCCCAAGGTCGGCTTCGGCCAAGTAGTCGCCGGTTTCGTCATACGGCACCCACCCCTCGTTGAAGAAGACTGAGCGGCCGTATAGGCCCAGCTCCTTACTCAACTCGATTGCCTGAAGCAGCGGTCCGTAGCGCAGCCCCGTCACCTTATCCGGATGCTCCGTCCCCAGGAAAAAGAGCTTGACGTCGTCGCGGACGCGGCTCACACGTGCCATTGCGCGAATGACGGTGGGCGCGTCGAACCACTCCATCACGCTGCCGTTCCATATCAGCACCTTGTCGTCGTCGCCGATGCCCGGCACAACACCCTTCAGCACACGGCCCGTGCGCCGGGGCCGCCCGGACCGCACACCGTACGGGATGATGTCCACGAGGCGGCGTAGCGATGCGTCGCGGTCGAAGACGCTCGACGTCACCAGGCCTAGGCCAGAGAGAGCGCCCAGCCACAGGTCGCGCTGCCGCTCATTGGAGCAGATGAGGTAATCGGCCATCGTCAGCTGCAAGTCGACGAAGTGCCTCCGGGAGGCCATCCAGAGCTTTCGCGGCGCCCGCTGTGGGAGCCGGCGCGAAAGCGCCAGCCACTCGCTGTAGAACGCCACGTAAAAGTCGAGGACCAGCAGCTTGCCTGGGAGGAGCGCGACTGCATGCAGCGGGAAGTTGCGTGAGATGATCACGTCGTGGCGCAGCATCTGGAGGAAGCCCGCAAGCGCGTTGCGGTAGGGCGTGATTCGGAGCCTGGGGTGGGGGGAGGATATGTCCGGTACGTTGGGCACCGACAGAGTCACCTCCGCCTCAGGGAGCTGCTCCGCCAGCACCCGGGCCATGTGATATGCCCGCACGCCGGAGCTCGCCATTTCCCGTCCGACCACGCCGCGGCTGAGTACCAGGATCTTCATCAGTCCGGGCTACCTAACCGGCACGGACCAATCGACGCCGCCCTCTTCGGGCGTCATGCGTTCTTCGTCCGGGTTGTGCTCGTTGTACTTGGACGTAATGTAGTACATCAGGATCGTTTCCTCCTCGCCCATCACCATGTAGCCGTGCCAGACGCCGGGCGGGATGCTCAGAACGCGGCGGTCGTTCTCGCCGAGGTAGACCCACTTGTGGTTGCCATCGTCGTCTAGCAGCCCGACCTTCAGGTAGCCCTTGATGACGAACCAGTGGTCCGTCTGCTTCTGGTG
>JADFPV010000026.1:0-18350 GCA_022562155.1 Chloroflexota bacterium
CCATTGCGCAAAATTCCTTGCTGCTGCCTCCCGTAGGAGTCGGGGCCGTGTCTCAGTCCCCGTGTGGCTGGCCGTCCTCTCAGACCAGCTACCGATTGTCGCCTTGGTGCGCCATTACCACACCAACTAGCTAATCGGCCGCACGCCCCTCCGAAAGCGCCGTAAGGCTTTTGTCCACCGGTGTTTCACCGGCGACCATATGCGGTATTAGCCCCGCTTTCGCGGGGTTATTCCCCACTTTCGGACAGGTTACGTACGTGTTACTCACCCGTCCGCTACTGCTCTAGAGCCGAAGCCCTAGACCTCGTACAACTTGCATGCATAAGGCACGCCGCCAGCGTTTATCCTGAGCCAGGATCAAACTCTCCATAAAATTACACATAAACCCGTAAACGGGTTGATGTTTTGACGAGTTCCCCGTCACTTCCTGTCGTTCTTCAACTGGTAAGGTGCGGCGCCGGAAGGACTAGGCCCCCGGCAGGGTCGAATCGTACATGACAAAACCCGCGCTGTCAAACTCTGCTACAGCGCGGGCCGAACGCAGACTCGACGAGACAGGCTGTTGCGCCCGTCTCACGTACTAAGATATCGGTAGCCTTGCGCTACGTCAAGAGCGAGCAGAAATCCGAAGAAAACGCTTCGTGCCTTTCGTCACCTTCGCCCACTCCGCAGGCCGCTGGCCAACCACCCAAACGATCCCGTGTTCGCTGACGACGAGCGGGATGTTGTCGCGCTCCTCTCGCGGGACATGGGCGTCGACGAAGAAGTCCTGCAGCTTCTTGGCACCGGTCATTCCAAGCGGCTGAAATCTGTCGCCGTTGCGGCGTCGCCGGATGCGCAGCTTCTTACCGCATTGACCGGCGTCGAGCACAACCTTATAGGGGTTGGCCGACTTCACGTCCTTTGGGCGTTTCTTGAGGAGGCGTGTTTCGAAGGTCCAGATCCCGAGGCCGCCCTTGCCGGGGACCTGAAGTGGCATTTGGCCGCTGCCCAGTGAGGGGCGTTTCTCTGTCGGACGTGTGGAGAATACGAGGTAGGATCTTCTCGCGTCGACGCGCAGCCCCCGGATCAGGGCCGTTCCGGCCCCAGTAGGTCCGCCGGCCAGTCTGAGCACATTGCGCACATGCTGATGGCTGAGGTTACGAGCATCGCCCAGGACCTGCGCTACCGCGAGCCGAACCGCATGCTTCTGAATGGCCGCGGGCGCCTCTATGAGTCGCTTACGGTCGATGCGAACGTCGTCGGCGCTGCTCCCCGACATCAGCAGGCTCTTGGCGAGACTTTCGAGTAGGGCGACGTCATCGGCCGCCGCGCTGGCGAGGCGGGCGAGGGCATCGCCGATCTTCGGGTTGAAGCTGCGTAGCATGGGCACCAAGTCACGTCTGATCCGGGCGCGCATGTTGGCGTCCGATCGGTTCGAGGGGTCGTCGACCGGCGCCAGACCAGCGTCCAGGCAGACCTTCTCCGTCTCCTCGCGGGTCAGCTTGAGTAGCGGACGGGCGAGGCGGAGGCCTTTTTGGCCCTGAAGCGGCCAGGGTGAGCTGGGCGCCATCGCGGCGAGGCCGCGCAGGCCGCTGCCGCGCAGCAGGTGCAGAAGCACGGTTTCCGCCTGATCATCCAGCGTGTGGCCGACAGCGACGATCTGGCAGCCAGCCTTCGCGGCGGTGCTCGCCAGAAAACGATAGCGCAGCTCGCGGGCGGCCTCTTCTACGGACTCGCGTTTACTCTTGGACCGACTCTTCACATCGCCGGCTCCTGTGTGGAGCGGCACATCTAGTCGACTTGCCAGCTCTCGTGCGAAGCGTTCTTCGCTGGCGGCGGCCCGCCGGCCCCGAAGGCGATGGTCGAAGTGCGCGGCCTCGAGTTCGAAGTTCAGCGACCTGCGTAGAGACGCCAACAACAGCATGAGCGCGGTCGAGTCGGGGCCGCCGGACACGCCAACGAGAACTCGGCCGCCCGATCGAATCAGGTCGTGCTCGCCGATGAAGTTTCGGACTCGTGAGCGAAGGCTCCTGGATGGGAGGAGGGGGTTGCTAGACATGAGCCTCGCCCTCCAGCGAAGCGAACCTAGGGAATGTAGAGCCGCTCCCACCAGCGACGATTAGCGTTTGCCGTTGGCTCCTCTTCTGCGGCTGGGGTCGCTGTGCCGCTGGGGGAGACGATGACCAACGCTTCGCCATCCCGAACGAGCCCCAATATCCTTCGAGCAACTCCTTCGACGTACTCGTCGGTCCAGAGATATTCGCGGATGCTCTCCAACTGCGCTTGGTCTTGCCGGAGTTGTGCGACTTCCTGCCGGAGTTCCTGTTCATCTTGATTGACTCGCAAGGATAGGAGCGTGTCGCCCACCGCCGCATAGGCGAAATAGCCAACGACAACAGCGGTAACAACAAGGGCAACCTGAACAAAGGAGAGACGTGGCAGCTTCGGCAATGCGTTCCTCTCATCACCCACCACCACGCTTGGCGGTAACGTACCATAACACCGATTGGCCAGCAACCGGGCCGGAGGCTTTGACAGCACACGGACGCCAACGTATGATCCTTGTTGAGGCCGGTGGCTTCCCGTTCCGGCCGAGGTTTGAGCGTAGAAGTTTCGATTCCGTTATCCTCGCTCCTCCCGCCGCTGCTACAAACCGGCGTCGCTGAAGGTGGCCTTAACCTGCCCTGGAGTCTTGTGCTGCTGGTGGGTAGCGTGATTGGCTACGCGCTCGTCAACACCATCGAAATCGGTATCGTTGGCGCCAGCCGCATCCGCATCCGGCACCTCGCGGAAGAGGGCAGCAAGAGCGCCCAGGCATTGGAGCGCATTCGGGAGCACGATGACCGTTTCTTCGCATCCATTGTGCTGCTGCAGAACTTGTTCGTTGTGGTTGCCTCGACTATGGCTGGCTTGCTGGCCGTTGATCTGGCGGGCGGCTGGGGCTTGCTCGTGGGCACGGTGATCGTTACGGCCGGCATCGCCCTATTTGGTGAGGTAACTCCCAAAGTGCTTGCGGCCAGGTCGGCAGACCGGATTGCGCTGATTCTCGCGCGACCCGCAGAGCTTGTGACCATCGTGCTCCGTCCCGTGGCCGTCGTATTTGCTGCCGTGCCTAACTTCCTTGCGAAGACGCTGCTTCGCGATGCAGGCGAGGACTCGCCGACCGTGACCGAGGCCGAACTCCGCATGCTGATCGACATTGGCGCCGAGGAGGGTGCCTTCGGAGAGGAAGAGGCCAAGCTGATGGAGCGCGTCTTCCGCTTCTATGATCGCCGCGTCAACGAGTTGATGGTGCCTCGGACGGAGGTCCATGGTCTGGAGACAGGGACCAGCGTTGAGGAGTTCTACAAGGCGTTCAATGAAACGCCCCACGCCCGCTTCCCGGTGTTCCACGAGTCGCTCGACAGCGTGATCGGCGTCGTCAACATCAAGGACGTCCTGCGGGCGGTCGCGCAGGGACGGGCGAGTCAGGATACGCTGATCGATGCGCTCGTGCGGCCGGCGTACTCTGTGCCCGAGACGAAGCTGGCTGGCGAACTGTTGGTCGAGATGCAGGAGCGCCGCGCGCACCTCGCACTCGTCGTTGACGAGTACGGCGGGACCGCCGGAATCATCACGCTAGAGATCCTACTCGAGGAAATGGTCGGGCCGGTTGTCGACGAGCTGGGGAGGGCAGAGCAGGAGTTCCAGACGATCGATGAACAGACCGTGCGTGTCGACGGCGGCATGGGCGTTCACGAGGCTCGTGAGGAGCTTGAGCTGCCGATTCCTGAAGGCGACTACGAGACGGTGGCCGGTTATGTCTTGAGCCTGCTCGGCCACCTTCCGGTGGTTGGGGAGTCGGTTGAAGGTGATGGTCTGCAGATTACGGTCGCTGCAGTTGACGAGCGGAAGATCGAGCAGCTCGTGATCACCAGGCTGCCGGCAGGCTCCGCGCCAACGGTGGAGGCCTCCTAGTGGACACGAGCAATGGCGTCGACGATCGGGGCGCTAAGGCTCAGCGCCTGCGCATTGTGTATGGACGCGGTAAGGAGGCGGCGGACATCGGCCAGCTAGACTTCACGCGTATATGGGAGCAGGCACTGAAGGACGCTGGTGTCGAGCTGTCTTACTCTCGTGGCAACCGGCCCCAACCACGATTGACCATGGCCGCCGGCTTACCGATGGGCGTCACGGCGGATGGCGAGCTATTGGACGCCATCACATCGAAGGTGTGCTCGACGCAACATCTGCTCAAGGCACTCGTATCGACGCTGCCCAACGGCATATGTGCGATTCATGTCCAGGAAGTCGGCATGGGGCTGCCGTCGCTGCCCGTGGCCGTACGCTGGGCGGACTATGAGGTCGACGTTGTGGGTGCGGATGAACAAGCGGTCGATGCTGCCGTATCGAAGCTCCTAGCAGCGGAGGCCTTTCCGTGGGAAGACGCTCGCGGCGAAAAGATCCGGCATTATGACTTGCGGCCGCTGGTCGCAGACATCTCCATCCATGAAGCCTGCGGCGACGTGCTGCGCCTCAGAATGCGTCTGCGCTGCGCCACCGATGGCGTTGGCCGCGCCGAGCAGGTGACCAAGGCGCTTGGTCTGTCGGAGCCGGCCCGGATCCACCGGCGGCGGCTCCTGCTCGCTGAAGAGTCTCCGGCGCGTACGGCCTGGCGACGTCGGGGCCGTTATCTCTAGCGTGCGCCTCCTGCTCATCCGCCACGGTCAGACGGCTCACAACGCTGGCCAGATCGCACTTGGGCGTGAAGATGTGCCGCTCAACGAACGAGGTGTCGAGCAGGCAGATCTCCTCGGCGCTTCACTAGCGAACGAACCGATTACGGCGATCTACTCCAGTCCGCTCCAACGCGCGATGGCGACGGCAGCGCCGCTGGCAAGATTGCTTGACCTAACGGTCGAGATCGAGGATGGCCTAATCGAGATGGACGTGGGCGAAGTCGAGAACCAGACGTTCGCGGAAATGGCCGAGCGCTATCCTGATTTCCTCAAAGAGTGGCGATCAGAGCGGGTGGCAGACCTCTGCATGCCGGGCGGCGAGAGTCTGCGCCAAGTTCAGGAGCGGGCGTGGAGCGCCGTTGAGGCAATCCGCGAGGATCATACGGATCAAACCGTCGCCGTCGTGACCCACAACTTCGTCATTCTCACCTTCCTCTGTCGCGTGATGGGGATCGACTTGTCCCACTTCCGCCGTGTGAAGCACGACCTTGCGGCGGTCTCGGAGATCCGGTTGGAAGCCGAACGGGCTGTGCTGCTCCGAATGAATGACCGCTGTCATCTGCCCTCTGAGCAGCGTTAGAAGCGCAGAGCCGCAGCCAGCGGGGAACCGCCGACACGAGACACTCCAGATTCTTGATCCTATTCTGAGGCCTTAGTACACTCCGGCTTGTGGAGGCGAAGAGCCTCCATAACGTTTGTCTAACTACCTGAATTAGCATTTCAAGGAGCAAGCTGTGGAACTGATCTGGATGGTACCGTTCGCCGGTTTCGCCGCGGTCATCTTCGCCGCGTACTTGGCCTGGGACGTGCTGCGGCGTGATACGGGCACGGATTCGATGCGAGAGATCTCGGACATGATTTTCGAGGGTGCCATGGCCTTCCTCACTCGCCAGTACCGGACGATCGCTATCATGGCCCTACTGACGGCTGTGGCTCTGTTCCTGATCGTAGGTGGCGTTTCCCAGGGCGTGAAAGCGATTGTCTTCGATGGCGGCAGCATCACGTTCGGTGAAGAGGTTGTAGGCCGCTGGGAAGAGGGCCTTCTCACGGCCATCGCGTTCCTGGTCGGCGCGTTCTGCTCGGCGCTCGCCGGTTACATTGGTATGTTCATCGCCGTACGCTCAAACGTGCGCACAGCCGCGGCGGCCCAGGTGAGTCTGAAGGAAGCGATTACCGTCTCGCTGAGAGGCGGCGCGGTCTCCGGCTTCCTGGTCGTCGCCCTGAGCTTGCTCGGAGTGTCCGGTATCTTCGCGGTGTACAGCTCGCTGCTGGGCAACCCGGCTGAGATCGCTCCATTCCTGATCGTCGGCTTTGGCTTCGGCGCCAGCTTCGTCGCGCTGTTTGCCCAGCTCGGCGGCGGTATCTACACGAAGGCCGCTGACATGGGGGCCGACCTCGTCGGCAAAGTCGAGGCTGGCATTCCTGAAGATGACCCTCGCAATGCCGCCGTCATCGCAGACCTCGTCGGCGACAACGTCGGTGACTGTGCGGGCCGCGGCGCCGACCTGTTCGAGTCGATGTCCGCGGAGAACATTGGCGCGATGATCCTGGGCGTGGCGATCTTCGCCGTGACCGACGACATCGCCTGGATCATGTTTCCGTTAGTCTTGCGCTCCTTCGGCATCTTCGCGACGATGGCAGGCCTGACGGCCGTGCCGCTCTTCGCCGCTCGGGAGCCGAAGGACCCGATGCAGCCGCTGAACGGCGGTTACTTTATCGTGTCGGCACTCTCAGTAGTGGGGCTGTTCATCAGCACAAAGGTGATGCTCGGCGACTCGTGGCATTGGTTCTTCTACTGCGGTCTGGTTGGTATCGGGACCGGCTTGGCGTTCGTCTATATCACGCAGTACTACACGTCCGGCTCATGGCGGCCGGTGAAGGAGATTGCCGAAGCCTCGAAGACTGGGCCGGCGACCAACATCGTCATCGGTACCGCTGTCGGATACGAGACGACGGCCGCTACGGCGATTACCATCGGCCTTGCGCTGGTGTCTTCATTCTGGCTCGGCAGTTCAGCCAACATCCCGGGTATCCCGGAGTTCACGTCCGGCATTTTCGGGACGGCCGTCGCGACGATGGGCATGCTGATGTCCGCAGCGTATGTCCTGGCGATGGATACGTTTGGTCCAATCACCGACAACGCCGGCGGCATCACGGAGATGTCTGACGCGCCGGAATCCGCACGTGAGATCACCGACAGCCTGGATGCTGTCGGCAACACAACAAAAGCGCTCACTAAGGGTTACGCCGTTGCTTCCGCAGGTCTGGCCGCGTTCCTCCTCTTTAGCGCCTACCTGGACAGGGTGAAGGAACGCCTTGAGATTCCTCTCACGGCTCGGCTGCCGATCGACCTCGCGAGCGTCGATGTGTTCGTCGGCGCCCTTCTGGGCGTCATGCTCGTGTTCCTGTTCACCTCGCTCGCGATCCGCGCGGTAGGCAACACGGCCGGCACGATCATCGAAGAAGTGCGGCGCCAGTTCAGAGATGACCCGGGCATTATGGCGGGCACCTCGCGGCCGGACTACGGACGCGCGGTGGACATCACGGCGAAGGCGTCCCTCCGGGCGATGGTAGCGCCCGGCATCCTCGTGGTTAGCGCGCCTGTGGTCGTGGGTCTGATCTTCAGATTCGCGCGTAATACGACCTACAACACAGGCATCCCCATCCTTAACGACCTTGGAGAAGCCGCCACTATCACCACGCCTGACTCAGGTGGCTGGCTGGCTGTGGCCGGCATGCTCATGGTAGGCACCATTGGCGGCGTCATCCTGGCGACTTTCCTCAATAACAGCGGAGGCGCTTGGGACAACGCTAAGAAGTACATCGAATCTGGCCAGCTGCTAGACGACGATGGCAATGTCCTCGGCAAAGGCACCGCTCCGCATGAGGCAGCCGTTGTCGGTGACACGGTTGGCGACCCCTTCAAGGACACGGCGGGACCGTCGCTGCACGTGCTGGTCAAGCTCCTGAGCACGATTACGTTGGTGCTGGCACCGCTCTTCATCGCGTAACCTCCGCCTCGTAGACGCGATACGCTACAGCGCGCCGGACAAGTGTCCGGCACGGCTTGGTGCTTTCGACCCCTGCGCGTATTTGGAACGGCGGAGTTTCGGGTCTTTCGTCTCGAATTGTCACCCGGTTGTCAACGCTCGGTCAAACTCATCAGCCGCTTTCTGCTCAAGCTACGCACAGAGCGGGGCAACCATGTTCGCCGGAACGACAGGTTGATTTCCGGAGAACCACCTGCTAGAACTAGCGTTATGTCATACAACAGCCGTCCACAGCAAGGACAAGGGGTGCGGCCTGCTCGCCTCAGAATCTTGCTCCTGATCGGCCTGCTAACGCTGGCGGCCGCTGCGACGCTGATGGCCGTAACCTTCGTATCGGCATCGACGGAGAATGGCACGCCACGTCTGAGCGGGGAACAGACTCCGCCTCCGCCTCCGCCTCCGATTCCATGCAATCCGTGCTTCTTCTTTCCGACGCCTACACCTACACCCACGCCCACGCCCACGCCCACCCCGACCGCGACGCCTACACCCACACCCACGCCCACGAGCACGCCGACGCCCACGCCGACGGCCACGCTCACGCCTACCGTCACGACGACGGCGACCTTCACGCCACCGCCTACTGCGACTGCAACGCCCGCGGGGCCGGCCGGTGACGTGGACTGCGACGGGCAGGTCAACTCCAAGGACGCCGAACTCATCTTACAACTGGAGGCAGGATTGGTGACCTCGCTCCCGTGCGAGGAGAACGGCGACGTGGACGACGACGGCGAGATCACGAGCGCCGACGCGCAGCTCGTCTTGCTCTTCGAGGCCGGTCTCTTGCCCGGCCTCCCGCTCTAGCCAGCGCCGGTAATTTTCCAGCTGGTAACTGAACGCGTTTCGTTCAGAGGTCACAGCCGGGTCAGGCTCCTCCTAATGGTCAGCGTCCAAACTATGACAGCGGAAGCTACGACTCGATGACCGGCGACTCTCGGAAGCCGAAGAGTCCGTCGAAGTTCACATCGTCGAGATGGAGGCCGATAGGGCGTCCACAGAGGCGCTTGGCAAGGCGCGATGCACTCATGCGGCCCTCTCCGATTTGTCAGCGGAAGTCGCGAGAAGCGACGGGCCGGGACAGTGCAGAACGGGATGAACGTAAGCGCTAACAGATACGAGCACGGGCCGTAACGGGACGGGCGGGACGAACGCACGCGGACTCCATGCCCGGCACGGTTCACATCCAGCTCAGTCAGGCCGATACTCCTTCGGGGGTAAACGTCCTGACGAAACGAACAGGTTCCAACCGAAGCCGAACAGCAGCAGCCGAAAGCCACGCCGCAGAGGTACAAGCGTGGCCGGCTCCCATACCTTCCAGGGCGGAGCTTGCGGCTGCGTTTGCTAAGGGGTTGGACCTCTGCGAAGGCAAAAAGCCGGGTCATGCCGCGCGCGTGTGCTATATCGCGCTGAACCTTGCTGCCGCAATGGAGCTGCCCGCGAAGGACCGCGAGGCTCTGTACTTCGCCTCGCTGCTGCACGATGCCGGCGCGGCCGTTGCGTCAGCGCATCTCTGCCGCACCTTGCAGATTTCAGAAGAATCGCTGTTCAATGCGCAGCCGGGCATCGTCCCGGAGGAAGTGGCGCTACGCGTGGCGCCATCGAACGCAGACCAGGTAGTTGACATGCTCCATGCCCACGCTGAAGAAGGGGCAGAGGTGTCCGAAGCGCTCGGCTTTGGGGACGATGTTCAGGAAGCCATCGCAGCGCATCACGAACGATGGGACGGTGAGGGGTACCCCGCTGAACTGAGCGAAGGCCAGATCCCGATTACGGGCCGGCTGATTGCCGTGGCGGACCTCATCGATTCATTGATCTCGACCGACTCGAATCCACTCCAGTCTCGACGTAATCTCGTGACTGGTCTGGCCGAGCATGCCGGCAAGTTGATCGAGCCGAAGCTGGCACAACACGCGCATGAGCTGGTTCGCAGTGATGCCTTCTGGCTTGGACTGCACCACTCGACGCTGGCAGAAGAGCTGGTTGAATCGCTCTGTGACGAAGAGGCTGACGCAGACCGCTCCCCAGCGGACGTCGTGACCTTTGCGAAGGTGTTTGCGGGCCTGGGCGACGCGAAGGGCGAGCACACAGACGGCCACAGTGAACGCACCGCCGACGTGGCCGACCAGATCGCTCTGTCTGCTGGGCTCGACGAATCGCGGCGTGAGCTGCTGCGGGTCGCGGCGCTGTCACACAACGTCGGTCTGCTGGGCGTACCGGCCCGCGTCATCGCGAAGCCGGACATCCTCTCGCTAACCGAGATGGAGACAATGCGAAGGCACCCCACGTACTCTCAGATGATGTTGGAGGCGCTTCCCGGCATGGAGGAGATCGCGTCGTGGGTAGGCGCCCACCACGAACGGATCGACGGCAAGGGCTACCCCGAAATGCTGGAGGCCGATGATATTCCCCCGGAGGCCCGCATCATTTCGCTCGCGGACGCGTACGTCGCCCTCACGTCACCGCGGCCGTATCGCGAGGCGCTCTCCGAAGATGATGCCAAGCATGTCCTGGAGGGCGCGGCAGGTACGCAGCTGGATAAGGAGCTAGTGAAGCTGTTCTGTTCGCCTACGTCTTCTCGAAACGCTCGACGTTCACGACGAACACGATAGCGCCGCCAACTCTCACTTCCACAGGCCCAGAGGGAGACGCTCCTTCTCCAAAGAAGGGGAGCGTCTGAACAGGCACGTATTCCGTGCGGGCGTGGCACTGCGCCTTCACCATCGAGAGTACGCCGTCGACCTCGTCCGCCTCGATGCCTGAAAGGATCGTGGCGTTGCCGCGATGGAGGAAACCGCCGGTGCTGCTGATTTTCGTTGCGGGGTAACCCTGCTCGATCAATGCCTTCATCAGACGGTTGGCGTCCGAGTCTGACGCGATGATGACGACGAGCTTGAGTTGGCCGTTTGACACGCGGTTGTTCTCCGAGGTTAGCCCGTTACGCTACCCACCCGGTCTGTCGCCTTCTCCCACAGTTGCTGTCTTGTGGCGGCGCCACCTTGTGGTGCGAGGGCAAGCGCGACAGACGCGCCGATGCTGAGTCCAATGATCAGGCCGAGTATGAAGCGAATGCTCATGTCCGCACCTCCGTGTGAGCCAGGCAGGGAGGCGGGCTATACTGCGTGCACCGCCTCCCGTATCTGGATGCTACTTGTGGTGCGGGGGAGTGTCAAGGATTGCGGCGATGGGCTGGAGGGGAGCGACCTAGCCAGGCCGTGGTGCGCCCGTGCGCCCGCGCCGTCCGCGCTTCTCGGCGACTCGCAGACGCGTCAACGCGCGCTGCAGCGACGCTTGCGTCGCTGCCAGCTCGGCCAGCCCCTGCTGGCCGCGGAGTGCCTCCTCGGCCTTGCGGCGCGCCTCCTCGGCGCGGGCGGTGTCGATCTCTTCGACCCGTTCCGCGGCGTCAGCGAGGACGACGATGCGGTCGTTGCGAACTTCGAGGAAGCCGCCCGTGATAGTCATCGCTTCTTCGTCGCCGCTCTTGCTGATGCGTAGTTCACCTGGCTGGAGCGTCGTAATGAACTCGGCATGCTGCGGGAGTACGGTGAACTCGCCGTCCTTACCGGGTGCGACGACCTGGTCCACTCCCTCTTCGGAGTAGATCATGCGCTCCGCTGTGACGATCTCTACCTTGAGCGGCATGTCTCTTAGCCTCCGGCTTCCTTCTCCATCTTCGCGGCCTTCTCAGGCGCTTCATCGATGGTCCCGATGAGGTAGAAGGCCTGCTCCGGCAGCGCATCGTGATCGCCAGCCAGGATCTCCTTGCAGCCGCGCACCGTCTCCTTGATCGAGACGTACTTGCCCGGGAGGCCGGTGAACACTTCGGCGACGAACATCGGCTGGCTCAGGAAGCGCTGGAGCCGCCGCGCGCGGGAGACGGCCAGCTTGTCTTCGTCGGACAGCTCTTCGACGCCGAGAATCGCGATGATGTCCTGCAGGTCCGTGTAGCGCTGGAGCACGCGTTGCACTTCGCGAGCCACGTCATAGTGCTCCTGGCCAACGATCAGCGGGTCGAGGATGTTCGACGTCGAGGTGAGCGGGTCCATGGCGGGGAAGAGGCCCTGCTCAAAGATCGAGCGCTCCAGTGCGACGGTCGCGTCCAGGTGGCCGAACGTCGTGGCGACGCCGGGGTCTGTGTAGTCGTCCGCGGGCACGAAGACAGCCTGGAAGGACGTGATCGCGCCTTTCTTGTTGCTGGTAATGCGCTCCTCCAGCTCGCCCACTTCGGTCGACAGCGTCGGCTGGTAGCCGACTGCGGACGGCATGCGGCCGAGAAGGGCGGACACTTCCATGCCGGCCAGTGTGTAGCGGTAGACGTTATCGATGAAGAGGAGGACGTCCTGGCCTTCCTCGTCGCGGAAGTGCTCTGCCATGGTGAGAGCCGTGAGCCCGACACGGAGGCGCACGCCGGGTGGCTCGTTCATCTGGCCGAAGATGAGCGCGGTCTTCTCGAGGACGCCGGACTCGCGCATCTCGCGCCACATGTCGTTGCCTTCGCGAGAGCGCTCTCCCACGCCCGCAAACACGGATACACCACCGTGCTGAGAGGCGATGTTATTGATGAGTTCCTTGATGATGACGGTCTTGCCGACACCGGCGCCGCCAAAGGCGCCTACCTTACCACCACGGGTGAACGGCGCGATGAGGTCGATTATCTTAAGACCCGTCTCCAGGACCTGGACGTGCGTTTCTTGCTCGTCGAAGGCAGGAGGGGCGCGGTGGATGGGCACCCGCTTCCCCGCGACCTCGCCTAGGCCATCCAGCGGTTCGCCAAGCACGTTGAAGAGCCGGCCCAACGTACCTGGGCCGGTTGGGACGGAGATGGCGGCTCCTGTGTCGGTTGCCTTCGTACCCCGGCGGAGACCGTCCGTGGCGTCCATCGCCAGGCAGCGCACCCAGTTGTTGCCGAGGTGCTGCTCGACCTCAGCGATGAGCTTCGAACCTTCCATGTCGATCTCGATCGCGTTGTGCAGCTTCGGCAACGCGTCGGGTGGAAATTCGATATCCACCACGGTGCCGATGATCTGCCGAACGTTACCTTCAGCCATGAGACCTCCTCATACCTGCATGCTCTCAACGCCACCTACGATGTCCAGGAGTTCTTTCGTGATTTGTTCCTGGCGCGCCTTGTTTCTGGCGAGGGTGAGCTCTTCCATCATTTCTTCCGCGGCGTCGGTGGCGTTACGCATTGCCACCATCCGGGCCGACTGTTCGCTCGCGATTGTCTCTAGGATCGCCTCGTAGATTTCCATCTCGATGTAGCGCGGCAAGAGGTCCGCCAGCAACTCCTCCCGGTTGGGCTCGTAGATGTAGTCGACAGCCTGTGTTTCCTGGTCCTCCGGCGGCTGGACCGGCAGGAGCTGATGCACGCGAGGCTCCTGGGTCATCGTGTTGACGAAGTAGGGGTAGACCAGCAGCACCTTGTCGTACTCGTTGGCGAGGTAATCGTCGATGACGACACGGGCGATCGGGAGGATATCGTTGTAATCCGGGTAGTCGCCCAGTTCTGTGAACGTCGCCCGCATGTCCACATCGCTGCGCCGGAAAAAATCGCGTCCTTTCTTCCCGACCGCGATCATCGAGACAGGGACGTCTAGATCGAGTGCAAGCGAGCTAGCCCGCCGGTTGATGTTCGCCGGCAGGCCGCCGCACAGCCCGCGGTTCGGCGTCATCAGCACGATACAAGCCTTCTCCACATCGCGACGCTGTAGCAGTGGGTGCAGCGTGTCGGGGTCCATCTGCGGCATCGTTTCGGCCAAGTCCGCCAGCACCCAAGTAAGGCGCTCAGCATAGGGCCGGCCGGCGAGGGCGCGCTGCTGAGCGCGCCGCATCTTCGACGCGGCGACAAGCTCCATCGCCTTCGTCACCTTGGCGGCGTTCTGGACGGTGCGAATGCGCCGGCGGATCTCTCGTGTATTGGCCATCGTTCTTAGTTGGGCGCCCCTACGCCAACCTACTCGGCCTCTTCCTCGGTCGATACTAGGCCGGACGTTTCCTTGAACTGGCGGATAGCGGCGTCCAGCGCTTGTTCCTGCTCCGCAGGCAATTCGTTGGTCTCCATAATCGCCTTCCCGACCTCCGGGTGGTTCGCGTCCATGTACTGGTAGAGCTGCTGCTCGAACTCCGAAACCTTGTTGACAGGTATGTTGTCCAGGAGGCCGCGCGTGCCGGCGTAGATGATGATCACTTGCTTGTCCAGGGCCAGCGGCTGGTACTGGCGCTGCTTCATGATCTCCCTCAGCCGCTCTCCGCGCTCTAGCTGCTGTCGCGTGGCGGCATCCAACTCTGAGGTGCCGAACTGGGCGAACGCCTGCAGCTCGCGGAACTGGGCCATGTCCAGGCGGAGCTGGCGCACCACCTGTCGCATCGCCCGGCGCTGGGCGTCTCCTCCCACGCGGGAGACCGAGATGCCGGCGTTCATTGCGGGCCGGATGCCGGCGTTGAAGAGTTCCGTTTCCAGGAAGATCTGGCCATCGGTGATTGAGATGACGTTGGTGGGGATGTAGGCGGAGATGTCGTTCGCTTGCGTCTCTACGATGGGCAACGCCGTGAGCGACCCGCCTCCCTCTTCGTCGGAGAGGCGCGCAGCGCGTTCCAGGAGCCGGCTGTGCAGATAGAAGACATCTCCCGGGTAGGCTTCGCGGCCCGGGGGGCGGCGCAGCAGCAGCGAGACTTGGCGGTAGGCCCAACCATGCTTGGAGAGGTCGTCGTAAATGATCAGAGCATCCTTGCCCTGGGCCATGAACTCCTCGCCGATGGCGCAACCCGCGTAGGGCGCGAGGAACTGCAGCGCTGCGGCCTCCGCAGCGGACGCGGCTACAACGATCGTGTGTTCCATGGCCCCGTGTTCCTCCAACACGCCGACGAGCTGTGCGACTTTGGCGGCCTTCTGGCCGATTGCCACGTAAATGCACGTGACGTCCTGTCCCTTCTGGTTGATGATCGTGTCGACGGCGATCACCGTCTTGCCCGTCGAGCGGTCGCCGATGATGAGCTGGCGCTGGCCACGCCCGATGGCCGTCATGGCGTCGATCGCCTTGATACCGGTCTGGATTGGCGTGTCCACGCTCTTGCGCTTGGTGACGTCGGGCGCGATGCGCTCGACAGGCCGGGTCTTGTCTGTGTTGATTGGCCCTTTGCCATCGATTGGGTTGCCCACGGGGTCGACCACACGCCCGATCAGCGCCTCTCCCACGGGCACTTCGGCGACTCGTCCGGTCGCGTGAACCTCGTCGCCCTCACGGATGTCGCTGTAGTCACCGAGGATCATGACACCGACGTTCTCTTCCTCAAGGTTGAGCGCCAGGCCGATTACGCCTGATGGGAACTCCACGAGTTCGCTCGCCATGATGTTCGAGAGGCCGTGAATACGGGCGATCCCGTCGCCAGCATCGACAACCGTTCCGACGTTCGTCATCGTCGCTTCGGCGCCGAACTTCTCGATCTGTTCCTTCAGGATGGACGTGATTTCATCTGCTCGTATTGCCATCTATCTACCCCCGTGTATGTCTAGCGGGTCGCTCTGGCTAGCTCGCGTTTGAGCGCAAGCAGCTTCGTCTTCGCGCTTCCATCGATCAGGCGGTCGCCAATACGGGCGACTAAGCCTCCCAGGATCTCCGGCTCTTCGTGTACCTCTACCTGCACCTGCTTGCCGGTGAGCTTCGAGAGGCGCGTGGCGAGTGTCCGTTGTTCATCGTCGCTCATCGAAACGGCCGTCAGCACCTGCGCATGGGCGATGCCGTTGTGGTCGTCCAGCAGCTCTTGGAAGAACTCTGCTATCTGCGATAACAGCGGCAGCCGGCGTTTGCTCTCGAGGAGCTTGACCAGGTTGCCGACCATGGGCGGGAGCTCACCAGCGACCTGTGTCAGGAACGATTCTTTCGCATCGCCCGGCACGCGTCTGTCGCCGAGGAACGCAAGCGCTTCTGGTGAAGCCGAAGCCTCACCCAACGATTGCATGGCTGGGCCCCATGCGTCGAGCTCGTCTCGCTCGCGGGCGAGTTCGAATGCGGCTTTCGCGTATCGTTTCGCGGCAGGGTCTCGCAGCAACTATCCCTCCCGGAACGTCGACTCGGCCAAGACTTCGTCGATCAGGCGCTGATGCGCCTGGCGGTCGAGCGATTGGCCGATCACCTTCTCAGCGGCGCTCACCGTAAGGTCAGCGAACTCGCTTCTTAACACCGCGACCGCTTGGTCGCGTTCCAACTGGATCTCGTTGCGGGCCCGTTCCAGCAGCGTTTCGGCTTCCTGCTTGGCCTGGTTGCGCGAATCTTCCTGAATCCGGTTGGAAGCCTCCTGAGCTTGCGCGACGAGCGCCTGGCTCTGCTGGCGGGCCTCCTCGATCTGCGTGGCCACATCCGCCTCCGCCTGCGAGGCTTGTTCCTTGGATTGCTCGGCTGCCTGCTCGCCCTCTTGGATGCGTTGCTTGCGACGGTCGAGCATCTCCAGGATCGGCTTGTACAGGAAGATACGGAGCAGCACCAGCAGGAGGAAAAAGTTCACCAACTGGGCGACGAGTACCGGAAGATTAAGTCCTAGCTCATCCATAGAGCCACGTCCCTTCGTTCGTACCTGGCGGGTTGTCTAGAATACGAACCCAATCATGACCGCGACAACCAGGGCGTAAATCGCGATAGCCTCGGCGAACGCGATGCCCAATATCATGTTGGTCTGAATCACAGGCTGGGCCTCTGGGTTCCGGCCCAACGCTTCCATTGCCTTGGAGACGAGCCAGCCGATGCCGATGGCCGGGCCCGCGCCTCCGATGCCGATGGCAATTCCCGCGCCGATGAATCTCATCGAGTCGTCGGAAAGCTCCAGAAGCGGGATTAGTGCGGTGATATCCATGGTTCCTCCCTTTCCTCTATTCTGCGTGTTGTGCCGCGGCCACCTCGCCGCCTGATGCGTGTGTTTCCTCTTCATCGTGGTCGTCGTGGCTGGTGACAGCCAGGGCGCCGAACACGAGTGTGAGCATTGCGAATACGAACGCCTGGATCGCGCCGACAAACAGCTCCAGCCCGTAGAACGGTAGGGCGAGCAGCAGCGGGATCAGGAACGTCATCACGAGCAGGAGGATCTCTCCTGCCAGCATGTTGCCGAAGAGCCGGAAGCTGAAGCTAATGAGACGCGCGAACTCGGCGATCAGTTCCAGGATGCCGACGAAGATATCGATGACGCCCATGGGGTCGCCTTTAGCGAGACGCCCGAAATTGAAGAAGCGCTTGCCGTAGCCGATGAAGCCGAGGGCGCTGATGCCCCACCATTCGACGAAGATGGCAGCCACAATCGCCAGCGACAGCGGTGTCATGAGGTCCGTGTTCATGCTCCGGAAGTAGGGCGCCAGAAGCCCGATTTTTGCGCCCTCGTCGATGCCCTCGACTTCCCGCGCCTCTGCGATGGCGAGCGCGCGCCCTTCTTCCAGACAGACCTCATGCTCCTGGCCCTCCGCGACGCCATCGCAGACGGCTTCGTCGAAGTGGATCTCGATCTCACTGGAGTTGGGCATGACCATGAACAAGCCCTTGTCTTCGAAGATGATCACCTCTTCATGGAATTCCTCTTCTTCAACTCCCACTGGCTCGATCTTCCCGATTACGTTGAAGACCGGGAGGAGCGCCATCCAGTTTCCGACGATGATGAACAGGAAAAGCGTCGCGATGACTGGGAAGAAGCGGGGGGCATGCTTCGCCCCGACAGTGTTTTCGACGAGCGCGTAGAGCGCTTCAACGACGGCCTCCATGATGTTCTGGAGGCCGGATGGGATAAACGTCATCTTGCGCGTCGCGAAGAGGGCGATGACTACTAAGACACCGACGACCACCCAGGACGTAAAGAGCGTGTTTGTGATTTCGAAGAAGCCGATGGTCCAGAGCGGCTCGGCCTTGATTTCGATGTGAGGCTTGGGCCCTTGCAGGAAAAAGAAACCGAAGCCTACTAAAAGAAGTGCACCGATGACGATACCGGCTGTCTTTAGTCGGCCCACCGCACAGCTACTCCTTTTCGTCCTTCTTCGGCCGTATTACTTCCATGAGCATTTGATATCCGCCGTAAAAGGCGAGGACCAATCCCAGAGTGAGTCCAATCAGCGTCAGTAGCGGTTCTGTGCCCGCAACGCGGTCGAGCAATGCGCCACCAATCACCCCGGCGACGATGCAGACCGCGAAGTACCAACCGATGCCAATGAGCCGCGCTGTCGGCGGCAACCGGTCCATCATCGTGAACCTCCATTAGCATCCCCGCTCAGACTTTGAGAATCTTATCACAGACTTTTTCGAGGATCAACAGCGTGAAACAGAAGAGCGCCCCAGGTTGGGACGCTCGAAGCAATGACTCGTTTGTACTAGGACTTGCGCTTGTCGAAGTCGTCCAGGTCCAGACCTTCGATGAAGTCTCGGAACGCGGACATGCGCTCCAGTTCTTCTTCGTTCGCCTTGCTGATGCCTTCCTGCTGTGGCGCTGAGTCGAGCGGCTGGCCTTCCTTATCCAGCTCGACTCCGGCTTTGTCGAGGACGGAGTCCTCGGCGTAGATAGGAACCTGTGCCCGCACTGCCAGCGCGATGGCATCGCTCGGCCGCGAATCGACCTCCAAGCGCTCGCCGTTCAC
>JADFPV010000026.1:18446-26055 GCA_022562155.1 Chloroflexota bacterium
CCTTCCTTATCCAGCTCGACTCCGGCTTTGTCGAGGACGGAGTCCTCGGCGTAGATAGGAACCTGTGCCCGCACTGCCAGCGCGATGGCATCGCTCGGCCGCGAATCGACCTCCAAGCGCTCGCCGTTCACGCTAAGCATGATGCGGGCGAAGAAGGTATCTTCAGCCAGGTCGTTGACGACAACGCAGTCAACCTGCGCGCCCAGCTTCTCCATGACATCACAGAGCAGGTCGTGCGTGAGTGGCCGTGCGACAGATATGTCCTGGAGTCTAACTGTGATGGCATCGGCCTCTGCAGGGCCGATCCAGATGGGCAGGTAGCGGTTGGCATCCTTTTCCTTGAGGATCACCACCCGCTGATAGTTCATCAGACTGACGCGGATGCCCTCAATTGACATCTCGATCAATGTGGTACCTCCTCAATCAATTCAGTCTAGCCCAGACCCTACACGGTGTCAATTGAATCTGAATCGGCCCCGTGTGACCGGGCCGGCGCTGTGCCCTCGCCATCAGATGGCGGCCCGCCTTCCCCGTTCTTGAGCCATCGGTTCTCTAGGTAGAGGCTCAATGCGCCCGCGCAGACAAGGAGGGCGCTGACGGCGAGCACTACAGCGCTGACACCGTAAAGGTCGGCTACTCCACCCACAACCACTAGTGGTATCAGCGCTACCCCGTTCGCCAGCACCATCTGCGAAGCGATCACTCGCCCTCTCATTTCGACAGGCGTTCGTTCGTGCAACGTGGTCTGAGCGGGCGTATTCAGCAGCGCATAGGCGAAGCCCATAGGACCTGCAACCAGGGCAGTAATTGTGACGAGGATCGAACGCCCAAAGAACGGGTCGGTGCCAAACGGGTTGAGATTTTCGGTTCGCTCAAGACCAGCGCCGATCAACTCAACGAATCCCATTACGCCTAGACAGACCGCGATGCCGAACAGCCCGAGCGCCACGGTGCGGATTTTACCTACGCGGTCGACGATCCAGCCCACGGCACGCAGCCCGATCAACGCCCCGAACGCGACCGGCGCGAACACGGCGACGGCGTCATCGGGCGACACCTCGAGGATCGTCTGCATGTAGCGTGGCACGATAACGGCGAAGAGCAAGATCAGTGTGCTGCTTAGCGCGATGTGCGACATCGCGAGCGTAAGGAACGGGTCGGAGCGCAAGCCGCGAAGGGTCTGCGCGAAGTCCGACACGGCGCCGCGTAGCTCCTCGCGACCAGGGAACGTACTGTGTTCCTCATCATTAGCGTCGGACCCGATGGCAGGCTGGAGTCTGGCCAGGAGGCTCGCCACGATAAAGATGACGGCCGTCAAGATGAAGAGTACCCCGGCACCGGCTGTCTTGAGGATTGTGGGCGAGAGGACGATGAGGCCCGCGATCTGCGCGAACGTGAAGCCGGCGCTGTAGAGGCTGTTAGCGGAGATGAGCTGCTTTCGGTCTACGATGAAGGGTACGGATGCGGCACTACTGGTTGTGAAGAGTTGGCTAAAGCTGGCAAAGACGATCGTTACCCCGTAGATAGCCCAAAGATGCTCTCGCGCGAAGAAGAAGGCGACAGCGCACAACGCGCGGCCTATGTTCGTGAGGATCAGTATGCGGCGTTTGCTCCAGCGATCGACGAGAACGCCCGAGAAGATGCCAAAGCCCACGATCGGAATGACAAACGCAAGTATGACGCCACTGGCACTCGTCGCGACCTCGGTAAGGTCGAGCACGACGATAATTAGGGCGTAGAGGATCGCGTTTTGAGCGGTCTGTGAAATGACCTGAGCGAGCCAGAGCAGCCGGAAGCTCGGGTTAGAGAGTACCGGCGGTACCTCTTCGCTGTCTTCTTCAGGCTCTGGTATGACTCGTCTCAACATGGTCCAAAGGTTGCGGTCTCGACATGGCTCGTGCAAGCGACCAGGCGGCGGCGCCGACCAGGATCGTCATGGTAAGGAACATGATGGGCTCAACACCAAACAGCTCGGAGAGGAGCCCGGCCAACAGAATAGGCGGGATCGAAGCCAGATTGGTCAGCACGACCTGCGCGGCGAACACCCGCCCCTGAACTTCTATTGGAAGGCGTTCATTCACGAGCGATCGGCTCGCCACGCCGAGGACGGAGAAGGAAAACGCGGTGATGGCTGAGAAGAAGATGGTCACAACGATTCGGGCCGTCGTTTCTCCGAATGGTCCAGGATCGAACGCTCCGAGCGGATTGGCGTCCTCCAGCAATCCGGCGAACGGCACCGTGAATGAAAGGCACGCGAACGAGACAGCCAGCAACGTGAACCCGCCGCCGACGAGCCAGGCCTTCGGCATCAATCGGTCTAGCAGCTGTACCAGCCGCAGTCCAGCGACGATGCCGATCGCAGCCGGCAAGAACACGAAGATCGCGTTCCTCGTGGGGATATCGAGCGTGTCCTGGGCGAACTTTGGCATCAGTGTCACCGCCACCAGAGACGCCGTACTCGCGAGCACCAAGATGATGACGCTCATGTAGGAGCCCAGATCCTGGCTGAGGCGCTCCCAGCCCTCCGCAAACTGCTTGCGGACGTTCCGTGCCGCGCTTCTGGTTTCGGCCACGGTGACGGGTCCGGTGCGGAGGGAGCGAATGAGCAGAAAGAACCCGGCCGACCCACCAAACAGGACGGCGGAGATGAGGAAGAGCGGGCCTTCGCCTACGGTGTTCAAGAACAAGGGTGGGAGGATCGCGAAGCCAAACACCTGGCTGACGAGCGAGCCGAAGTTGTTCGTCGAATTGGCCAAGGTCAGCTGATCAGTGCGTACCATCTGGGGGACCGCTGCTGACTCGGCGGGCGACGCAAACTGCGATGTGATCGCGATCAGCAGCGCGATCCCGTAAACGGCAGGGAGGCTAGTGCCCGCCATCAGCAGGACGAGCATGAGGCCAGCGCGGGTAAGGTTCACGAACGTGAGGACCATGTTCTTGGGGAGCCGGTCGACGAGAACGCCGGAGATCGTCCCGAGCGTCGCGGTCGGCAGCAGGTAGGCAGTGATGAACAGCGCGCTCTTGATGCTCGAGCCACTGCCCTCGCCGACAGCCAGGACCAGCAGCGTAAATAGGACCGCGTTCAGGGCCGTGTGGCTCAGGACCCGGCCCAACCACAAGCGGCGAAAGCCGTCCTCCTGAAAGAGGACGGCTCCACCGGTAAGCGATTCCCATCGCCAGCGCCTCGGCCGCGCTTCGATGGCTTCTTCTTTCATCGGCCGGCCGCGTCTTCTTCCCGAAAGATGGCGGCAAACTTCTCCTGATCGATTGGCTCGCCGCGAGAGACGAATGCCTTGAGGCGTCGTTCAAGCGTACTTCGGGCGAGCATCAACCGGCGACCGCACTCGAGGCAGCGCAGGCCGATGTCGGCCCCTAACCGCGTCACTTCCCACTCGAAGCCCCCGCATGGGTGGGGCTTCCGCAAGCGCACCACATCTCCCATGCGGAACTCCTGCGGCATGCTACGTGCGTAACTCCTCTCGCGCTCCGGCGCGCTCCCGCTCAATGGCGTCACGAAGAGACGCCGCCGCGGCCCGGGCGGATGCCGCGGTTCTAGGGGCGTCACCTTCATAGAGGATCTGGCGGGACGCGTTGATCATGATGCCTGCGCCTTCGGCATCCAGCCCGGCTCTTACAGCCGGTCCAAGATCTCCAGCCTGTGCTCCGATGCCCGGGACGAGGAACGGCATCTCCGGACACAGATGGCGAAGTCTTGCCATCTCCTCGGGGTAGGTTGCGCCGGTGACGAGACCCACGTTGCCGCGGCTATTCCAATCATGAGCCCGTCGTGCGACCGCCTCGAAGAGCGGTTGCGTCTTACCTTCGAACGTCACGAGCAGGTCCTGGAAGTCGCCTGCTCCAGGGTTGGACGTCCGGCAGACGATCAGGGCCGTCTTGTCCTCGCGCATCAGGAACGGCTTGACGGCGTCACCGCCGAGGTAGGGGTTGACGGTCGCGGCATCGAATCCCAACTCGTCGTAAATCGCGCGTGCGTACGCCTCTGCCGTGTGGCCAATGTCCCCTCGCTTAGCATCGGCGATGACGGGAACGTCGTTCGGTATCGCCTTGAGGACGTCGCGCAAGGCCTGGTACCCAGTTTCCCCCATCTGTTCATAGAAGGCCAGATTCGGCTTGTACGCGCAAACGATGTCGCTCGTGGCTTCGACGATGGAGCAGAGGAATGAGCCCACATCCATTCCGTGCAGACGAACGGGGTCGGGATCGAGGCCTACACAGAGGAGGCTGTTGTTCCGTTGCGTGGCGTTGACCAGCTTATCGCGAAAGGTCATACAGCACCGGCCACCCGGCCTGTACGATGGTAGCCCCACGTCGGAAGGTCAGTCAAGCGCCACGGAGTCTAGCTGGTGGTCTGAGTGTATTGCGCTGAGCGTTGGAAGATTGGGAGCTAGGCGGCCTGGTTCTCGAGTTGATGCCAGGCGCGGCTGGCGTTGGCGCCGGCCACTTTCGCGGCGTACATCGCGCGGTCGGCGCGACGCCCGAGGATGAGTGTGGACGTGCCTTCATCTGGATAGCAGGCGATGCCGATGCTCACGGTGAACTGCGGCCGTAGCTCGGCGTCCGAGCGCTCCAGCTTGCGACGCAGCGCCTCCTGGATATCGCGGGCGAACTCGAATGCCTCTTCCGCGCCTGCGTTGTCGAGTCCGATCTGGAACTCGTCGCCGCCCATGCGACAGATGACACCGCGATCGTCAACGAGGTCCACCATGACTTCTGAAAAGTGCACTAGGGCCGCATCGCCCGTTTCATGACTGAAGGAATCGTTAATCATTTTGAACCTATCCAAGTCCAGGACGAACACGGCAAAGCGGCCGCTACTGCTCGTCGCCCGCTCCAGGCGCTCCTCGATGGCGGCGAGGCCGGCGCGCCGGTTCAGCAGACCTGTGAGCGGGTCGTGGTTCGCCGCTTTTTGGAGTGCCTCCTCGGCCTTCTTACGCTCGGTGATGTCGAAGGCAGTTCCCAGGACAGCTAAGCCCCCCTCGAAGCCGATGGTGCCTGCCGTGAAGTCGACCCAGCGCTCCTCACCAGCTTTGGTAAGGATCTTGACTTCGTAGCCGGGCGTCACGTCCTCGCCGCGCTGGCGTGCCATACCGCGTTCCTTGATGAGATCTCGGAACTCTGGGTGAATCACGTCCCAGAAGTTCATCTGGAGGAGTTCTTCTCGACTATACCCGGTGACCTGCTCCGCGGCGGAGTTTACGTATTGCATCTCGGTTCCTTGGTAGATGAAGGTAGCAGCCGAGACGGTCTCCGCCATTGCACGGAACTTACTCTCGCTCTCGCGGAGAGTAGCCTCGGACTGTGCGCGCTCGATCGCGATGCCGGCGATTCGTATCGCCACCTCAACAAGGCTTGCGGTTCGCGGGTCGGGCTCGCGAGGCTCTCGATGGTAGATGGCAAACGTCCCGAGGACATCGCCTCGCTTCGAGAGTATGGGCGTCGACCAGCAGGCCCGCAGGTCGTTGGCCAGCGCTAGCTCTCGGAAGTCGTCCCACAGTGGGTCTGTGGCGATATCGGTCACGACTACCGGCTGCTTCCGGTGGGCCGCAGTACCGCATGAGCCGGAACTCGGCGCTATGGGCACTCCGCCCGCCAGGCCATCGCGGAAGGCGACCGGTAGGCTGTTGCCGGCGATGGGCTCGAGCATCGATCCTTCTGCATTCACCAGGCAGATGCCGCAGAGCATCTCGTCCGATTGTTCTTCCAGAACCTCGACGAGGGACTCCAACACCTCCGGCAGGGGCGCCCCGACGGCGATCATCTCCAGTACGCGTCGCTGTCCTGAGAGGAGCGCGTCCGCGCGGCTCCGTTCCGAAACGTCGACGGCAACGCCGATGACGCCCACGACGTTGCCGTCGTCGTCTCGCAGCGGGGTCAGCTGGGCTTCGAATTGTGAATTCGTCCCGACAACGGTGGTACCGGATTGGCCGGCGAGGGCGTTGCGGATGGTTTCGTGTACGCCTGGTTGGCCATCGAACATGTCGAAGGAAGAGCGCCCGACGAGGGCGTTAGACTCGATGCCGAGGTCATCTAGGGCCTTGCCTTCGGCGATGGTAAAGACGCCTTCAGCGTCCAGTGCGAAGAGGATTACAGGCGCATTGCCGACCACGGTGCGCAGTCGACGCTCGCTCTCATGGAGGGCGGCGTTGGCGAGTTCCAATAGGCCGGTCCGTTCCTTGACCCGTTCCTCTAGCTCGTCGTTCGTGCGCTGCAGCTCGGCTCGTGCCTGTAGGAGTTCATCCTGCATCCTGACTGCGGTGTCGCGCTCCTGGCGGAGCTGGCGGCCGACCCAGTTCACCCAGACGTAGATGCTGAAGAAGACGCCGGAGGCTCCGATGATTGTCGTCGCGACGAAACGTGTGTCCGTGTACCGCAGCGCTCCCTGCTCTAAGTACACGTAGTAGGGTATGGTCTCAGTCGCCTCCAACAGAATGAGCGACACGAACGCTAGACTGGCGCCGGCCGTGTAGACGAACGCCTTCCGCATGTCCAGGAACGTGTTCGTGAAAATCAGGCCGAATACATACGCGAACGCGCCGAGCCAGGAAATCCCCCCGAGGAAATACACGATTGTCGTGTGGATGACGATCTCCACGGCGAGCATGCCGTAGTGCGCGATCTCGATTGCCCTGACGTTCGGTAGCACGAACACGAGCCGCCAGTAGAACACGAAGAACGCGATTTCGGCGAGCAGCACGAGCAGGAAGGGCACGGGCATGGGAATCTGGGCGGCCCAGAGCACGACCCAGAGGCCGACGAAGAGGCCGGCGACAGCAAGGCGCGCGAGCGCCTGCGGCGTCTGTTCCTGTCGTTTCACGTCCAGGCGGCCAAGCGCCTTCGTCGATGCTGTCATGGCAACTTAGGAGATACCCCTTTTGAGGTAAGGCCTCTCACACCTAAGTATCGGCAGCTTCGTACCTGAGTTTCGTACCTACAGGTTGACCCATCACACGTGAGACTCTATGCTGCCATCGCTCATGAAGGCAGAAGTGATCTCAATAGGGACGGAGCTTCTTCTAGGAGAGATCCTGGATACGAACGCGAAGTACCTTGGCGGTCAGTTGCCTGCGCTGGGTATCGACCTCTACTACATGTCAAAGGTGGGAGATAACATAGGCCGGTTAACGGAGGTCATCGACCGGGCATGGAGAAGGTCGGACCTGGTGATCACAACTGGAGGCCTCGGTCCCACAGAGGACGATCTCACTCGGGAGGCGATCGGTCGAGCTTTGGACGAGGAACTTGGAGTCGATTCAGCCCTAGAAGAAGACCTGCGAGAGTTTTTCGCCAAGCGCGGCGCCTCGATGCCGGAGCGAAACGTCAAGCAGGCGATGCTGATCCCTTCCAGCAGGTCGATACCGAATCCACGCGGAACCGCGCCTGGCTGGTGGGTGGAGCGTGACGAGAAGATCATCGTGGCCATGCCGGGCCCGCCGGTCGAAATGGAGCGTATGTGGGAGAAGGAAGTCGTGCCGCAGTTGCGACGTCACCCCAAGGCTCCCGATTCTGTTCTCGTGACGAGAACGCTGAAAACCGCTGGCATTGGCGAAGGCCACGTCGACGAGATGGTCAGTGCTCTCCTCAAGAGCAC
>JADFPV010000026.1:26154-35637 GCA_022562155.1 Chloroflexota bacterium
GAAGTCGTGCCGCAGTTGCGACGTCACCCCAAGGCTCCCGATTCTGTTCTCGTGACGAGAACGCTGAAAACCGCTGGCATTGGCGAAGGCCACGTCGACGAGATGGTCAGTGCTCTCCTCAAGAGCACAAACCCAAGCATTGGTGTGTACGCGCGCGCGGACGGCGTGCAGCTGCGGTTGGCGGCCAAGGCGCCAACGGAAGATGAGGCGCAGCGCTTGATCGAGCCAGTCGAGCGGGAGATGCGCGAGATCCTCGGCGCGTTCGTCTGGGGCGCCGACGATGAGACGATGGAATTCGCCATCGGCAGGTTGTTGAGCGAGAAAGGTTTGTCCCTCGCGACTATGGAGTCGTGCACCGGAGGGTTGCTGGCCAACGTCATCACGAACGTGCCTGGCAGTTCCGGCTACTTTCGTGGTGGGTTCGTCTCGTACACAGCGGAGATGAAGATCGAATTGGGCGCAGACGAGGACGTTATCTCGACCCACGGAGTGATTAGCGTAGAGACTGCGCAGGCGATGGCACGCGCGGTTCGGGAGAGGCTCCGCGCGGATATCGGCGTCGGCATTACGGGCGTTGCTGGGCCTGATGAACAAGACGGCAAGCCCCCCGGCACGGTCCACATCGCCGTTGACGCTGGTCTGTCGGAGCCCCAGGCGCTGAGCTATCAGTTCGCGCAGAGCCGCGAAGCTGTCAAGCGCCGGGCGGTGACCACTGCCCTCGGTCTGCTCCGCCGCGCGCTCCTCGATTGGGAAGGCGCTGTTCCTAGATAAGCAATGCGCCAGCTAGCCTTCTTCTGGCCATCAGTAGTAGTCCTACTGATGGCCGCGTGTAGCGGTTCCTCGAGCGTCTCCGATCCCATCCACATTCCCACGACAGCACCAACAGTGGTGCCAACCCAGCAGTCCGAGGTCGCTTCGTCGACGCTCCTGCCGCCGATGGGCCCGATTACCGTGGAGCCCCTGTGCGATGACCCCTACATCGATGGTGCCCCATACGTCCCGACGCCCGGCTTCCCGATCCACCTTGTGCCCAAGGGTGCACCCGGCGCGCTGGAAGCTTACGAAATGGAGCCGCCGGTTCACGACGAGGTGTTAGAACAGTTCGTGCTGACCTTACTCGGCGACGACGTTGATCGCTTCGCCGTGGTCATCAAAAACCTCGACGATGGGTCAGGCATCATGCTTGACGCTGATCGTGACTTCTACGCGGCTAGCCTGTACAAGACGTGGGTCATGCTGGAAGCATTCAACCAGCAGGACGCCGAACTGCTCGATTGGCAGGAACTCTACGTCGTCTCGGAGTACTACGCGGCGTTCGGACTGAATCCCGGTGAGCTTGAGGAGTGCGACGTCGTTGCGCTTCGCGATGCCCTCGACCGGATGATGGGCCGAACGGACAACGTCGCGGCGAACATGCTGTTGGAGCGCGTTGGCGCGGGCAACATTAACCGGACTCTGCGTAGCCTTGGCCTCTCCGTCACGGGGTTTGTGGACGAGGAGAGCCTTCCCACAACCGCGCGTGAGACGGCGCTTCTGTTGGAGGCCATCTACGAGGGCGCGGCGATCAACGAAGTGGCGAGTGAGCAGATGCTTGAGGTGCTTGGCACCGAATGGATCGACGATCGCATCCCGGCTTTGCTTCCACAGGGAACGCAGGTGGCTCATAAGACAGGGAACTGGGACGACGCGACGCACGATGCCGGTATCGTCTTCTCGGAGAGCGCCACCTACATCATTGTGGTGCTCACCGACTTCGGATACTTCGATGACGGCGCCACGCTGATCGCGGAGCTGTCGCTAGCCGTGCACGATTACTACAACCGCTGATGAAGAGGGTCTCGTAACCGAGGCCTTATGGTATGATTGAGGCGGTCTAGCAAATAGACGCCTGATGGACGCGGGCCGGCCGCCAGGACGTGAGCGTCCTCGCCCCGGCCCGTGGTCTGTCTCCGCTGCCAGAAGGAGCATGCGAATGGAAGCTGCCGCCTACCAGGACTTGCGGATCTTTAGCGGCAACGCCCATCCGGACCTGGCTCGTGCGATCTGCAGCTATCTGCAGACGGCATTCGGCGCCTGTGAGGTGTTCGAGTTCAGCAACGAGAATGTCTTTGTGCGGGTTCAGGACAACGTGCGCCAGCGCGACGTATTTATCGTTCAGCCGTTGGTGTCGCCTGTTAACACAAACATCATGGAACTCTTGATCATGATCGACGCGATGAAGCGCGCATCTGCGGGCCGTGTTACGGCGGTCGTGCCCTACTACGCGTACGGCCGAAGCGACAAGAAGGACCAGCCTCGTGTGCCGATTACGGCACGTCTGCTGGCCAACCTCATCGAGACGGCCGGCGCGGACCGGCTACTCACGGTTGACCTGCACGCCGGCCAGATTCAGGGTTTCTTCAACATTCCCGTTGACGAACTGACTGCATTGTTCATGATCAGCCGATACTTCAAGGATATGGACCTCAAGAACCTCGTAGTGGTCGCGACGGACATTGGAGCGTCGAAGCGCGCACGAAACGTGGCGCAGTCGCTGAACGCCCCGCTCGCCATTATCGAAAAGCGCCGGCTGGATAACGATGACGAGAGCCAGGTGCTCAACGTGATTGGTGAGGTCGAAGGCATGCGGGCGTTGATCGTCGACGACGAGATCGACACTGGAACGACGATCATCAACGCGGCTGAGACGCTGAAGGATAGGGGAGTGACGGATATCTACATGGCTTGTACTCACCCGGTGCTCTCAGGCTCCGCGGCTGAGTTGCTTGCTGCTGCGCCGATCAAGCAGCTCGTTGTTACAGATACCATCCCGATTTCCGCCGAGAAGCACGTCCCCCAGATAGAAGTGCTGAGCATCGCGCCTCTAATCGGCGAGGCCATCAGCCGCATTCACACAGGCAGTTCGGTGGGCGAGCTCTTCCGGATGGACCCAGACCTTGCGGCGAGTGTCCCACAGACGATGGCGAGGGCGGAACGAGGCTAGGACGCCGGTCATGCTGAAATGGGCCTCAGGAATCTTTGGTGACTCGAACGAGCGTGAACTCAAGAAGTACGTGGGCGTCGTCGAAGAGATTAACGCTCACGAAGCAGATGTCGAGCCGCTCTCCGACGACGAGTTGCGCGCAAAGACGGAGGAGTTTCGCGTCCGCCTAGACGGTGGAGAAACGCTGGACGACCTCCTGCCTGAGGCCTTCGCCACCGCCCGCGAGCAGATCCGCCGTTCGCGCGGCGAGCGCGCCCACGACGTGCAACTCATCGGCGCCGCCGTCCTCCATGAGGGCAAAATCGCCGAGATGAAGACGGGTGAAGGCAAGACGCTCGTCGCGACGCTCTCGCTCTACCTCAATGGACTGGACGGCCAGGGTGCGCACCTCATCACCGTCAACGACTACCTAGCGAAGCGAGACTCGCAATGGTACGGCAAAACGCTGCAGCAGCTCGGCCTGACGGTCGCCGTGTTGCAGCACGACGCGTCCTATCTGCTCTCTGAGGAGCAGGTGAGCGAGACGCTGAACATGGAGTACCTCGCTCCCTGTACACGGACCGAAGCGTATCGGGCGGACATCGTCTACGGAACGAACCACGAGTTCGGCTTCGATTTCCTTCGCGACAACATGGGCGTCGATCTTGTAGGCCGTGTCCAGCGCGATCGCCACTTCGCGATCGTCGACGAAGTGGATAACATCCTCATTGACGAGGCGCGGACGCCACTCATCATCAGCGGTCCCGCGCAAGACAGCACGCAGGTCTACCAAACGTTCGCTCGCTTGGCCGTGGGGCTGCAGCAGGAGATCGACTACACGATCGATGAGAAAGCTCGTTCGGCCCAGCCTACGGAGCAGGGGATCGCCAAGATCGAGTCCCGGCTCGGCATCGATAATCTCTACTCGCCTGAGAACTACAAGCTGACCAGGTACTTGGACGCCGCGTTGAAGGCGCACGCCCTTTACCAGCGCGATCGCGAGTACGTGGTCAAGGACGGCGAAGTGACCATCGTTGATGAGTTCACCGGTCGTCTGATGCCGGGCCGGCGCTGGTCGGATGGCCTCCACCAGGCCGTGGAGGCTAAGGAGCGGGTCAAGGTCCAGCGGGAATCGCTTACCTACGCGACGATTACGCTGCAGAACTACTTTCGCCTCTACGAAAAACTAGCCGGCATGACCGGTACCGCCGTCACTGAGGCCGAGGAGTTCGACAAGATCTACGGTCTGGCTGTCGTCGTTGTCCCAACGAACGAGCCGCTGGCCCGTGAGGACCACACTGACCTCATCTACCGCAACGAGCGTGCGAAGTTCGATGCCGTCGTCGAAGAGATCGAAGAGGTTTACGAGGCCGGCCAGCCGGTGCTTGTCGGCACCGTCTCGATCGAGAAGTCGGAGTACGTGTCGGACCTCCTCAAGCGCAAGGGCGTCAAGCACAACGTCCTCAACGCCAAGAACCATGAGAGTGAGGCGGCTATTGTCGCTGAGGCAGGCCGCCTTGGCGGCGTGACGATTGCGACCAACATGGCTGGCCGTGGTACCGACATCGTCCTTGGCGGAAAGCGCGATGACGCTCGGACGGAAGAAAACTGGCAGCAGGAGCACGACAAGGTGCTGGAGGCCGGTGGCTTGCACATCATCGGCACGGAGCGGCACGAGGCGCGCCGGATCGACAACCAGCTTCGCGGCCGCGCCGGACGGCAGGGCGACCCCGGAAGCTCGCGGTTCTTCGTCTCGCTTGAGGATGACATCATGCGCCGCTTCGCTCCCGAGTGGCTGGGGGGCATGCTCGAGAAACTCGGCATGGAAGAAGACACGCCGCTCGAGAGCAACATGGTTTCGAAGGCGATCGAGCAGTCTCAGACTAAGGTAGAAGGACACAACTTCGACATCCGCAAGCACCTCGTCGACTACGACGACGTGATGAACACGCACCGAGACGTCATCTACCAGGAACGCAACAAGGCGCTGTCCGACGCCGACCTGAAGGGCAACTTCCTCGACATGGTACGAGAGGAGATCACAGAGCTGGTTGAGCAGTTTGTGCCCGATCGCTACCCAGATGAGTGGGATTTGGAGGCTCTTCTCACTGAGCTGGCAACGATCATGAAGGTGCCGTCCGACATCAACACGAAGACGCTGGACGAGATGACGCACGACGAAATCCTCGATCGGCTGCTCGCTCGCGCAGAGGAGGCCTATGAGGCGAAGGAGGTCGAGGTTGGCGAGGAGGAGATGCGGACACTGGAGCGTATTCTCCTGCTCCGTACTATCGACGGTCTCTGGGTGGAGCACCTGACCGCGATGGACGAAATGCGCCAGGGTATCGGCCTCCGCGCATATGGCCAGACGGACCCGTTGGTGGCCTACAAGCGGGAAGCGCATGACATGTGGGGGCAGCTGCTCGCAAACATCAGCAGGCAGATTGCTCACTCCATCTTTCACGCGGAGTTGACACAGAGAGATCGGAAAGCTACCGCCCAGCCCGTAAGGGACCGAAGCAGGGTTCCTGTCGGTGCCGCCGCCGGTCCTGCCGGTGCGACGCCAAGTGCCGGTGCCCAGGCTCAGGCCGCCTCGCCCGGGAAAGCTCGCAAGATCGGCCGTAACCAACCGTGTCCGTGCGGGAGTGGCAAGAAGTACAAGAAGTGCCACGGGATGGCTGCGTGATGCCGACCAAGACGAAGACGCAGGCCACGACGAAGAAACCTCCGATTCCAGCGCCGCTCAAGGAGTTCCGCTCCGCGGTAAAAAAGAAGGGCGATTGGTTCAGCGCACTGCTCAAGGCGATTGCCCAGTGGGAGCTGGCGGAAGAGGAGGTCGACGGCCGCCTCTTCCAGTACCTGATCGGTGGCGAGGCGTTCGATTGGCTCCTCCTAGCAGAGCGGCTCTGCGAAGACGCAAATGGCGCGATACCGATTGATGAAGAGGAGGCGCTTCTCTTCTTCGGCAGGCCGCCTCGGCCATTGGACGATGAGGAGTTCAGGCATGCCATCGGCGACAGTAAACATCGGGCGCACTTGAACTTCATCTATGGCGTAGCCGTCGAAGAGGCGCTCCAGCTCACTGTGGAAGAAGAGGTGCTCAAGAGCTGGCGTTCGTTCGGCGGTTGGAACAAAGGCCAGAACCTGTACGAGGAGGTCTACGAACGTCTCTACGGACGCAGCCTTGCCGAACTGTTGACTGCGTTTCGCGAGGACCTACCGCATCATGAGCGCTTGGAGTTCGTGCCGGGGCCGCCCGATCTAGAGATCACATATGGGGAGGCGCGAGCGTTCACGTACTGGCTGTTCAAGTTCAGGCTGCAGCAGAGCGACCCGGCCCGCGTAGCGTCCGATACGAGAAAGGCGTTGGCGAAAGTGTCGGAGCTTGAGATGGCGGCCCGGCGTCGCGCTCAGTTCCTACGGTTGCCCGATGTTTCACCTTCACAGATCCTCGAAGCCGAGGTAGTACAAAGCGTTCGTTGATCGAGGGCCGGAGCGCGGTTAACATTCTGCCAGCGGCCCCGAAAGAGTTCGGGGCCGAACCGTATAGCACGCCACAGCAGGTGCCATGACCGACCCGCAAACTAGCAGTTCAGGAATGCCCAAGGCGTACGACCCGGCTTCGGTGGAGGCGAGCATCTACAACATGTGGGAGGACGGCGGATACTTTTCGCCGTCCGAGGGCAGCGGCGACCCCTTCACGATCATCATGCCGCCGCCCAACCTCACGGGTGAGTTGCACGTCGGTCATGCGCTGATGGACACGGTCGAGGACATCCTCATCCGCTGGCATCGTATGCGCGGCGAGCCGACGCTTTGGCTGCCCGGCATCGACCACGCGGCGATCGCCGTCCATACACTAGTCGAGCGCCAGCTCGGCGAGGAGGGCTTGACGCGGTTCGACATCGGCCGCGAGAAGTTCCTTGAGCGCGTGTGGGACTTCGTGAATACGAGCCGCCGCCGCATCTTCGACCAGCACAAGCGGCTCGGCGCCTCCGCGGACTGGACGCGCGAGCGTTTCACGATGGACGAAGGCCCGCGAGAGGCCGTTCGCACCGTCTTCTACAAGCTGTACCAGCAAGGACTCATCTACCGTGGTGAGCGGCTGATCAACTGGTGTCCCGGCTGCCAAACGGCCATCTCGGACTTAGAGGTGAAGCATCGCGATGAGCAGGGGAGTCTCTGGCACATCTCGTATCCTCTCGCGAAGGGCGACGGGTCGATTACGATCGCGACGACGCGGCCGGAGACCATCGTCGCCGACACCGGCATTGCCGTGCACCCGGACGATGAGCGCTACAAGGCGCTCGTCGGGAAGAAGGCAATCCTTCCCATCATCGGGCGCGAATTGCCGATCGTCGGCGACGAGGCTATCGATCGGGAGTTCGGGACGGGCGCGTTGAAGGTCACGCCCGGCCATGATCAGGTCGACTTCGAAATCGGAATGCGACATAAGTTGGCCATCGTCAACTCGATCGAAAAGGACGGCACGATGGGCGAGGAAGCCGGCCCGTACGCGGGCATGGACCGCTTCGAATGCCGCGAGGCGATCGTGCGCGACCTCGACGAGAGGGGACTGCTCGTCAAGACGGAGCCGCACACGCACAGCATCGGCCACTGCGAACGTTGCGACACGGTTGTCGAACCGCTGATCAGCCTGCAGTGGTTTGTTGCCGTGAACAAGGAGTACGGCGACGGGAAATCGATCGCCGGCGAAGCGCTGCGCGTCGTCAACGACGGCCTGATCGAGTTCGCTCCCAGGCGCTTCACGCGCGACTACGTGAACTGGATGGAGAACATCCGCGACTGGTGTATCTCGCGCCAGCTCTGGTGGGGCCATCGCATCCCCGTTTGGTACTGCGATGACTGCGACGAGACCACCGTCCCGCCGCCCGACGTCGACGAGCCGCAGGCCTGCGACGGCTGCGGCAAGAGCAATCTCCATCAGGATGAGGACACGCTCGACACCTGGTTCTCATCGGCGCTCTGGCCGTGCTCGACGCTGGGGTGGCCGGACGACACGGAAGACCTCAAGCGCTTCTACCCGACGACGGTGATGGAAACGGGCTACGAGATCATCTTCTTCTGGGTCGCGCGCATGATCATGATGGGCCTCTTCTGCATGGAGGATCTGCGCGGCACCGTCGAGGAGCGAATTCCATTCAAGTACGTCTACCTGCACGGCATGGTGCGCGACGACAAGGGCGCAAAGATGAGCAAGACCAAGGGCAATGTTGTCGACCCGATCGACCTGATTGAGAAGTACGGCACGGACGCCCTTCGCTACAGCATGATCACTGGTGGCGGCACCGGCCAGGACCAGCGGCTCTGGGAAGAGAAGGTGGAGGCCGGCCGCAACTTCGCGAACAAGCTCTGGAACGCGTCGCGATTCGTCATCATGCAGCTCGACGATGCCGGAGACAGCGTGCCCGCGCTGGCGTCACGGGATGAGATGCCTGCCGAGGACCGCTGGGTGCTGTCGAAGCTCGACAGGCTCGTCGAGGAGGTCGACCGGCAGCTCCAAGACTTCCAGTTAAACGAAGCCGCGCGCCGCATCTACGACTTCCTCTGGGGCGACTACTGTGACTGGTACCTGGAGATGGCCAAGATCCGCTTACGCGACGGCGACAAGACGCCACTGCCCGTCCTGTCCACGGTGCTTGAGACGGGCCTCAGGTTGCTCCATCCGTTCATGCCGTTCGTGACGGAGGAGCTGTGGCAGCGGCTGAGGAACGTCACCGGGGAAGAGCGACTCGCCGCCCTCATCGTCGCCGACTTTCCGAATTCTGATCCTCAGATGCGCGATGAGGATGCTGACCGCAGCGTCGAAGGCGCCATCGAAATCGTGCGCGCGATCCGCAACATCCGCTCGGAGCGCAAGGTGGAGCCGGCGAAGTTCATCGAGGCGTTCGTTGTCACACCGGACGAGTCCGGCATGGCGGCCAGCGGCTCGTACATCGAGGCCCTCGCCCGCGTCCGGCCGCTCAGGATCGTCTCGAACGCCTCGGACGCGCCCCGGGAGGGTGTCGCGACTGCGGTGCTGCCGCATGCAGTGGTTGTCGTGCCGCTCGCAGGGATGCTGGATACGGGTGAAGAGCGGGAGCACCTCAGCAAGGAGATCGAGGAGACTGAGACGTACATCAAACGCCTCGACGGCAAGCTCTCGAACGAGCAATTCCTATCGAAAGCGCCGGCGGACGTCGTCGCTGCGGAGCAAGGCCGCCGCGACGAGGCGCGGTCTAAGCTTGGAGGACTCCAGCGGGCGTTGGCGGAGCTGCCATAATAAACCAACAAACAGCTTCCAAATTGACGTAAGGGAAGCCCGTTGATACGATGAGGTTGGCCTCGTGAAGAAGGCCACAATCGAAGCTGGCCGAGAGACTAATTCGATGCAACGCTGGGGAGGTAGAGGCTCGTGCAAGTCCTGCTGGACAACTATGTAGCTGTCCTGCTGGCTGGCGTCATCGGCTTCATCCTCGTCGGCAGCGCGCTCATCGGCTCGCGCCTCCTCGCACCGTACT
>JADFPV010000027.1 GCA_022562155.1 Chloroflexota bacterium
CTCGTGTCGCCGACGAACTCGTAGTCCCAGACCTCGTCCATCAGTTGCGGGCGGCTGAACACATGCCCGGGGTTGCTCGCGAGGAAGTACAGCAGGTCGAACTCACGCGCGGTCAAATGCACCGGCCTGTTCTTGTTCTCGACAGTCCTGGCCGTGCCGCTCATCTCCAGATCGTCGAAGCGCAGCACGTCGTTGTCGCGATCATCCCGCTTGCCGGACCGTCGCAGCACGGCCTTCACGCGCGCCACCAGCTCGCGAGGGCTAAACGGCTTCGTCACATAGTCGTCGGCGCCGAGTTCGAGCCCAACCAGCTTGTCGATCTCTTCGCCGCGCGCCGTCAGCATGATCACGGGCGTCTGCGACCGCGACCGGATACGACGGCAGACCTCGCGGCCGTCGATCTTCGGCAGCATCAGGTCGAGCACGACGAGGTCTGGCGCGAACGTTTGGAACTCTTCCAGCGCGGCCTTGCCGTCGTGGACGATCGCGACGTCATAGCCGTCGCGGCGGAGGTAGCGCTCCACTACCTCCGCCACCATCGGCTCGTCTTCTACAACCAGTACTCTGCCTTCAGTCATCGCCTACATGGTACACGCGCCGATATACATCGGCGCGAAACGCGTCCGGCGCACCGGACGCGCATCGGCTAGCGTCCTCGCTATCCGGCGTTCACGACCGTAGGGGCGACCATCTGCTCGCCCTGGGCTCGCCGCGGCGAGCCCCTACGTCGCGCCCACTCCCATCGCGGGTCAGGCTTCAGCCTGACAGCTGTGCCGTCCTGCGCAGCCGGAGGGCCCCACCTACAACCACCAACACCGCTCCGGCAACCGCCGCGAGGTAGAACCACATCAGGCCGTTGCCCGAGTCGACTGGACCCGTGCCCGCAGCCGGCAGACTCGTGTCCATGCTGTCCATGCCCGACTCCATGGAGTCGGCGTCGTCCATCATCGCATCGTCCATCATGGAATCGGCGTCGTCCATCATGCTGTCGCCAGCAGACACGGTGATGCGCGCGACCGGGTTCGTCCAGCCGTGGTCGGCGACGGTCAGGTCGGTGCCGCCCTCTATGCCGGCGTGCATCCTGATGACACCGCCCTCGGCGAGCGCCGGGTTGCTCATGCCGGTGCCCTCGTCGTCAGACTCGACGCCGATCAGCCCCTGGCACGGCGGAACGATGTCCGCGAAGTCCTCGGTGTTCGTCTCGCTGCCGGCGTCGTAGGCGTTCGTCTCGACCGTCGTGGAGCCGCTCAGCACAATGCTGTCGAGACCGCTGAAACCGTCGTTCGTGCAGATCAGCATGAAGGCCGCCGACAGGTAGCTGCCGGAGGCAGCCGTAATCGATAGCGTCGCCCTTTCGCCCGGCATGATCGGCGCGTCATGAGCGACGACCGTCGCGCCTGCGGCATTCGCCAGCGCAACCAGCGGGTCGCCGTTGCCGTTCTCGGCGAGCTGCGCGATCTCGTTCGACGCCGCTTCGCCCAACTCGAACAGGTCCATGTCGGCCGAATGAACCACCAGCACCGGCGGCGTGAACGGCTGCCCGTCGGTCAGGTTCTCGATGGTCACCGTGTAGGTCGCCTCCTGCGCCGACGCCGTGCCAGCACTCCCGAGCGCCATCAGCAGTACCGCAAACACGCCCACGGTGATCGCCATGACTCTCTTACTCATGTCTCCTCATTCCTTCCAAATTGCTGCTTTTCGACGCGCACATGCGCGCCGCTTACAACAACCCTAGAGAAGGAACCTGAGGAGTAGCTTACGTTTCTTACGAAAGACTTACAGGCGCTGATGGCTCACGAGGAGGCGGGATACGTAGCCTAGAGGCCCGTTTCTGGGCCAAGTGCGCCAGGTCTTAAAGCCAACACCGTCGCCGCCGTACGAGAGTGAACGTCCATCTTCCGCATGACGCTCGCGACGTGCTTCGCAACGGTCAGCGGGCTGATATCGAGCGCCCTGGCAATTTCCTTGTTCATTCTTCCTGCCGCGACGTAATAGAGCACCGTGGTTTCCCGCTTCGTCAAGCTGTACGCCTCCGCGACACCGACCGCCACGGTTGGCCTGTTATCGCTAACAACCTCGAACATGATCCCGACGCAGTCGCCGGAGATCGGGAACGCCTTCACTCGGTAGTCGGCTTCTGGAATGTTCCTATCGCTGTAGTGGACGACGCCCAGATCCCGCCCCTCGCCCGAACGGACGACTTCGGCGAGGATGTCGGCCAACCCGGTCTCAATTGAACCGGGGAGCGCCTCGGCCAAGGTCGCGCCGATGAGCGATCCTGGCGGCATCCGACCTAGCTTTTTGGCGGCAGGGTTGCTGGCGACAAGGCGGAACGTGGTCTCATCGTTGACCTCCTCCTTCTGCCAGACGGCAAGACCAAGTTGCATATTCGAATACATGTCAACCAAGACCTGACTATCGACATCGGCAGGAATTTCGCCACCGCGCGTGCCGGCCCCGCCCCGTATCTCCTGCGGGCGGCCCAGATGGCTCTGTCTGTTGTCGTGAACGTGCTGTCCTGTCATCAGTTCGTCACCGTATGTCAGCGTACTATCCTTAGGACGGAACTCTGATGCATCTACTTGGTATGAGGTATTTCATTGATCGTCTGCACGCGTTACGCTCTCCGACCGAGAGTGCGGCGACCGTTTGGATCTGTGCCTGCGGGGATGGGCTTCCGTGCCAAGCTAGCGCAGCCGCCTTGGCTTGCGTTTCGATCAGATTCGGTCTGTGGCATGGATGTCCTTGGCCAGGCCATTCGGCCGCCGCGCTCCCTAACTATAAGTATACTCCCACCTGCAAGTCCTTGGGCCACGCGGAGGCCAGCAGTTGCGTTAGCTCGCCGGAGGCAGCCCAACGGCCAAGCTGACCGAAGGTCAGCCTCCCTTTCAGAGCGTGAGCGCTATCACCCCGAAATCGGGAGCTGCTCGCTACATTGAAGTAGCAGGACCTCAGAGGAGAAGGGACTTCACCTGGACCTGCGAACCCCAAGCCCGCGCTAGGCCTCCCCTCGCCACCAGTACAGTCCTAGCGCGGGCTCCTTCTTGCCACGAAATGTCCAGCGACTGTCCTGTGGGAGAAGATCCTGCCCTGACCGTAGGTCAGGCGCTGCCCGGCGGTCAGCCTAAGCCAGCAGTTCCGTTAGCTCGCCTCCGGCGAGCCCAACTGCAAAGCTGATGCGAAGCATCAGGCCTACGGCAGACCGGCTCCCGGCGTATCCACCTCGACCACCTCGATCCGCCCGTCGGTCTTCTGGGCCGCCTCATCGCCACTCGCCGAACTAGTGCAGACGAACAGCGTCCGGCGTTCCGGCCCGCCGAGCATGCAAGCGAACGCTCTCTGATCGCCGACCGAGATCGCGCGCTCGATACGGCCACCTTCTAACACACGCAGCACTCTGTGGCCTTCGGGCCCAGCGTCCGCGACCCAGATCGCGCCTTCCGCGTCGAGGCAGGTCCCGTCAGGGAACACCCCGTCGAGCTGCGCCCACACGCGCCGGTTCGACAGCGAACCATCGTCGGCGACATCAAAGGCCGTCAGGCGGCTGGCGCGAGTCTCGGCCACGACGAGCGTGCTGCCGGCGGCGCTGATCACAGTGCCATTCGGGAACGCGATCTCCTCCGCGACAACCGTCATACTGCCGTCCGGGTCGACGCGCACCATCACAGTGGCGGGCCGCTCGCCGTCATACGAGCCGAAGTTTCCTACGTACGCCCGCCCCTGCTTGTCGACAACCATGTCGTTACACGGCCCGCCCGCCAGATCGGACAGGTCCGCGACGACGCGTTGGTCGCCGCCCTCGATCGCCAACAGACGCCTGTCCAGCATCGAGACGGCCAGCAGCGTCCCGTCCGGCGTCCAGCCCAGCCCCGACGGCTGCTGAGCCACCTCGGCTACCGTCTCGACGTTCCCCTGGAGATCGACAGCCAGCACTCGATGCGAAAAGAAGTCGGAGAACCAGAGCCTCCCGTCATGCCAGCGCGGCCCCTCGGGAAACGTGAGTTCGTCCAGCAGAACTTCAGTATCACTATCGCTCATGTCACCCTCGCTTTCGCGGAATCGCCTCCCAGCGGCTGCCCGCGATTCTATCACGTTCGCAGCCAGCAGTTGCGTAACTGGCAAGCCCGCCAGCCAATGCGACCAGCATCGGCAAAGCCGCTGCCCCTCGCGCCGGCCGTCAGCGGCCGAGTTAGCTCAAGGAGGTCTGCGGGGGCTGGCTTGGAGCCAGGAGCTTGACAAACCTGTTGACCCACCTATACTGGGCGAGACTGGTGGTCCCTCGGGGCCACGCTATTTCGTCATGCGTTGTCCCCGCTCAGCGTCTGGCGTCCCACAGAGGAGAGTTCGGGATGTCCGCTCGTCTACTGTTACTATCCAGACGTATAGAGCGTCCTCTCCTTCTAGGCGTTCTCGCCCTGCTGACGGTGTCAGCAGCTCTGTTGGTGCCCAGTATGAAACCGGCTTCGGCACTAACTCCGACGCCTACACCCAAGCCTCCAGAATTCAACGCGGTCGCGAAGATCATTACCAACGCCCAGGACCTGATCGAAGGGCCCATGAGCCGCGGCAGGCTGGGCGACTACCTCCTCGCCAACAGCGAAATCCAGGTCGTCATCCAAAAGCCTGAGCGCAGCCTCATGGTCGTCGGCACCTTCGGCGGACAGATACTCGACGCCGACCTGATTCGCCAGTCCGGCGATCCGGAGCGCGACGCCTTCGAGGAGTGGGCCCTCGGCATCAACCTGGAAAACACTGCCCACTACACCGCCGTCACCGTGATCAACGATGGCTCCAACGGACAGCCTGCCGTGATTCGGGCCACCGGCGTCGATGACCTGCTCGACGTTATCAACCCCAGCTCTCAGGTCGCGGAGTTTGGCTTCCCTGCGCCCACTGCCTTCGACGACACCGACCTGCCGGTGGAGTTCACGACCGACTACATCCTCGCCCCGAACGCTCACTACGTCCGCGTGGAGAGCACTGTTCGCAACATCGACCCTGTGAACCCGGTCGAGACGTTCATCACCGAGTTCCTCAGCGGTTCCGGCCTGACCGAGCTGTTCCTTCCCGGCTACGGCTTTGGCGAACCGCTGCTGACATCGGCCTGTGATTTGTGCAACTTCATCGCCTGGAGCGGCCAAGGCGAGGCGGCAGGCGTCTCCTACGGGTACATCAACAACATCCCGGGTAGCACCAGCTTCAACACGAACGGTGTCACGATCCCCCTCCTGGGCGAGAGCGTCGCGTTTGCGCTGACCGGCTTCGCCCCGCCCAATTACACGATCGCGGCCAACGGCGGCGAGGTCACGGTGACGCGCTACTTCGCCGTCGGAACAGACGTCGGCTCGATTGTCGACATTCGCAACGAGATCGTCGGCCTCACCACAGGCGTACTTGAAGGAACAGTTACTCGCGGCGGCGTGCCGGTAGCAGGCGCCGACGTTACCGTGCTCGGCGACCCGCTCGACGGCCCCGGCACGGATAAGAACGTCGTCGCCCACTACATCACCGATGCCAGCGGCCAGTACTCGGGTACCTTGCCGCCTGACAGCTACACGATGCAGGCCCATCTAGACGGACACCTGGCCGCGACGCCGGACCCGGCCGCCGTTGTCGTGACGGCGAGCAGTACGACGACTCAGGACTTCACCATCCCGGTCACCGGCCGCGTGCGAGTGACAGTCACGGACGAAACAAGCTCGGCGATCGCTGCCAAGGTCTCACTTGTCGGCTTCGATCCCTACGTCGATCCCGGCAACTTCCAGAACTTCTTCAACATCGTCGATAACAACACAGCGATCTTCGGAGACATCTTCGCTGACCCTCCGCCCTACGGCATTGCGCAAGTCGTGTTCGCCGATCAGACAGGAGATACCGGCGAGTTTTTCATCGAACCCGGCGACTACCAGGTCGTCGTCTCCCACGGCACCGAGTACTCCATTTTCGAGCAACCCATCACGGTCACGGCAGGCAATCTCACCAGCGTCAGCGCCCAAATCGCCCGCGTAATCGACAGCACCGGGTTCATCTCCGGCGACTTCCACGTCCACGCCCTCGCCAGCCCCGACGGCGAAGTGACGAACGAGGAGCGAGTCGTCTCGATGCTCGCCGAAGGCGTCGATTTCTTCATCTCGACCGACCACCAGTTCCAGACGGACTACGCTCCGGTCATCGCCTCGCTTGGAGTCGGCGGCCTGATCTCCGCCGCCGTCAGCGCGGAGAACACCACACCGGACTACGGCCACTTCATCGGCTGGCCGAGAACGATCGACCCGGCGCAGACGAACCAAGGCGCGCTCGATTGGGCACAGGCGGCGCCCGCCGGACAGGACTTTCCCAGCTTCGGCAACTACATGATGTCGCCCGCGGACATCTTCGCCAACCTGGCCGCCGACCCTGGTGTCAATACCGTCCACATCAACCACATGGACACCTTCTTCGGTCCGGACGGCCTGTCCATCGATACCGGGCTCGTGCCGCCGCAGCACTTCGCGGACGGCGCCGCCAAGCGCCTCGACCCGACGATTGCGAACTTGTTCGATGACGGCTTCACGGCGCTCGAAGTCTGGCAGGGCACCAGCCGCAACAACATCCTGAATCGCTTCATCGACCGTAACCTGGGCGACTGGTTCAACCTGATCAACCAGGGCATCGTGCGCACCGGATACGCCGTCTCCGACACCCACCGGGCCGTCGCCACGCAATCCGGCTTCCCCCGCACGTACGTCGCTTCTCCAACGGACGACCCGGGCGCGCTGGGCGCGATCGCCGGAACGCTGTCCACCAACGTCAACGACGGCCGCGCCGTTGGCTCCAACGGTCCGTTCATCCGCGTGACGAGCAGTGCCGCCTCCACCGGACAGACGGGCGGCCTTGCGTTGGGCCAGCCAACGTCCATCTCGACGACCGATGGCAGCGCCACCGTCACCGTCGATATCCAGAGTCCGCTCTGGGCGCAGTTCGACACCGTGGAGTACTACATCAACAACGTGCCGGCGGCCGATGACTACGACAACGACCCCACGACACCACCGTTCTACCGCGTCACGCCGGACATCGTGCAGACCGCCGGCGTCGACTTCACGATCAACACCATCGACGACTTCCCGTCCATCCCCGGCGCCAAGCACCTGGAGGCGACAACGTCGATCACGCTCAACGGGATGGCGGAAGACACCTGGGTCGTCGTGCTCGTGCGCGGCACCGACAATGTCTCCGAACCGATCTTCCCGATCGTCCCGAACAACCTCGATTCGGCTTCCAACCCCACCCTCGCCGACCTGATCGACGGCAACCTCGGTGAGCTAGGCGTACCGGCCACCGCGTTCAGCAACCCGCTGTTCATCACCCGAGTGAAGCAGGCGGACCCCGGCGATACTGACGGCGACGGCTGCAGCGACCAGCAGGAGAACGGGCTAGATGAAGAGCTGGGCGGCCTGCGTGACTGGCTAAACCCATACGACTACTACGACATCAACGGCGACGGCTTCATCGACCTAACGAACGACATCTTCGACGTGATCCAGCATTACGCCCCGACCGGAGACGAGCCGGAGTATGACGTCAACTTCGACCGCGGGCCATCAGCCGGGCCGAACGCCTGGAACATGACAGCGCCGGACGGTGTGATCGACCTAACCAACGATATTCTGGGGGTGATCCTGCAGTACTTCCATAGCTGCCAGTAGTGGCGCCCCAGCGAGCAGACCCACCTCGCCCGACTCGACATCTCCGCCCACCCGCGGCATATCTGTCAGCGGCCCGAGAGAAAGACCTCTTCTGATGCCGCCGGATAACTCCATCCTGAGCCTGTCGAAGGAAGACCGGAGGAACGCTTCGCGTTCTTCCAAGCCGATGCAAAGCATCAGCCGGCTGAGCGCGATCAGGCGACCCTTGGTTCGCCCACCCCGCAGGTCGACCATCGCGTGCCCTGTAGGGGCGGTCGGCTGACCGCCCACCCCGAGGGGCCATCTCCACTATGGCGAACAACACACCAGCGAACATGTAGGGGCGACCCTTGGTTCGCCCACCCCGCAGGCCCGCCCTAACCACACCCGTACGGCTGGTCACGAAGCGTAAACCAAGCTACATTGCCATGTCAGAAAGAACACCGGCACAACCAAGCGAGGAGAACGCATTGGCAAAGGGATACTTCATCTTCACCGAGGACATTCACGACCAGGATGGAATTAACGCATACGCCGGGAAAGCGGTTCCGACAGTCATCCAGAGCGGAGGCCGGCTCATCGTCGCTGAAAACAACGCAGATGTGATCGAGGGCAAATGGCACGGCTCCCGCACCATCATCCTGGAGTTCGACTCCGTCGACGCCGCCAAGGCCTGGTACAACTCCGACGCATATCAGGCCGTCGTCGGAGAGCGCCACGCCGCCGCGAAGTCCAACGCCGTCATCGTCGGCGGATTTGAGATGCCGGGCTCCTGATGACATCAGCCAACCTGGAAGGCGCCCAGAAAGCGCCTGAACAGCCCCAGCCCGAAGGCCAGAATGACAGCGAAGGCCCGCCCGACACCGGCGACCACCCCAAAGTCGCCCTCGCCATCGCCGCCCACCCCGACGACCCCGACTTCGGCTGCGCCGGCACCCAGAACCTCTGGACCAAGGCCGGCTGGGACTTCTACGTCCTCATCGTCACCGACGGCTCCAAGGGCACGGAGGACGCCTCCCTCACAGCGGACAAGCTGATCCCCATGCGACAGAAGGAGCAGCGCGCCGCCTCCGGACACCAAGGCGTCAAGGAGGTCTTCTTCCTGAAGGGCTACGTCGATGGCGAACTCTACTACAGCCGCCAGCTCCTCGGCGATATCGTGCGCGTCATCCGCAGGCTGAAGCCCTACGCCGTCTTCACCCACGAACCCCAGCAGCTCTTCCACGCCATGGGCTTCGTTAACCACAACGACCATCGCTACACCGGCCTCCACACCGTCGACGCCGTCTACCCGGCCGCCCGCGACCGCTGGAACTTCCCGGAGCAGATCGACGAAGAGGGGCTGGAGACCCACAAGGTCAAGCAGCTCTACATCTGGGGCAACGACGACCCGAACTTCACCACCGACATCACCGACGTCGTCGACGAGAAGATCGAAGGGCTGCTCAAGCACAAGAGCCAGTTCGGCCAACGCGAGGACTTCATGAAGTTCGTCCGCGAGCGCTGGAAGGGCGAGGACGGCAAGTACACCGAGCGCTTCCGCCGCATGCAGTTCCTCCGCTAACTGCTGCGCAGGGCCATAAGGGCGGCCAGCCGGGCCGCCCAACGCGAAGCGTTCTGTAGGGGCGGTCGGCCGACCGCCCACCCCGCCGGGCGTACATCGAACCTAGCCCCGCAATTCTGCGCGAAGCAGCGTGTAGGGGCGACCTTTAGTTCGCCCACCCCGCCGGGCGTACTAACCCCGCAATTCTGCGCGAAGCAGCGTGTAGGGGCGGTCGGCTGACCGCCCACCCCGCCGGGCCCATGACGAATGTAACCCCCAGATTCTGCACCGCCTGCGGTACGAAACGCTCGATACGAACGTATTACAATAAAGCCTGCCCGTCCTGCGGCCTGATCGCCTTCGACGACCCCAAAGTCGCCGTCGGCGTCCTCGCCACGCGGCGAGGCAAGCTTGTCCTCGTCCAGCGCGACCAGGAACCGCATCGAGGCTCGTGGTCCTTCCCCTCCGGCTTCGTAGATGCCGGCGAAGGCTTGGAGCAGGCCGCCATTCGTGAGACCAAGGAGGAGACCGGCCTCGACGTTCGCATCCAGCGCCAGCTAGGCGCGTTTGCCGCTCCCGGCGACCGCGTCGTGTTCATCGCCTACGCGGCCCGCGTTGTGGCCGGACGCATTGCCGTCGGCCGCGAGTGCCAGGACGTCCGCTACTTCGATCCGGCCGCCCTCCCACCCCTCGCCTTCCCCCACGATGAGGAGATCCTGCGTATCTGGCGCGCCTGATCGTAGGCTAGGTTACACAGCTCCAAAGTTTCCCGTTGCTTGGTGACACGGATCACCCCAGCCCTATCTGACGTTCGCTACTATCGTGCTATGGATACCCCCTGGGGGTATGAGTGAACCAACCTTGAGGGGAGCGAACAGGAGGAACAGAATGGCCACGCCAAGCACGACGATACAGCGCATTGACCAGCTCTCGGACCAGCGCTCGCGGCTCTACCGCCTAGCGTTCGACTCGCGTCGCGGCGACCAGGAGCTGAAACAGCACATCGAAGAGATCACGGCAGAGCTTGACCAGCTCTGGGACCTCAGGCGCCGCGAGCGCGTCGGGAAGCTGGACGGCATCGACCTGCTTGTCGAGCGCTCCTACGTGCAGGCCTACGGCCAGGACTATCGCGACGCCGTCGCGCCGGCCGCCGTCGAGGAGGAAGGCCAAGCAGTTGCGCTGGTGGCGTAGGGTAAGCACGGCGACGCGCAGGAAGGCGCGCGAGGGGAGGTGACTATGGAGCACATCGCGAGCGGAACGTAAGACAAGCACAGAAACGGGGTATACACATATGGCAACAAGAAGCATCACACGACCCAGCGAGCCAGACGTCGCCAGCAGCCCATGGCAGTTCAACGTCGGCCTGGGGATGGCCGCCATGGGCGTCATGGCGCTGATGGTCTTCTTCATCATCAGCGCGGTCGTCTCCGGCTGGGTGTCCGATCAGGACCCGGCCCAACTGGGGCGTATCCTGGCGTACGACTCGTGGCTCTTCCCGATCGCGACGGCGGCGGTCGCGTTCATCAAGATCGGCATCGCACTCATCCTCTGGGGCGTCGTCCGCCAGCTCTGGGTGCGCGTCGATAGCCTGAAAGATTCGCTACCGGCGCTCAAGGCGTCGCGCGGCGAAGCAGTAGCGTAGGAGGTTCATCATGGCAGCTGCTGTACAACCAATAAAGACACGTTTCGGCACGGCGACAACATCGGCGAGCTCGGGACAGCTCCTGATCCATACGGTGGCGAACTGGATGTGGGTGCCCATGGTCATGATGGGACTGATGGCGATCGCTACGTCCATCGGCCTGGGCATCGCGCAGGCGAACGTGGGCTCGGACCTAGGCAAGGAGTTCACGGCCCTCCGCCAAGCCAACTTCGAGACGCTGAAGCCGCTCACGGCGGCGTTCCTCTTCCTAGGCGAGGCGCTCGTCCTATCGGGCATTGCGTTCCTTCTAGGAACGATCCTCGGCGCTCTACGTAAAGGCGGCGGCGAGGTGCAGGAGAGCACCGGTGAGCCCGTCAAGGCACTGAAGATGCCCTGGTCGGCTAAGGTCTTCTTGGCACTAATGATGATGGGGCTGATGGCGGAAGTCGTTGCGTTCGGCACGTTGACGTACGTCGCGAGTCAGGCCAACGACGCCTGGATCACGGCGACCAGCGCCGGCGCGCCAGGCGACATCGCAGCATTGGATAGAGCGTCGGCATTCGCAGCGTGGGCGAACCCGCTACGCGAAGTAGCGTTAGCGCTGATCCTCACCAGCATCGTGTTCGCGCTCTATACGATTTCGAACGTCCTTGGATTCCAGTTCTCGCGCATCCGCGAGCTGGTGACCGGACAAGAAGAAGGAGCCGCATAATGGCAGCGACAGGAACGCAGGTATTCGGCCAAACCGTAGGCCGGTACGAAGAAACCGATAGTCCAAAGGGGCTCCTCCTCCCACAGAAGCTTGGCAACATCCTGTGGGCGCCAATGACCATCATGGGCATCATGCTCGTGTTCGCCGCGTTCGGCCTTGGGATCGCGCGGTCGGTGCTCTCGGTGGACCTCTCGGAAGAGTTCTCCGCCTCCACCAAGGCGAACTTGGAGACGTTGGGCCAACTCGTGCCCGGCTTCATGTTCTTGGGCTTCGCGATGATCTTTGCCGGTATCAGCTTCGCCATCGCCCGCATTCTGGGCGTCTTCCGCTCAGGAGGTGGCCTGGTGCAGGAAGCGATCGGCAAGGGGTTCAAAACGCCTGACATGCCGATAACGGCCTGGATCTTCTTGATGGGCATGATGATGGCGATGATGGTATTGGTCTTCACCTTCGTCGGGCACATCTACGCCTCTACACAGGCGTACGATGCGTGGATTAACGCCACCTCGGCCGGTATCGCCGGCAACGAGGCCGCGCTCGGCCGGGCGGAGACGTGGGGTACCTGGCTGGAAGGCCTGCGGCGCTTCGGCGTTGGGCTCTTCCTAACGTCCATCGCGTTTGGGCTGGCGACGATCATCAAGGTGATTCGCTTCCAGGCGCTGCGCGTAAAGGAACTGGCGCAGGCCAGCTAACGGACAACAAGACCTCCTATCAGAGCGGCAGAGGCGACTCTGCCGCTCTTGGTCGTCTACGGCAGTGCTGCGCTGGCGGCCCAGATGCGATCCAAGATTTCCTGAGCCTCCGCTACACTCGCGAACGTCGGCTGGTGCGCGTCGACGATGCGGATGGGGTGAAAGCGAACGCCCTTGAGGTCGGCGCCGTGGAACGCCGCCTCCAGCACAACACCCTGCTGCGTAGGAATCGACCAGTCCTGATCGAAGACGAAGTTCCCGAGCGCGTAGGCGACGAAGCTGGCTCCGAACGCCTCCGCCGCCTGCACCCAGTGCGGATGGTTACCGATCACGAGGTCGGCGCCAGCCTTGACGGCTACGCTGGCGCGGCTGCGCTGCGTCTCCGTTGGATCGTTCGTATACTCGACGCCCCACTGCGGCAGCACGACAATTACGTCGACCTGCTCGCGGAGAGCGGCGATATCCTCCATGAGAAACGCCTGCGTGAGCGGCGCGACGCCGGCGGTGCCTTCCCCCGCATGGTAATAGGGCGCGATCTCGTCGTAGCCGAGGAAGGCGAACGTCGTCCCGCGCACGTCGATAATGGCCGGCGCCCGCGCCTCGGCGAGATTCGCACCGCCTCCAACGGGCTCGATGCCGTTGGAGCGCAGGATGTCGAGCGTATCGAAGAAGGCCTGGTCGCCGCACGAGTCCTGGCCGCAATCCTTGACGTGGTTCGTCGCTACTGTCATCACGTCGAAGCCCGCGTACACCAGCCCCTCAACGCTTCTGGCCGGCGCGAGCAGGCTGAACGTCGGGGTGCAGCCGAACGGCCTGCCTGCATCTGAAATCGAGGCGTCAAGGCTGCCGACTGTGATATCCGCCTGCGAGAGCCATGGTCCAAGCTCTCGGAAGGCATGCGCGAAATCGCCGTAGTCGCGTTGCTTGGCGTAGACGCAGCGGGCGGGGATGATGTCGCCCGTGGCGCGAAGGATGATGGGCTTCGGCGGCATGTAGTCGAGCGCCAAGCGCTTCGCTAGCCCATCTTTCGCCTCGTCGAGGATCAGCGCGAAGTCGGCATTCTCGTGCGCCGCCGCTGACACCCATGCTTGCTCTACCAGGGGGTAGTCGTCCAAGGTCCCTGCCCCGAAGACAATGTCCACGCCATCGACAGGCAGGCTCTTGACGCCTGGACGAACGTCATCGAGTCGCATCAGGGCGATCGAACTGGAGTCTGAATCTAGCGCGCGCGCGATCTCGTTCGACATGACCGGCAGGAAGTCCGGTGTACCGCCACCCCACCAAGCCTCGAAGGGCGGCAGCTGGCCCACCGGTACGATCAGACGGCCTGCATGCAGCTCAGCCACCGTCAGGTCGGTCTTCTCACTCGAAAGGGCGGCCGCGGCAACCCAGTAGCCCGTCACAAACGGCTCCGCGCCGGGCTCAGACTGTCGATTCACCGTGATGTGCGGCTGCTCGCCCGGCAGCGCGAAGGCAACCTCAAGGCCGTACGGCGCGAGCAACTCCTCCGCCAACTCGAGCGTCCGTTCGGCGAACGCGGGATCGCTGTCGATGAGAACGGTCGTGGGGGCTTCACGTCGGTCGCCGGAGCAAGACGCCAAGATAAGCGTAAGAGCCGGAACCAGCCACACCACAACAACGCCGGCCTTCGATCGCACTAGGCCTCCTTCCGCCGGATACCCGCTCTGCCGTATTGTACTCTTACCCCGCTCGCAGAGGTTCCGTTCCATCTTGACGGCACCTCACACTCACGTTAAGGTAAGAGCCGCGCACGGGGGAACTCCAAAAGAACTCGTTCTGCCCTGCTTGATACCGGCCTCACCAGAGGCCGGACTTGGCGCGCGAAACAGGGAGGTTTGTGATGCTCAAGGAAGGCACACCAGCACCGGACTTCGAAGGCACACTCGACGACGGCAGTACGTTTCGCCTGGCTGACTACAAAGGCCAGAAGAACGTAGTGCTCTACTTCTATCCAAAAGACTTCACGCCCGGCTGCACGCGTGAGGCCTGCAGCTTCCGCGACGAGTCCGAAACGCTCGAGGGACATGATGCGGTCGTCGTAGGTGTAAGCACGGACACTGCCGAGTCCCACAAGTCATTCAAGGAGCAACACAAGCTGCCTTTTCCGCTGGTCGCAGACCCGGACAAACGCATCATCAAGCTGTATGAGGCGCAGGGGCTGTTGGGGATGATCACCGCACGCGTTACGTACGTCATCGATAAGGAAGGGACGATCCGGCGGGCGTTCCGCCACGACCTGAACATCGGCAAGCATCTGAAGGACACGCTCAGCGCGCTCGAGAGCGTTGCAGGCGTGAGTGCTTAGAAGCACTACGAGGAGGTAGGAAATGGGCAAACTTGATGGGCGAGTTGCCATTGTCACCGGCGCGGGCCGGGGCATCGGCGCATCCATCGCCAAGCTGATGGCCGCTGAGGGCGCGAAGGTCGTCGTCAACGACCTCGGCGCGAACGTCGACGGCACAGGGGCGGCGAGCGGACCAGCCGACGAAGTGGTCGAGGAGATCAAAAAGGCCGGCGGCGAAGCGATCGCCAACGGCGACAGCGTCGCCGACCACGAGGCCGCCGAGAACATGGTGCGCCAGACACTCGACGAGTACGGCAAGCTCGACATTCTCGTCAACGTCGCGGGCATCCTGCGTGACCGGATGATCTTCAACATGAGCGAGGAGGAATGGGACGCCGTCATCAACGTGCATCTTAAGGGCACGTTTAACACGACGAAGTTCGCCAGCATCCACTGGCGGCAGGCCCGCGAAGGTCACTACCGGCTGATCAACTTCACTTCCGGGTCCGGCCTGCATGGCTCTCCCGGCCAGCCCAATTACGCGGCTGCCAAGATGGGCATTATCGGCCTGACGTACTCCTGCGCCGCCGCGCTCGGCCGCTACGGCGTCACGTCGAACGCGATCTCCCCGGGCGCCGCGACGCGTATGACGGCATCGGTCCCTCAGACGCGAAGGCGCGCTCCGGCTCCCGCGGACCCGGACAGCCCTGAACGCTCCCCTGACAACGTGGCGACGCCGGTCGTGTTCATCGCCAGCGAAGGCACCGACTGGCTCAACGGCCAGGTGATCTCCGCGGCTGGCTATCGCATCGGCCTCTACAACACGCCGGAGCCGATCCGCGAGCTACAGAGCAACGCGCCTTGGAGCCTGGATGACGCCTTTACGCACATGGAGCGTTCATTCCGACAGGCGCTCGGCGGTTCCATGTCATTCGGCGGCCGGCCTCGCGAGGTAGCGTCGCCAGCCGGTGACGAAGTCGCGGAGAAGAAGGAGTAGTATGCCAACACAGACACGCGACGCCGCCATTGTCGGCATCTACGAGTACCCGCTGCGCAAGGCGCCCGGCATCTCACCGCTGCAGATCAAGGCCGAGTCCGCCGCCAAGGCGCTGGAGGACGCCGGCCTGACATGGAGCGATGTCGACGCTATTTATGACGCGGGCGACGGTGGGGCGGGCGGCATGTCCGGCCTCAGCATCGCCGAGTACTTCAATATCAAGCCCAACGTCATCGATACCACAGCCGTGGGCGGCAGCTCCTACGAGTTCCACGCCGCCCACGCTAAGCGTGACATCGCGGCCGGCAAGGCGAAGGTAGCGTTGCTGACCTACGGGTCGATCGCCCACAGCCAGCAATTCAACATCGGCACTGGCGGCCGCATGGGAGGAGGCCCGCCCAGCCCGCTAGGCAACATGGAGGGCTCGTGGGGCATGACGCTGATCTCCAACTACGCCATGGTCGCCCGCAGGCACATGCACGAGTACGGCACGACGAGCGAACAGCTCGCCGAGATCTCAGTCGTGACTCGGGCGCACGCCATGCGCAATCCGGAAGCAAAACAAGGGATGGAAGACCTGGAGCTGCTACCGGGCGCGCGAGAGATCACAATCGAAGACGTGATGGAGTCGCGCATGATCGCCGACCCTCTCCACCTGTTGGAGTCGTGCATCATCTCGGACGGCGGCGGCGCGGTCGTCATCGCATCTGCCGAGGTGGCCCGCAATACCAAGAAGACGCCGGTATGGATCCTGGGCACCGGTGAGGCGACGAAGTATCCCGAAAGCAATGGTGACATCACCAGTAGCGCGGCCGGGCAGTCCGCGCCGCAAGCCTTCGGCGAGGCCGGCGTCACGGCGGACGAGATCGAGGTCGCGATGATCTACGACTCGTTCACGATCACGGTGCTGACGATTCTGGAGGACCTTGGTTTCTGCAAGAAGGGCGAGGGCGGCTCCTACGTCGAGGGCGGAAAGCTACGTTTCGACCAGGAAGGAGGTCCCGCGCTCAACACGGACGGCGGGGGCCTTTCGTCGAACCATCCGGGCATGCGAGGCATCTTCCTGCTCACGGAAGCCACCCGGCAGCTCCGCGGCGAGTCGTCGTCGCAAGTACCCGACGCGAAGCTCGCGGTCGCTCACGGAAACGGCGGCATGCTGGGCGCGCGACACAGCGGCGCCACGATCATCCTGGGGAGGGACTAATGCCGAAGATGGACCTACCACTACCGAAGTTTCCCGAGCCCGACACCGAGCCGTTCTGGGACGCCACCAAGGACCACGAACTGAAATACCAGGTCTGTGACGACTGCGGTGGCCTGGTCTGGCACCCGCGACGGCACTGTACGCACTGCACGAGCCTCAACCTGAGTTGGAAGACATCGAAGGGCGAGGGGACGGTCTACACGTACAGCATCGTCCGCCAGAACTACCACCCGGCGTTCCGTGAGCGCATCCCGTACGTGGTCGCGTGGATCGACCTCGATGAGGGCTTCCGCATGCTGTCCAACGTCGTCGACGTCGACGTCGAAGAGGTGTCGGTCGGGCAGCGCGTGCGGGTTAGATGGCTCGACCAAGAGGGCCTGGCACTTCCGGCGTTCACGCCTGCGTAGAGCCGCCGACCCTAGCCTGCCGCTACACCAGCATGGACTGAGTGACGCCGCCTCACACAGGAGTCTTCTGAGTGCTGTCGTAGAGTGGCCTTTCCCATTCGAAGCGCGGGCAAATTACGATTGAAATGCCATGCCGGCGTTCAGATGTTGCGGCCCAATCGCGTATCTCCTTCCGCGCGGCCCTGCCTGAAACGCCGAAGTCGATGTTAAATCCATAGTAGACAATGAACTGCCCATTCCTACCTTGTCGCTCCCATTTGAGGAGTGCATTATCGAGGTGTGACTGAAACTTTCCGACGAATCCCGCCAAGGGAGCTTCCAGCGTTACCGCCCCTCTGATGGCGATGCCATGACGCCGCAGATGGGGGTTCAGTACTTCTTCCTTGAATTGCTCTTCCTCCTGAGAGTTGCGGACAGTCTTCACTTCAAGCCAAGTGTCTTCGATTGCGATGTCCGGCGCGCCCTCTTCGGCAACGAAGCGGGGGCAACCTAACTTTGCGACACGAAAGGCCCAAGCGAATGCCGCACCCTCGGTGAAAACGTCCAACAACCGATGGTCGTGCTGAACGTTGTGAATGGCTCCTACAGGATGCGCAGCCCTCAATCGGGCGATAAAATCTTGCCGCCCATTAGCTAGATCTAGACATTCGATCAGCTCATCGAAATCGTTCTGATGCTGATCCACAGCCTCAAATACCCAACAGGTCAGCTCAAACTCTTCCCAGGTTGGGAATGCCTCCTCAAGGAGTAGTGTTAACGGAGGGCTCTTCATTGCTCGTACGCGATCTCAACTACTGCAGTTGGGCGAACCAAATTCCTACTCTGAGACCTCAGCCCGCGACTGGTCCTGGTGCCATCGATCCCTGGCTTCGTTCTCGGCGGCAAACGCTCTAGCGTCAACTCTCCGGGGCCTTAACTCTGACACCCATTCCATCGGCTCAGTCGCGAAGACCCAGCGGTCTGCGCGCTCCACAAGTAGCCTGCGTAGAAGTAACGTTTGCTCACGGGACATCTCAAGCTTTCGGCCTGAGTCTTTGCCAATTTGTACAAACAAGAGGTGCCTGGGCGTCAACGGCAGCATGATGTTTCCGCGCCGTTTCCCCCAACCGCCGAGAAAGTCATACTTTCCGGGACTCTCGTAATTGAGTCTGAGTACCGGATGATCGGTTAGTGGCCACTCCATGTCTCCGCTGCTCTCGACGATGCTCCACTTATGATCACACAGAGTCTCTACCACACCACTCAACGCATGGCGCATACTCGCGATCCACAGACGACGACCAATAGTAATTTCCGTTCGAATGACTAGGTCGTTGGAGTCAGGTTCCGGCGACTCTTCCACTCTCGACTTGATGAGACCTGAGAACTCGTTGCTCTCTGTGTCTCGGCTGAGAGGGATGCCCTTCGCTTTCGATCGTTCAAACTCCTTGAGGGCCTGCCGCGTAGTGCTCTCCAGGAGTTCGGGCATCGTCTTCTCCCAGCGACGCATCGATTCAAAGAAGTTGCTGGGCGTTCGCAAGTCCTGAAGGGCCACAAAACGAGCGAGGCTATGCCAATCATCCCGCTTTAGGCGATCTCCCTGTACCACCTTGTCGATCGCTGAGATGGCCGGTTGCTCGAATTCCACCGTTAAGCGTTCGAAGTCATCCTGTTCTACATTGTCTGAAAACACAGTATACAGATCTCGTTGGCTTGCTAAGCCGCGAATCGACTTCGCTTCCCACTCTGGAACGCTTGGATGCGAAACTAGCAACCTGTAGGCGAAAAGCGTCTTCCCATCACTAGACCATCGTCGCAGGGTCGCTTGCGGCACGTAGTGGTTGTCTCGCGCAATCTCGTGCTTAGGCTGTTCGTTCATCAGAACTCCAGTTCCGGGTCTGGTCACGCCGAGCACCCTGGTATGCCTCACTATTTCATCAGATTTCAGAGTAGCACGGGTGTTCGGTCTTCACAAAGTAATTCGCTTTGCCACCTTTCTCTTGACACGCTGGAACGCTGCCACTTAAAAGAACAGGGAAGGCAAAATATGAGTGGCCATAGCTCCAGAGAAACGGATGGGAGAACACCACTATGACTGACCTTGTGACGTACGAACTACAAGAGTCTATCGCGACCATCACGATGGACGACGGCAAGGTGAACGCGCTGTCGCCCCAGATGTTCGAGGAGCTAAACACCGCATTCGATCAGGCAACCACTGACCAGGCCGTCGTGGTGCTGACCGGCAGAGACGGGAAATTCTCTGCCGGGTTTGATTTAGGCGTACTCAGCGCCGGCGGCCCGGTTGCGTCAACCCTGATTCGGTCTGGCTTCGAGCTTGCGGAGCGCATTTTGTCCTTCCCTCGGCCGGTCGTGATCGCATGCAACGGCCATGCGATCGCGATGGGCGTATTTCTCCTGCTGTCGGGCGACTATCGGATTGGCGTAGATGGTCCCTACAAGATCAACGCGAATGAGGTGGCACTCGGCATGACGATGCCTCGGACCGCAATCGAGATCTGCCGCCAACGGCTCGCGCCTGCCCACTTCAACAGGGCCATCGTTCTAGCTGAGGCCTACTCTCCTGCCGACGCCGTAGCGGCGGGATTTTTGGATCGTGTCGTCCAGCCTTCGGAGCTGCAAGACGCGGCTAGGAAGATGGCGGCGCAACTGGCCAAGTTGGATATGAACGCCCACGCGGCAACGAAACTACGCGCCCGAGACAATGCATTGAAGGCCATTCGAGCAGGTATTGAATCTGATTTTGGAAGCGTGAATCGCACTGCGGCCGGCGCTCCAGGAGCCTAAATCTTCGCCGCTAACCAGACAACGTAAGTGACGCTGTAGTAGCTGCCGCACCACCTAAGACTGACCCTTCTCACAGAATTGTGTACGCTGGGGAGGAACGGTGGAAGCCTCCGAACCAACTGCATTGCAGCAACGTGAACGAATCGACTTCAGCATGACCCGCGATAAGCCGCGCACCGTTGTTCTCAAGAAGAACCTTGCGCGCTCCATTCGACAAGGCCATCCCTGGATCTACCGAGACGCACTGGATGTTCGCGTCATCCCGGAACATGGCGCCCTCGTCGAAGTCCACACGCGCGATGGAAGACCGATAGCCCGAGGCTTCTGGGACAAGCGATCACCGATCGCCGTGCGCGTGCTGGAATCGGGCGGACCCGGCCACCGTTTCGCGGACGCGGACTCGCTCGTGGCGGAACGGCTGCGGGCGGCGCTCGATCGCCGGCTGGAGCGACTCGATTTTTCGGAGACCGACGCGTTTCGTTGGGTGCACGGCGAGGCTGATCTCCTACCAGGCGTTCACGTCGACTTCTATGCCGACACCGCCGTCGTCCGTTTTGACGGTGACGGCGCGCGCGCGTTCTACGCTCCGTTCGAACCGCGGCTACGCTTGGCGGCGGAGCCGCGCCTGCCGATTCGGGCAGTGCTGGATCGGTCTTCGCCCAAGACGCACGCCAAGGAAGACGAACGAGAGGTCCGGGAGAACGGCGTCCGGTTCCTAGTAGATCTCGCGCACGGACAAAAGGGTGGCTTCTTCATCGACCAGCGTGAGAACCGGGTGCGGGTGGCCGGACGCGCGCGTGGTAAGTCCGTCCTGGATCTGTTCGGTTACACGGGTGGCTTCGCGGTGCATGCGGCGATGGCCGGCGCTCGCAGTACGGACAATGTCGACGTGGCAAAGGCAGCGATCGTGGCCGCGCGACGCAATTTCAAGCTGAACAATCTACCCATGGATCGCGCGAGGTTTCACGCGCTCGATGCCTTCGCATTCTTGACGGCGGCGATCGAGCGCGGTGATCGATGGGACATTGTTATCTCCGACCCCCCGAGCTTCGCCTCTAACAAGGCTGCGGTGCCTGCGGCGCGCAAGGCGTACCAGCGATTGCACGAGCTGGCGTCGGCGGTCACCGCGCCGGGCGGTCTGCTGTGCGTGTCATCGTGCTCCAGCCACTTCAGTAAGGACGACTTTCTGGCAAGTATCGAGGCCGGTGTGAGCCAAGCCGGCCGTGTCTGGGCCTTCGAAGCCCAATACGACACCGCATTCGACCATCCAGTCTTGCCGGCGTTCCCCGAAGGCGACTACCTGAAGTTCGTCATGGGCCGGGTGCGCTAGTGATCTCGCACACCTTGCGTAGCTGCGCTCTGGATGCGTAGTATTAGCTCGCCCTGGAATCACCTGCACAGGTCATCTGTAAGGAGGCAGCCGTGTCATTACGATTAGGAGACGAAGTCCCGGACTTCACACAGGAATCAACGGAAGGTCCCATCAGCTTTCACGACTGGATGGGAGACAGCTGGGCAGTATTGTTCTCACACCCAGCCGACTTCACGCCAGTATGCACGACCGAACTGGGGATGCTCGCGTCGCTGAAGCCTGAGTTCGACAAGCGGAACGTGAAGGTGATCGGTCTCAGCGTGGATCCAAAAGAGTCGCATGAAAGTTGGGCGAAGGACATCGAGGAGACGCAGGGTTCCAAGCTGAACTTCCCGCTGCTCGCCGACGCCGACCGCAAGGTCGCGGAACTCTACGACATGATCCACCCAGGCGCGGACGCGACGGCGACGGTGCGGTCTGTGTTCGTCATCGACCCCAACAAGAAGCTGCGCCTATCGCTGACGTATCCCGCGCCGACGGGGCGCAACTTTGATGAACTGCTGCGCGTCATCGACTCGCTACAGCTCACGGACAACGAGAAAGTCGCGACGCCGGCGAACTGGAAGGACGGCGACGACGTCGTCATTCTGCCAACCATTTCGAATGAAGATGCGGACAAGCTCTTTCCGAAGGGTTACAAGGAACTGAAGCCGTATCTGCGGATGACTCCGCAACCCAACAAGTAGCCGGGCATACCAGGATGTGCCCCGCTGGCGCGCCCTAACCTGGGCCCAGCTACCTGGCGTGATGCCAAGAGTCGTAAGCGAAGAAGGCCCCTCCGGGCCTTCTTCTTTTGGGACTGTTGACGGTATCTACAGGTAGGATCGAGTCAGTGGACCAGAGCCTAATCCAGGTAGAACTGATCCGCTGGCAGGGCTAACCCGCGCACTCTAGAAGATCGGCTTCAATGTCGTTGTCATCCGCAATGCTCTGTAGCTGAAGGCAGACGGCTGCAAGCTGTCCGATCGCCGAAGCGAACCCGGAGTCGGGGCCGAGCAACAGTTCTGAGAACTCAGCCATTGATTCGAAGGACGGCGGCGAAGGTGCCGCAAAATGCCTCGATCTGTTCTGGCTCCGAGTCGACATCTTGCTCCATCGGCTGATCTAGTGTCGCGGTTCGTTCCTCAAGACCCTCAACGATGGAGCCGACCTAGTCAAAGTACTGTTCAAGAGAGAGTTCGCCGCCGCCGCCACCACCTCCACCGCAGGCGGCCGCCACGGCGCCCAAGAGGCCAGCGGCCAGCAGCGCCCCAGAACACCAAGACTTCATCGCGATTGTCTCCTTGCCGGCAAGCGAAGCCCAGAAAACCCGCCAAAAGTCAATTTGGAGCGGGGGACGAGATTCGAACTCGCGACCTCCTGCTTGGAAGGCAGGAGCTCTACCGCTGAGCTACCCCCGCTCGCGAGAGCCTCTTACAATACTAGCCGATCCGTTCCCATACCGAATCTACCTCGACTCTGGTCGGAGGCTGTCCGCCGTACCGAGTGCCGAGTCGGTGTTCTGCAAAAATCCGGGAACTGGCATGATGGGCGGAGACGACAACCAAACACATGACGACATTGGTCGTGCTGTATTACGCCCAGCGCCGGCTCTGGCGCTCGTCTAATTGCAGCTTCGTGCCTGAGAACGGAAGGCGGAGAATCGCAATGAGCGATGACTATGGCCCTAGTCGCCTGCAGCCGTGTGGAGCGAAGTACGTACCTGCCCATCCTGACAACATCCACGCTGGCGTGAACAAGCCGAAAGTTCTGGTGTGGCATACGCCTGAAGAGCCGGTGGATGCGACCGAGACGACGCCCGAGCTGTTTAGCAGGAAGATCTTTGGCGAGGATGGTATGCAGCGATTAGCATCGACAAGCTACTACATTAGCGGTGGTGCAGGAACGTTCGGCGACGGCGATCTGTACCAGTGCGTGCGTGAGCATGAATGCGCGATCGCCAACGGTGTGACGACGCGAGGTTTTCTGGACGCAGCAGGCTTATCGGACCTCAACGGCAAGACCTACCCAGCCGGTACAGACCCTGCGATCAGCCTCAACTGTCAGTCGCTTTCCGTAGAGCTTGAGGGCTTCGCCAGGGAAATCCACAAGACCATGGTGCGTGGCGGCGAGCAGTGGAGGGCTGCAGTCGAATGGTGTGAATCTCGCGCTTGGAAATACGACATTCCGCTGACGTTAGAACGCGCAGGAGTCTCCCACGCCCAACTCTCAGTATGGCGCACTGATCCGGGCAAGCTGGATAGAGCGCAAATCATTAGGGATGCGATCGCGCTGCGTCTCACGGAGCGTTTCGATGGCGCACTTGAAGAATTGGAGGATGGCATGGCCGCAGGATTCGTAAAGCTGGCACCGGGAGAGGCTGACCCAGGAGACCCGAACCGGGTGTGGCTTGTGGGGTTACACAGTAAGCGCAAGATGTTCGGCGAGCGTAGCGACCTCGCGAACGCGCTGGGCATACCTAATAACGTCAAGATCATCAAGAAGAGGACCCTGGATCGCTTGTACCAGGTCACTCCAGTGAAGTGACGGTTATGCCGTTCTCGCCCACCGTCAAGAGGATGCGCTCCGGGTACGACATACTTGGCGCTGTCATGTAGAATCTGGCCCGGTTCAGCTTCGATGGTGGCGGCTACACAAGCCATGTCGGGGCAGTCCTGAACCGGAACCTTCGTTCGTCCAGTACAAGCTGACCCTGTGTTTGTGTTTGATATCGCGTGTTATGTCGTGTATCATGTTGCGAAGGGCTGGTGGCCCAACGCACGCTGATGCGACAACTAGTCGCAGGTGTGGGCCCCGCGGCAAGGACGCCTGAGGCAGGAACGCTCGACGAGCACGGACGTCGTCTATCAGATTCCCCCCGCGAACCTGATGAGTCGTTGTTAGCCGGCAACACCGCCCCCGCTATCTGAGGAGCAGTGCCGTGAGGTATCCATTTCATTTAGGTAGAACGAACCGGCGCAGGCTGGTGATCCTTGGCCTGCCCATAGTCCTATTGGCGCTGGGAGTGGCCATTGCGATAGCGCTGGCGCCGGCTCCCGAGAGAGGATTTGACGTACCCGCGGCGGAGGCTGCCCGACCTAAGGTTCTAGTCATTGAGCTGAAGTACCGAAACTTCGGATTTGGCAGCCCTGTTACCGTCAACCTGGATCGAGACACTGGCAAAGCCCACTTCCGGCCTGGCCCGGACAGTAACCACGGTCCCAAGATCCTGAACGACGGCGACACAGTCTTCGTAGAAGCCGACGGGAGTGGAAACATCGGAAACAAAGTCCATCTGGAGATTGCGGGCAAGAGCGAGCTGATCAGGCTGCACACGTCCTGCTCGAGACCGCTCCTTCGCGGCTTCCTCTACGGGCCTGACGGCAACGAGGATCCCAACGACATCTCGGAGTTCGGCGGCGCAACGGGCTTCCAGTCCGGTTTCGAAGTCATCGATTACGTCTTGGACGCCACCCCCAACACAAACTGTCCAGCCGCGCCGCCGCCCACACCGACCATCACGCCCACACCCACCATCACGCCCACGTCAACCCCGCCGCCAGGACGCATCATCGTCTGCAAGGACACGAACCCGGAAACCACGGGCATCAGCTTCGACTTTGACACCGACATTCCGGGCATGAGGGACCCGGACCTAGAAGACGATGAGTGCGACAAACAGGGCGGGCTGGACGCGCGCGACTACGAAATCACCGAGAACCCGGCGGCGGGATGGGTGCTGGACGACATCGACTGCCACGGGACTGCGTCGAGAAACATCGACGTGGACCTGGCAAATGAGACCGTGACGATCGACCTGCAGCCGGGCGAGGAGGTCGAGTGCACGTTCACCAATGTGCCCACGTCAACCCCGCCGCCAGGACGCATCATCATCTGCAAGGACACCAACCCGGAAACCACGGGCATCAGCTTCGACTTTGACACCGACATTCCAGGCATGAGGGACCCGGACCTGGAGGACGATGACTGCGAGAAACAGGGCGGTCTGGACCCGCGCGAGTACGAAGTCATCGAAAACCTAATAGCGGGATGGCTGCTGGACGACATCGACTGTTTCGGGACTGGGTCGAGAAACATCGACGTGGACCTGGCAAGTGAGACCGTGACGATCGACCTGAAGCCGGGCGAGGAGGTCGAGTGCACGTTCACCAACGTGCCCATCGCCACGCCGACCGCCACGCCGACCAACACGCCGACCAATACGCCGACCAACACGCCCACCGAAACGCCAACCGACACGCCGACCAGCACGCCCACCACGCCCGACGACCCATGCAAGGGCTTCGCCATGGGCGACGCGAACGGCCCCAAGGCCAAGCCCGGGGACGAGCGCACAGTCAACAGCATCGACGCCGCCATCGTCCTGCAGTTCGATGCGCGTCTTATCAACTCGCTGAACTGCCCGAAGACCGCGGACGTGAACCTGGATGGCGAGATCAACTCCAGGGACGCCATGCTCATCCTCCAGTTCGTAGCACGCCTCATCTCTCACCTGCCGGTGTAGCAAACCACACCACGTCTAAGAGCTATTGAGGTCGATGACATCGCATGGTGCGTATGCTATCGTGGCGGTGTAGTGGGGCCACACGTACCGCCAGTCGCCGGATTGGGCATAGCTGGGCGTACCCATAGTGGCAGGCTTGCACTACGGAGGTTTCGACAATGAAATTAGCGGATATCGATCTGCTCAACCTGGATAGGTTTGTCGAGGGTGTCCCCCACGAGGCCTTCAAGCTTCTTCGGAACGAGGCGCCCGTCTACCTGCACCCTGAGCCGAACGGCCCTGGCTTCTGGGTGCTGACCAAATACCACGACATCGAGAAGGCCTCTCAGGACTGGGCGGGCTACTCCTCCGCTCAGGGCGTCGTCGGCATGAGCGAGTCTGAGTATGGAGGCGCCGGACAGGCTGCCAGCGGTTCGCAGACCGAGGGCCACTCAGAGACTGATGGCGCCCCGCAGGCGATGGGCGGCCTGGAGCTGATGATGCTCAACATGGACCCCCCTCGTCACACCAAGCTACGCAAGCTGGTCAACACGGGGTTCACCATGGCACGGATCAACCGGCTGGAGCCGGCCGTGCGCCAGGTGACGACCCAGATCCTCGACAAGGCTGCGCCGCGGGGTGAGTGCGACTTCGTGACAGAAATGGCTGCGGAACTACCTCTCCAGGTCATCGCCGAACTGATCGGGATTCCCCAGGAAGACCGCCAGAAGATCTTCGAGTGGAGCAATCGCATGATCGGCAGCGCGGACCCCGAGTACCAGGTCTCGCCGGACGCCACGATGAACGCGGGCGTCGAAATGTACAGCTATGCCGAAAAACTGGCCAGCGAACGACGCGAGAACCCCCGGGACGATCTGATGAGCGTACTCGTCGGCGCGGAGGTCGACGGCGACAAGCTCAGCCAGCTTGAGATCGACATCTTCTTCCTGCTGCTGGCGGTGGCCGGCAACGAGACGACACGCAATCTCATCTCCGGAGGTATGGTGGCCTTTTTCGACTATCCGGACCAGTGGGCCAGGCTCGTAAACGACCCCTCGCTCATGCCGACCGCGGTGGAGGAGATGCTGCGCTGGGTAAGCCCGGTGATGTACTTCCGGCGGACAACAATGAGCGATATGGAGATCCGGGGCCACCAGATCAAGAAGGGCGACAAGGTCACGCTCTGGTACATCTCCGCCAACCGGGACGAGGAGGTCTTCGAAGACCCCGACCGCTTCGATGTCGGTCGCAGCCCCAACTTGCACCTGGCCTTCGGCGCCGGCGGGCCGCACAACTGTTTAGGCCTCAACCTGGCCCGGCTGGAGATCAGGGTCATGTTCGAGGAGTTGACTCGCCGGATGCCCGACATCCAGCAAGTCGACCCTGCTCAGCGACTTCGCTCGAATTTCATCAGCGGCATCAAGCACCTGCCCGTGAAGTTCACGCCTGAGAAGACAGCCCGGCAGACCGTTGACGAAGCGCCGCGAGCTACGTAGGGGAGACGGCGATGGCCGACTTCGTGAAAGTAGCCGACCTGGCTGAGGTTCCACCGGGCGAGATCACGCTGGTGGACTTCCAGGGAGATGAGGTAGCCTTGGCCAACGTGAACGGCACGATCTACGCCTTCAGCGACACGTGTACGCACATGGCTGGCCGCCTGAGCCAGGGCCTGCTAGACGGCGCAATCGTCACCTGTCCGTTTCACGGTGGCCAGTTCGACGTCACAAGCGGAGAGGCGGTGGCCGCACCGCCGACCGAGAAGTTGACCACCTATCGCGTTCAGGTGAACGACGGAGGAGAGATCCAGATATCCTCCGCCTAGCGGGGCTGCCTTCTCTGTGAGGAATCACGGCGGACGTCATGCGCACTCGCATCTGCGAGGTGTTCAGCATCGAGTTCCGAACTCTGCCTTTCATCCAGTAGCGGACCGGAAACATAGCGCTGAGCGGCTGTATCGTATGTAGAGGTATGATAGTCGCGGTTCCAACCGGTACTTTGAGGAGACATCATGCCAGCAGATGAGCTGAAGAGTCGCGAGTTCGCCGAATATCTGGAGGCTGACGAGAAGCTGCTGTATACGGGCCACGGGAACACCGGATCCATCTTCCGATTCTCGCTGTCAGTCCTGGCGCCTCTGATGGGTTGGAACAAGAAGGACCCTTTGCAACAGTGGCGCGTGGCTCTCACGGACCGCAGGGTCCTCCTGGTTCGTCGCGATTCCAAGGAGGAGCGATCGGCCCGATTTGATGAACTGACCCAGGTCGAACTGAAGCGTTCGTTCGTTAACCGGACACTCATCCTGCGGTCCCGAGACGCCGATGATATTGAGTTGGGCCTCCCCAGGGCCCGCAACGACTACGGTGCGCTTGAGCAAGCGCTGGGTGAGGCCGCGCCGCACCTTATGACCGGGTAGCGGAGCCGCGACTCTACCGGGGGCCTGCTGGCCGCCACCGCTGTTCTTCAGACAACGTGTAACTAAGAAGGGGCGTTTGAACCGCCAGGTGAGTCTGTAGGCTCCAGGACGACAACCGGGATCTGTCGGTCCGTCTTGGTCTGGTACTCCGCATAGGCCGGCCATGCCTCGACCGCCAGCGCCCACCAGCGCGTCCTCTCATCGCCACTCGCCTCGTGAGCGCCCATTTCGTACACGTTTGCGCCGTCCTGCAGCGTCACCGCCGGTGAGGCGATCAAGTTCAGGTACCAGACCGGATGCTTGGGAGCGCCGCCCATCGAAGCGATGACGGCGTATGTACCGTTTTCCTCGACGCGCATCAGGGGTGCCTTGCGTACTTTGCCGCTATGGCGACCCTTCATGGTGAGGATGACGACCGGCTTGTCCTGGAGCGTCCCACCCTCGACGCCACCCGTAGACTCGTAAAGGGCCACCTGATCAGCGGCGAACGACAGCGGGCTCGGCTCGTACTCTCCTTGGATCGGCACCCGGCGAGCGTAACGCGAAGCCCTCGCGCGCGCAAGCCCGTCAGTGGTCGCCTGGAGACAGGACCTTCGCCTAGATGTTCTACGGAGGCAGCATACCTAGCAGCCCTGCCGTAAACTGCAGGACCAGCGCCGCATCTATCGAGGTCACATCGCCGTCCTGGTTGGCGTCCGCCAGGCCGGCGCACGGCAGCCCGCCGATCAACCCCGCGCCGAACTGGAGAATGAAGGCGGCGTCGATAGCGTTTACCGTGTCGTCACAGCTCGCGTCGCCAACCGGGCCACCCGGCGGAGGCGGTAGCGGCGTGCCGGTCGCCTGAGGTGTGACCGTCGGGGTCACTGTGGCCTCGTCCTCCGGTCCGACGATGAGGGTCCATCCAATCAGATCTCCTTGAGAGCCTTCTATGTCGTCCACGATGTGAAGAGTCCAGTTACCTGCCAGACTCTCCCCGTCGAAGGCCGAGAGCGGTTCATTTCGTCTGAACTCGCCAACTTTTGTTGGTGATGCATCTGTGCATTCGTCCTGGACTAGAGACGTAGCTTCATCGTTCAAGACCACGTCGATGCCGTCGTAGCCGCAAATACAGAATGCACAAGGCACCCCTGGGCGGTCCATCAGGACGATCGTAGTGCCGGTGTCGTCGTGGGTCAGCCTGATAACGAGATCACCCACGTTTGCGTCGATGTCCAGGGCTACATCGAGGTCGAGGATCGGTCTCTCGTCTTGGATAGTGATGCAGTCCATGACGCCTACCGGATCATCCCCAGGGATAGCGAGTGGGGCTGGGAGTGAGTCGGAGAACGAGTCTCCAGAACCCACAGCGGTCGGGCACACCGCTGGAGGGCCCTCCAGACCGGCAATGATCGACCAATCGTTCAATGTGCCCAGCTGGCCTTCGTTCACATCCTGTACCTTAAGAGTCCACGTTCCCGCCATACTCTCTCCGCTGAAAGCGGGATTCGATACCGTTCGCTTGAACGTCCCCGAGAGGGTGGGAGTGCCGGGGCTGCATGCGGCGTCCACGTCAGGAGCCCCCGATCTAACCAGGATGACATCGATGTCAGCGCCGGGGCACGGTTCGCCGCTTTCGGTCGTCGGAAAGAGAATAAGCAGCATGACCGAGTCCGTTTCCACGTGGGTTAAGGTTACGCCGAGATCCGCCACGCTTGGGTGGCTGATGTCAATTGCAACGCTCACACTGTTGATCGGCCGGGCGTCACTGATCGTGATGCAGTTCGTTGCTCCGTCGGGATCATCGTCCGGGATGGGAAGCGGCGCATTGAGTTGAGCGGCGAAGACGTGGCCAGACCCAGAGGCTGGTGAGCATGGGACCGGCTGACCCGGACTGAGCGACCAGCCGTTTAAGGCCCCTGTTTCGGTGGGTTGTCCGTCATCTACCTCCAGCACCCAGGTCCCCGCTATGCTCTCGTCATCGAATTCGCTGAGGCGCTGACTCGGTCTGAAGGTCCCCGTGATCGATGGCGAGCCGGCGCCGCACTGATCGTCGACTGGAGAGTCGGCCGCGTCGTCCAAGGTCACGACGATGTCATCCCCGTCACAGTCCAGACCAAACAGGAGATCTACGCTACTCCCCGTATCTTCATGGGTGAGCGTGACAATGACGTCTCCGACCGCGGTGTGTTCGATATCAAGCGTGACCACCAGGGCCTCGATATTCGTATCAGCGTCTATGGTGATGCAGTCCTCCACCATGCCCAACCGGCCGTCTATGAATCCGTCGGGAATGGCGAGCGGTGCTGGGAGCGCGTCCGAAAACGCGTCGCCCGAGATAGTGGCAGGCGGGCAGACCGCCGGCGGCCCATCGAGACTGGCAGTGATTGACCAGTCGTTCAGGGTGCCCTGGTGCCCAGCGGCATCATCAAAGACACGAAGAGTCCAGGTTCCAGCTATGCTCTCCCCGTCTAAGCGGAAGAATCCCTCGTTTGGTCTGAACCTCCCCGAGAGGGTGGGAGTGCCGGGACTACACCCAACGTCAACCTCAAGGTTCTCTGAACTATCCAAGATGACGTCACAGTCTTGCCCGTTTCCAGGTGAGTCAGGGTTACGACGACGTCTTTCACCCTTGTGTGGCTGATTTCGACGGCAACGCTCAGGTTGTTGATCGCCCGGCCGTCGCTGATCGTGATGCAGTCCCCTACTCCGGTTACATCGTCGTCCGGGATGGGAAGCGGGGCCTTGAGCTGAGCGGCAAAGACGACACCAGTCTCGGCCGTGACGTGACAGGGCCGATTAAAGGAAGGGATGAGAGACCATGCCTCCAGCGCCCCCAGCTCTTCCACAAAGTGGTCGGAGATCTGAAGTGTCCAGGTTCCGGCGATGCCCTCATCGGCGAAGGCGCTCAGGGGCTCGCTGGGGGCGAGTGTGTCTAAGATCGTCGGAACGCCGGCAGCGCACTCATCTTCAAGCGGCAGGGCAGCGTCGTCGTCCAGTGTGACGTCGATGTCATCACCAGTGCAGCCTAGGCTGTCGATTGCTGGTGCCCCGGGCCTGTCAATCAAGGTGACACTGGTACCCGTATCCTCGTGAGTGAGCGTGACGACCAGATCTCCGACCCATGTGTGGCTGATGTCGAGAGCCACCGTCAGGCGATTGATCGTTCTGGGATCGTCAATTGTGATGCAGTCTTCGACGCCGACAGGGTCATTGTCGGGAACAGGGAGCGGAGCTGGGAGGACAGCCAAGAACACATCTGCTGGACCCAAGGCCACAGCGCAGCCACCCGCGACTCCCTCCGCGCTCGCTTTCGCCTCGTAGCTTAGCGGCCCAGCCAGTACCGCCACTCCAAAGATCATGAGCAAAATCACGAACTGACGGTGTTTCAGCGCGCCTCTTATATCGCTCACAGTTCGCTACGAATCCGTTCTGATGCCATTTCCTGTAAGAGTGTACTGGGTGCGCGGCTCCATTAGGGACGTATACGACCGGTTCCTCGGCTCTGGTCTGAACCATCGTTGAATCTGGAGCGAGAGAAGAAGCTCAAACTCGCGACCCTCTGCTTGGAGGACAGGATTTCTACCACCGAGCTACCGCCGCTGGCGGGAGCCTGCCGCGACGATAGTCGATCTGCTCCTATACCGAATCAACCTCGACTCTGGTCGGGAAGATGTCCGCCGTGGTGAGTTCTCGCACGCCGCCCTCGATCACGAATTCGCCTTCCGCGCGGACGTCCTCAGAAGAGGCGCCGAGCATCACGCGGACGCTTCCCGGCTCCACGACAGAGCGCATGCGCGGATCGAAGAAGCCGAGCTGGCTCAGATCGAGGCGGAAGATAACGCGATGCACCTCACCAGGGCCAATCGCCGGCCTCCTTGGCCTGCAATCCTATGTTGCCTATTCGACCGTGAACGCGACCGCCATCCCTAAGTCGTAGTGCGTCGCAATGTTGCAGATGAGCACATAGCTGCCAGCAGCCAGTTCGACCGTGAGCGTTTCCTGCTCCCCGGGGTCGAGGTCTTCCGTACTTGCGACGACGTCCAATTGCTCCTCATCCGCCGAGAACGTCGCGTCGTCGGTTGGCAGGCCGTCCGGAGCCAGGTCAGTTGCCACGACCCTGAGATTGTGGAAGATCGCCCCGTTGCTGCTCACGTTGAAGGTCACCGCGCCTGCTGGAACCGAATCGACTGAGGGCTCGAGCACGAACTCGGTCAAGCTCACGTCCACGGACGTCTCCGCCGCAGCCGCTTCAGTTGCGGTTGGGTCCGGCTCAGCCGGATCCGTCGGCTCTGGTTCGTCGGCAGGTTCCGTAGCGGTCGGTTCCTCTACCGCGGGCTCTGTGGCCGTCGGATCCGCATCATCGCCGTCATCACCGCAGGCGGCGGCAACAAACAGGAGTAGCGACAGCAAGGCAAACATCGCCCCAGCGACTCGGATGGACATGCGTTTCGTTTTCATTTCCCAGGGCCTCCTTTTGCAAACTCGATCGCTCTCCTACCAGCGTAGGGTGCTCTCGGAGGGTACCGTAGGGACAATGCTACTGAAAGACGGGGGCCAGATGGCCCCCGCGCAAACACCGGGTTACCAACAGCCAGAAGGTCGCTGCATCTGACTGGACTCCGAGGTCTGGATAGAGGCGGTCGAGAATAACGGTTTCTGATTCGAATCGCAGGGTCCGGCACAGGCGCAATCCACAGCGGCCCCGCCGGCTACGTGGAAGTGCCAGGCCCAGATCGAATGATAGCTACGCAGCTTCCTTCATGAACTCTCGAAGCTGCCGCTCGTTCTGCGGGTACTCAAACAAGCCGTAATTCCAGTCCTGATCAAGGTCATCCATAGCCAAGCGTAGGCGCTCCAGCAGCGAGGCGGCGCCCGATACGTCAGTCTCGGGCAACAAGATGACCAATATGGGTTCATGTTCGAGAGTCGCAATCACATCGCAACCCCGCGTTAGGCCTGAGGCGGACGACTCCAGCCATTCGGCCTTGAGGTTGGCGGCCGCCCTCGAGGAATCGGGTGGCCTGAGCGTTAGGATGGTGAACGGGTGCTCGTAGCGATCGCTACGCTCGATCTCGTCCGCTAGTCGAGATAGGAACTCTTCCGCGCTGACGAGTAACGGCTGTGCTGCTTCGCGATTCGGCTCCATCTAGAACCTCCTTCGGGAGATGTTCCCTATGGTGATTGTCGGCAGATCAGCGCTTGAACTAGCACTGAGGCAGGCACCGAAGCAGAACACGTTGGACTTGTAACAGACTCGGCCCAGGAGCGTGTTACAACATACGGCGCGCGAGCAAAGCATGCTCGTGTGAACGTAGCGGGGTGGTAAGTGTCGTTACTCCGGGTCAACGTCCGAAAATCCCTTATTGTCCTTGCAACCGTTGGCTTGCTCCTCACGTTTAGCCTCAGTTCCGGTTCGGGCACGGCAAACGCGGGACCGAGCATCGATGTCGGTGACATCTGGTTTTGCGACGTTTCGTTCCAGAACGGCGTCTGCGAGACAACGGTCCCGGCCGGATCGCTTGTGACTTGGACATGGGTCGGCTTTGTGCCCCACAACGTCGTCGAGTGTGGCGCTAACTTCAGCAAGGGGCTGGCCTGTACGGGCGGCGGCGGGCCCGACTGGGCTTCCGCGACTCAGACTTTGGGCACATTCGCTCGGTTGTTCGACACGCAGGGCGAGTTCTACTACCTCTGCACCGTACATCCAACCACCATGCGGGGGAAGATCGTCGTCTCGGGCGCGGCCGTAGGTGGTATAGCTGAGCTTCCGGGCCTCAGTAGCACGAGCCAGCTGGCCGCCGACGCTGGTGGAGATCGGTCCGTCCTAATCGGAGCAATCGTCGCCGCGACGCTTGTGAGCATGACCGTAGCCGTGACCGTCTGGCTAACGCTCCGCAGGCGCGCCTAAGCCGCTCCAAACTCGTCACCTCTGGCATTAACTTTGTTACAATCGCGACGATGTGTGGCCGCTTCACGCTAACCCGGCAGGAGGCGATCGAACTCGCCGATGAACTGGGCGTGCCGGTCGAGTCGCTAGCAGACTACCGGCCCCGCTATAACATCGCGCCGACAGACCAGCATTGGGTCGTCCGCAAGAAGTACGAGGACCGAGAGGTCCTACCCGCGCTCTGGGGCCTCATCAACTCGTGGGCGAAGGACCGCAAGCGCGCCGCCGCCCAGATCAACGCCCGCGTAGAGACGCTCGACACGCGTTCCGCGTTCAAAGAGGCGTTCCGCAAGCGACGGTGCCTGGTTCCCGCTGACGGCTTCTTCGAATGGATAGGACCCAAGAGCGCGCGGCGGCCCATCTGGTTCCACAACCCGGACGGCCGCCTCCTTATGTTCGCCGGACTCTACGAGTACTGGCAGCCAGAACCTGACATCTGGGAGCGCACCTTCACGATCGTCACGACCGACGCGAACAAGACGGTGGCTGAAGTACACGACCGCATGCCCGTCATCCTGACCGGTGAGCAAGCAGAGGCGTGGATGTATCAGGACGAGACCGACCTCGAAAAGCTACGAAAGCTCCTTGTGCCTTCAGCCGAGGACGACCTGGTCGGAACGCCTGTCTCGGATCGCGCCAACTCTGTCAAGAACGACGACCCCAGCGTGCTCGTCGAGGTGCCCACCTTGCTATGACGTTCGAGACGTTTCGCGTCGGGCTGGAAGATGGTGCCGTAGGGGCGGGCTGGTCGCATCGCCGGGCGAGCTAGGTTAGCCGGAAGCTCCCACCGCTTTCGATCACATCCGCGCCGGACCTGGTAATCAGGCGAACGCGACCCGGCCCGTAAACGTGCCACGCGCCGTCCACGAGCACACAGCCCGTGGCGCCATCGATCCCCAGATACGTTCGTTTTCCCGCCGTTTCGCGTAGTAGTTGAACTCGCTCTTCGGTCGCACGCTCGAAGTGTGGGAGGACGGTCACGCCCGGCACGACGCCCAGACCAGGTGTCTCTTTGCCCTCGAACGCCATGGTCTCACACAGGACCATCGCGCCGGCGCTCGAACCGGCAAGCACCGCACCAGCCTCGTGCATCTCTACAACGCGCTTCCATGCCAGCGTGTCGCGAAGGCTC